>NZ_JBFBEM010000005.1:0-521034 GCF_040683675.1 Streptomyces sp. NPDC093252 | reverse complement strand
TGCCAAGGGCATGGCTGGTTGGCTACGTTCGGGAGGGATAACCGCTGAAAGCATCTAAGCGGGAAGCCTGCTTCGAGATGAGGACTCCCACCCCCTTGAGGGGTTAAGGCTCCCAGTAGACGACTGGGTTGATAGGCCGGATCTGGAAGCCAGGTAACTGGTGGAGGTGACCGGTACTAATAGGCCGAGGGCTTGTCCTCAGTTGCTCGCGTCCACTGTGTTGGTTCTGAAACCACGAACAACCCCGCCCAGCAGTTTTCGGGTGGTGCGGTTGGTTTGAACAGTTTCATAGTGTTTCGGTGGTTATAGCGTGAGGGAAACGCCCGGTTACATTCCGAACCCGGAAGCTAAGCCTTACAGCGCCGATGGTACTGCTGGGGGGACCCGGTGGGAGAGTAGGACGCCGCCGAACAAATTTTGGGGGAGAGCCTCATACCTTTGGGTATGGGGCTCTTCTGCGTTTCCCGGGAGTTTAAGGTCGGGGTATGCGCTATGACCTTGTGATCTTTGACAATGACGGAGTGCTGGTCGACAGCGAGCCGATCTCCAATCGGGTGCTCGCCGGGTATCTGACCGAGCTGGGGCACCCGACCTCGTACGAGGACTCGCTGCGGGACTACATGGGGGCCGCTGTGCATCGGGTGCATGATCTGGTGCTGGAGCGGACCGGGGAGCGGTTGCCGGCGGAGTTCGATGACGTGCTGCATGAGCGGGTCTTCGCTGCGTTCGAGCGGGAGTTGCGGCCGGTCGACGGGGTCGTGGAGGTGCTGGAGAAGCTGACGGCGGAGGGGGTGCCGTACTGCGTTGCCTCGTCGGGGAGTCATGAGCGGATTCGGGTGGGGCATCGGGTCACCGGGCTGGAGCGGTGGTTCGACGACGGGCGGATCTTCAGTTCCGAGGATGTGGGGCGGGGGAAGCCGGCGCCGGATCTGTTTCTGTATGCGGCGCGGGTGATGGGGGTGGCGCCGGAGCGGTGTGTGGTGGTGGAGGACAGTGCGCTGGGTGTGCGGGCGGGGGTCGCGGCGGGGATGGATGTGGTCGGGTTCGCCGGGATGACTCCGGTGGAGCGGCTTGAGGGGGCGGGGAGGGTGTTCTTCGGGATGGGGGAGTTGGTCGGGCTGGTGGTGTGAAGGTGGGGTGCTGTGAAGTTGAGGGGAATTCATCTTTGGCTTGATGTAGGCAGGGGGCGCCGGGGGCCCTACGCTCGCCGCCATGACGGAAGTGCTGCGGCGCGGTAGGGCTTCGCTGGCGTTCGGCTTCTTCGCGCAGGGGGTGGCGTTCGCGCTGCTGGTGACGCGGATCCCGGCGGTGCAGGACCGGTACGGGGTGTCCGACGCGCTGCTGCCGGTCTTTCTGGCCGCGGTGCCGATCCTGGCCGGGGTCGGGAGTGTGGTCACCGAGCGGCTGGTGCGGCGGGTCCGGCCCAGCGCGGTGCTGCGGTGGTCGCAACCGGTGGTGCTGCTGGCGCTGTTCGGGGTGGGGGCCGGGGAGCGGATGGCCGAGTTGGCCGTCTCGCTCGCGGTGTTCGGGCTGGCGGTGGGGGCGCTCGACGCCTCGATGAACATGCTCGGCGTCAGTTTGCAGCGGGCGTACGGGCGGAGCATCATGCTCGGGTTTCATGCCGCGTACAGCCTGGGCGGGATTCTGGGGGCCTCGCTGGCCTGGATGGGGGCGCACTGGGGGCTCGCGCTGTGGGTGTCGTATCTGCCGGTGGTGTTGGTGCTGGTGCCGGCGGCGCTGGTGGGGAGCCGGTGGTATGTGGATGGGGGCGGGGAGGGGAAGGGGGCGGGGTCTGACCGTGCTCACGGGGCGGAGGCGTCCGGGGTGGTGTTCAGGGCGTTGCTGCCGCTGTGTCTGGTGATGACGTTCGCGTACATCGGGGACTCCACGGTGTCGAATTGGAGTGCCAAGTACTTGCAGGATGTGCTGGGGTCGTCGGAGCAGACGGCGACTGTGCCGTACAACGTCTATATGGTGACGACGCTGGTGGGGCGGGCCGTGGGGGACTTCGGGGTGCGGCGGTTCGGGGCCGTGGCGGTGGTGCGGGGTGGGGCGGTGGTGGCCGCGGGTGGGTTCGCGGTGGTGGCGGGGGCGCCGGGGGCCTGGGTGGAGATGCTCGGGTTCACGTTGGTGGGGCTGGGGCTGTGTGTGCTGGTGCCGCAGACGTTCGCGGCGGCCGGGCGGTTGTTCCCCGGGGCTTCGGACGCGGCGGTGGCGCGGCTCAATGTCTTCAACTACGTCGGGTTTCTGATCGGGTCGCCGCTGGTGGGGGCGCTCGGGGATGTGTGGAGCTATCGGGGGGCCATGCTCGTGCCGATGGTTCTGGTGCTGGTGACGCTGGTGTACGCCCGGTCGTTCGAGGGTCCGGGGGACCGATACGGTGGCGGGCATGAGCGGTCGCGCACGGCTGATGTGGGACGAGGCGGTAACGGGCTATGACTTCGGCCCCGAGCATCCGATGGATCCGGTCCGGCTGGAGCTGACCCGGCGGCTGGTCGGGGCGCTGGGCCTGGACCAGGCGCTGGAGGTCGGTTCGGCGAAGCAGGCCGGGGACTCGACGCTGCGGCTGGTGCACCGGGAGGACTACATCGCGGCGGTGCGGGCCGCGTCGGCGGATCCGGCGGCGGCGGATCCCTCGTACGGGCTGGGGACCGTGGACGATCCGGCGTTCGCCGGGATGCATGAGGCGTCGGCGCTGATCGCCGGGTTGTCGGTGGGGGCGGCCGAGGCGGTGTGGCGGGGGGAGGTGGCGCATGCCGTGAACTTCGCCGGCGGGCTGCATCACGCCATGCCGGGGGCGGCGTCGGGGTTCTGTGTCTACAACGACGCGGCGCTGGCGATCGCGCGGCTGCTGGAGCTGGGGGCGGAGCGGGTCGCCTATGTCGATGTCGATGTCCACCATGGGGACGGGGTGCAGGCGGCGTTCTGGGACGACCCCCGGGTGCTGACGATCTCGCTGCACGAGCATCCGCGCACGCTGTTCCCGCAGACCGGGTGGCCGGAGGAGACCGGGGCGGCGGGGGCCGCCGCGGGGTCGGCGGTGAACGTGGCGTTGCCCGCGGGGACGGGGGACGCGGGATGGGTGCGGGCCTTTCACGCGGTGGTGCCGGAGCTGCTGGCCGATTTCCGGCCGCAGGTGCTGGTGACCCAGCACGGGGCGGATACGCATTTCGAGGATCCGCTGGCGCATCTGGCGGTGTCGCTGGACGCGCAGCGGGCGGTGCAGGTCGCCTGTCATGAACTGGCGCACGAGCATGCCGGGGGGCGGTGGGTGGCGCTCGGCGGGGGTGGCTACGCGGTGGTGGATGTGGTGCCGCGGTCGTGGGCGCATCTGGTGGGGATCGCGGCGGGGCGGGATGTGGCGCCGGAGACGGTGGTGCCGGAGGGGTGGCGGGCGGAGGTCTACGCCCGGACCCGGCAGTTGGGGCCGGCCCGGATGACGGACGGGCGGTGGCCGGTGGGGTGGGGGGCCTGGGAGGACGGGTACGACCCGGGGGACCGGGTGGACCAGGCGGTACTGGCGACCCGGCGGGCGGTGTTTCCGCTGCGGGGGCTGCTGGCTTGACGGCCCGTCTTGGGGGGGGCGGTCCCTGGAGGGTCCAGCCGCCGGGGGGCCGGTCATCGGAGGGTCAGCCGCCCGGGGGGTTCGGTCATCGGAGCGTCAGCCGCCCGGAGGGTTCGGTCACCGGGAGGCCAGCCGCCAGAGGCTACGGTCACCGAAAGGCCAGCCACCGAAAGGCCAGCCACCGAAGGGCTCGGCCACTGGAGAATCCGGCGGCGAACGCCGAGGTCCGGCCTCGGAGAGTCCGGCGGTAACGCCGAGGGTCCGGCCCTCGCCGGGTCCGGCGGTGAACGCCGAGGGCCCGGCCTCGGAAGGTCCGGCCGTAACCGCCGAGGACCCGGCAGCAGCGCCCGCCCCCCGTCGAGGCCCCCGGCGATGTCCGGCCACCCGGTACGCGGCCGGAGGCCCCTCCCGCTACCCCCGGTCGTGGGGGATTCGGCGAAGTACGGGGTGGGTCGTGCGGCGGTGCGGCAGCATCGGGGCCGTGCTCGGTCGTGGTGGGGTTCTGGGGCATGTGGTCGGCTGCCGGATCGCCGGGGTCGTGGCCACCGGGCGGGAGACGAGCCTGCGGAGCTATCGGCTCTTCGCGGCCCGGGATCCCCGAGTGCTGATCGGGATCGATCCCGAGGGGGCCTGGGGCGAGCCGGAGTTGATCGGTTTGATGGCGGAGAAGTGCGGGGTATCTCCGGATCCGCGCTGTGTGGAGGGGCCGGATGTGATCGATCCCTTACGGACGCTGCTCGCGCTGGACCGGTTCGCCGAGCGGATCGCCGAGGTGGCTCAGCGCAAGGGGCCGGTGCTGATCGGGACCGGGCATCCGGCCGCGCTGCTGGGCTTCTACGCCGGGCTCGCGGACGCTTTGTCGACGGCGGGATGTGATGTCCTCACCCCGGCGCAGGGTCGCTGTGTCGACATAACGACCCGGTTCGGTCTACGCACGTACAACCTTGATTACGTACGGGGTGTCGGGTTCGTGCGGGCGCACCACCCCGGGGGGCTCCGGGGTGCGACCGGCGCGCATGCCCACTCGCCGCTGCCGGTACGGGTGGCGCTGGCGGCGCTCGCCGAGGCCGGCGGGCCGCTGCCGGAGTTGGTGATCGGGGACCACGGCTGGGTCTGCGGAGCAGGTCAGCTAGGGTTCGAGGCCATCGGTCTGGGTGATACGGACGATCCCGCGCTGTTCGTCGGGGAGGCGGAGGGGCGGGTGTCCGTCGCCGTTCCCCTTGATGACGGCGTGCGATCCGATTACTACCTGCCGCTGACCCGCTACGTACTCAATCGAGCGTGTCTGTCACAGTAGGCCGCCGATGGGTGCACCTCTTCCCCACTCGCATCACCCGCCCCTACATTGGGGAGTGAGCACGCAACGACGAAGAGTCACCGGAAGGGGAAGCCGGTGGCCGTCGAGTGCGGAAGGTTCAGGTGTGTCATGGCTGCTGGCGATCGTCCTCTCAGCGAGGTTCAGTTCCTTACCGTGGCGGAAGTCGCCTCGGTGATGCGAGTGTCGAAGATGACCGTGTACCGGTTGGTGCACAGCGGTCATCTGCCCGCGATTCGGGTGGGGCGGTCCTTCCGCGTCCCCGAGAACGCGGTTCACGAATACCTCCGCGACAGTTATGTGGGGGTGGAGACGGCCTGACGATCGCCTCGATTACGACCTCAGCGCTCGGGCGGGTAGGCTAGCCCCTCGTAGGTCGTGTGGGCCCATGGCGCCCAAACACCGAGTGATGAGAAGTGAGCGAGGGTAGTCGTGGGCTCTGTTATCAAGAAGCGGCGCAAGCGGATGGCCAAGAAGAAGCACCGCAAGCTGCTCAAGCGCACGCGCGTCCAGCGTCGTAACAAGAAGTAGCGGCGTGCGGCGTGGTGGCCGCGGGGTAGTTCCCCGGTCGCCGTCGCCGTGCTGCTGATGCTTCTGCGACGCGGGTGATGCCGTCGAGCGCGGGAAATGTGGATGGCCCTCCATCGGTCCTGGACCGGTGGGGGGCCATCGTCATGCCCGGGGTCGTCGGCCGTCGGTCACGGACGGGACCGGTGGGACCGGTGGGACCGGTGGGAATCGGCGGCTCGGCGGTCGTGCGGTCATCACAGCGCAACGTCGAGGCGCTAGGTTGGCGGCAGAAGCACGGTACGGCAGCGCAGTGGCGCGGTACCCCGGGAGGAAGGGCGCTGGTCTTGGGCAAGGTCGTGCTGGTGACCGGAGTGGCGCGGCGGCTCGGCGGCCGGTTCGTCCGGCGGATCCAGCGGGACCCCGGCGTGGACCGGGTGGTCGCGGTGGACGCCGTGGAGCCCGAGCACGGGCTCGGCGACGCCGACTTCGTCCGCGCGGACATCCGCCAGCCGACCATCGCCCGGGTGCTCGCCGAGAGCGGCGCCGACACCGTCGTCCACATGGATGTCACGGCGACCGCGCTGGGTGGCGGCGGCCGGGCCGCGGTCAAGGAGACCAACGTCATCGGCACCATGCAGTTGCTCGGCGCCTGCCAGAAGTCGCCCACGGTGAAGCGGCTGGTGGTGAAGTCGAGTACGAATGTGTACGGGTCGGCGCCGCGCGATCCGGCGGTGTTCACCGAGACGACCCCGCCCAAGTCACTGCCCAGCGGCGGCTTCGCCAAGGACACCGTCGAGGTCGAGGGCTATGTCCGCGGGTTCGCCCGGCGGCGGCCCGATGTCGCGGTGTGTGTGCTGCGGTTCGCCAACATCCTCGGGCCGAGCGCGGACTCGCCGCTCGCCGCGTACTTCTCGCTGCCGGTGCTGCCGACGGTCCTCGGCTACGACCCCCGGCTCCAGTTCGTGCACGAGGACGATGTCGTGGACGTGCTGCGGATCGCCGCGCAGGAGCCGCGCCGGGGCACTCTCAACAGCGGCACGTTCAATCTGGCCGGGGACGGGGTGCTGCTGCTGTCGCAGTGCGCGCGGCGGCTCGGGCGGCCGACCGTGCCGCTGCTGCTGCCCGCGGTCACCTGGGCCGGGTCCCTGGTGCGCACGCTCGGCATGACCGACTTCTCGCCCGAGCAGATCCGGCTGCTGACCCATGGCCGGGCCGTCTCCACCGTCCAGATGCGCGAGACCCTGGGGTTCCGGCCGAAGTACACCACCGCGGAGACCTTCGCGGACTTCGCGCGCGGCCGGGGCCCCGGGCTGCTGCCGCCCGAGACCGTCGCCCGTGCCGTCGACCGCCTCGCCGCGCTGCCCGTCGCCGGCGACGGCCACCCCCCGAGCACGGACTAGCGCCGACCGGCGCCGATCGAGGAGCGCAGCAACGATGGCGGATGCCAAGGTCATTCCGTTCGACGACGACCGGTCCCGCGGGGGCGCGGGGCAGCGCCCGGCGCGCCGCCGGACGGCGTCTCGCCGGGGCGGCGGGGAGCCGTCGCCGGTCCATCAGCTCGACGAGCGCCTCGGTCCCCCGCCCGCCGAGGAGCGGTCCGGCGGGACGCAGGATGATGGTCGGGTGACCAGTGAGGAACCGGCGGCGGCGCCGGACGGCGGCAGCGGTGGCAGTGGCCTGGAGCGGCGGATCGCGGGCGGACTGGCGTTCCTGCGCCGCCGCCTGACCGGCGACTACGAGATCGACGACTTCGGCTACGACGAGGAGCTCACCGACCAGGTCCTGATGTCGCTGCTGCGCCCGGTGTACGAGAACTACTTCCGGGTCGAGGTGAAGGGCATCGAGAACATCCCGGCCGAGGGCGGTGCGCTGATCGTCGCCAACCACTCCGGGACGCTGCCGCTGGACGGGCTGATGATGCAGGTCGCCGTGCACGACCATCATCCGGCGGACCGGCATCTGCGGCTGCTCGCCGCCGACCTGGTCTTTGTGCTGCCGGTGGTCAATGAGCTGGCCCGCAAGCTGGGGCACACCCTGGCCTGCGCGGAGGACGCCGAGCGGCTGCTGGCGCAGGGCGAGCTGGTCGGGGTGATGCCGGAGGGGTTCAAGGGCATCGGGAAGCCCTTCAGCGAGCGCTACAAGCTCCAGCGGTTCGGCCGGGGCGGCTTTGTGTCGACGGCGCTGCGGCAGGGCGCTCCGATCGTGCCGTGCTCCATCGTGGGCGCCGAGGAGATCTATCCGATGCTCGGCAACTCCAGGACCCTGGCCCGGCTGCTGGGCTTCCCGTACTTCCCGCTGACCCCGACCTTCCCGTGGCTGGGTCCGCTGGGCGCGCTGCCGCTGCCGACGAAGTGGACGATCCAGTTCGGCGAGCCGATCCCGACGGACGGGTATCCGCCGGAGGCGGCGGAGGATCCGATGCTGATGTTCAACCTCACCGACCAGGTCCGCGAGCAGATCCAGCACACCCTGTACAAGCTGCTGGTACAGCGCCGCTCGGTGTTCTTCTGAGATTCTTCTGAGTTCACCCGGGCTCTTCTGGGGCTTGCTCTTCGGGTACGGCGATGGGGGCGCCCCTGGTGAGAAAGGGCGCCCCCATCGGCGTGGAACTCGTGGTGCGGGTTACTCGGCGTCCTCGCTGTCGATGCCCAGGCCGGGCAGGAGGCCCGGGAGGAGCGGGGGCAGGGTGACGTCGGGTTCGGCGCTGGGTGGTTTGGTGGGGGTCGGGCTGGTGCCGCCGGTGTGCTTAGGGGGGTCCAGCAGGCCGCCGGTGCCGCCGCCTAGCAGGCCGTCGTTCTGTTCGGTGCCGGGGTCGGCGGGGCGGCTGGGGGTGCCGGTGCGGGACTGTCCGCCGTCGGCGGTGCCCTGGCCGGTGCTGGGGGTGGCGGACGACCGGCCGGGGTCGGCGGAGCCGGTGGTGCGGTCGCTGCCGGGGCTGCTGCTGCGGCCGTTGCCGCCGGACGGGCCGGAGCCGTTCTTGGCGGGGGGCTGCGGAAGCAGGGACCGGAGCGGGGCGACCTCTTGGTCTATGGCGTCGAAGACCGAGGTGACCTGCTCGCTGACATCACCGAGCTGGACCGGGAGCTTGTCGCGCAGGGCGCCCCAGGCGTCGCGGTGGGACCGGGAGAAGGAGGAGAGGGCCTGGATGGGGCCGATCGAGTCGGGGTCGCGCTGGTAGGCGGCGGTGAGCAGCCGGTGGCCCTCGGAGGCGTCGTGGGTCATCCCGGAGAGGGCGCGGCGGATCTCGCCGAGGGATTCGTGGTCGAGTTGGCCGCCGCGACCGCGGTCCATCAGGCGGCGGGCCTCGTTGAGCCGGGTGGACGCCTGGTCGAGGTAGGCCTCGCCGCGCTCGTCGTCACCGTCGGCGAGGCCGCGTTTGAAGTCCTCTATGCCGCGCTTGAGGCCGTAGAGCGAGTCACCGGGGAGGGCGTCGGAGCTGGCGGCGGCGACTCCGCCGAAGGCGCCCGCCGCCACGCTCACGCTCAGACCGCCGGCCGTGAGGCCCTTGGCGAGCCGACTGCGCGGGCGGAACTTCCCCAGTGAGGCGGCCCGGTGAGCGCCCTTGGTTCTACGGGAGCGCTGCTCGGGCACCGAAGGGTCCGCTGCCGCCGCTGTGGCGGTGCCCTCCTGGAGCATTGCCTCCATCGCGGCCACCAGTTGTGCCCGCTGAACGACCTTGACCTCGGGGTCCAGCTCCGGACGGGGCAGCTCGCCGAGACGGGTCGCGAGGGCCAGCAGACGGCCCTGCTCGGTCTGTTCGGCGGCTGCCGCGGCCGGGGGCGAACCCTCGGTCTGCTCGGCCGCCGTGCCCCGGCCGGACTGTTCCTCCGTGGCCTGGGCGAAGGCGTTCGCCCGCCGGTGTGCCGATACGTTCGCGATCACTGGCGGCACCTCCTCTCGTCATGACGGTCGACTCCCCAGGGGGTCCTGAGGGTTGCACGCCCTGGCCATGAGCACACGATCGGGTGATCGGAGTCGGCCAGGGGGTGACCACAGGGAGCCTGCATCCCGCACAACGAGCGGCGCGGCACTTGGGTTACGGACTGCGGATGATCGGATCGGGGAGCCAACGGACTTTCACTGACCGTGAGTTGATGGTTGCTGAACGTGTGTGAGCGAAGTGGGGGTCAGCGGGCGTCCTCGGGGAGCAGCCGGGCGAGGGTGCGGACGGCGCGGTACTGGAGGGTCTTGATCGCGCCCTCGTTCTTGCCCATGACGCGGGCGGTCTCCGCGACGGACAGGCCCTGGAGGAAGCGCAGGGTCACGCATTCCTGCTGCTGGGGGTTGAGCCGACGGACCGCGTCGAGCAGGGCGGCGTTGGAGAGGGACTCCAGGACCGAGTCCTCCGGGGAGCGCTCGACCTCGTTGGCGTCGAGCATCTCGCCGGTGGTGACCTCCAGCCGGAAGCGGCTGGACTTGAAGTGGTCGGCGACCAGGTTGCGGGCGATCGTGACCAGCCAGGCGCCGAAGTCGCGGCCCTGCCAGGTGAAGGTGCCGATCCGGCGGAGGGCGCGCAGAAAGGTCTCGCTCGTGAGGTCCTCCGCGGTGGCCTTGCCGCCGACGCGGTAGTAGATGTAGCGGTAGACGGTGTCGCTGTACTGGTCGTAGAGGCGGCCGAAGGCGTCGGCCTCGCCCGCCTGGGCGCGCTCCACGAGATCCATCATGCGGGCGCTGTCGCTGTCGGCCGCGGGACGGCGGGCGGGGGCGGTCGCGGTTGCGGCGCCGGTCGTGCGGGACCTTCTGCCGACCGCGGCGGTTCCTTCGGCGAGTGCGTAGCACGGGCCTACGGGCGCGGTGGCGGAGGTGGAGGCGAGGGCGGGGACGGCGTACGCGGTGGGGACGAGGTCGCGCAGCAGTTGTTGGACCGTTGCGCGCAGCGTAGCCAGGCCCGAGGCGTCAACCCCGACGTGTGGGTACACGGGACTCCCAGAGGCAGAGCTTCCATCACGTGCAGTGCGGGACCGTTCACCCGTCGTAGCGACGGAGGGGTACCGGTTTGCGTCTGAGGAGAATAACGCTTCGTGCAGGCCCTGCTACACCCAGTTGCTCAAATCATCGATTACGTCGCTTCTGTAACCGGTTGATGCTCGATCAAGTGTCGATGTCTGAACGGCTGTTGATTGGATCGGATCGGTTTGGGGGTGGATACGGGGCGTGTTGTGGCGGTGCGCGGACAAGGGGAGTGGTCAGGGGGTTTCTTGGGTACGGTCCGACGATTGGCCGGTTTTCGGGGATGGGCCGGTTGGGTGTGTCGGGGTTTTTCGGGTGTGTCGGTGTTTGTGCGGGGTGGGGGTGTGTGGTGGTGGGGGTCACTCGAATGGTGCCGGGGCCCGGGGCGGGGCGTGCGGGGCTAGCGGCGCTTTCGGTGCAGGGCGATGGCTGCCGCTGTGCCGCCCGCCACCGCGCCCACTCCTGCCGCCGCCGGGATGCCGACCTTGGCCGCCTTGCGGCCCGTGCGGTAGTCGCGCAGGCGCCAGTCGAGGGTGCGGGCGTGCTTGCGGAGCTTGCTGTCGGGGTTGATGGCGTAGGGGTGGCCGACCAGGGACAGCATGGGGATGTCGTTGTGGGAGTCGCTGTAGGCGGCGCAGCGGGTCAGGTCCAGGTGCTGGGCGGCGGCCAGGGCGCGGACCGCCTCCGCCTTCGCCGGGCCGTGCAGCGGTTCGCCGACCAGCTTGCCGGTGTAGACGCCGTCGACCGACTCGGCGACCGTGCCGAGCGCGCCGGTCAGGCCCAGGCGGCGGGCGATGACGGTGGCGATCTCGACGGGGGCGGCGGTGACCAGCCAGACCCGCTGGCCCGCGTCCAGGTGGGCCTGGGCGAGGGCGCGGGTGCCGGGCCAGATGCGCTCGGCCATGTACTCGTCGTAGATCTCCTCGCCGATCGACATCAGCTCGGCGACGCGGTGGCCCTTGACGATGGACAGGGCGGACTCGCGGACGTCCTGCATATGGTCCGGGTCCTCGAAGCCGGCCAGTCGGAACCAGGTCTGCTGCCAGGCGAACTTCAGCAGGTCGCCGGTCTCGAAGAACTTCCGCTTGTAGAGGCCGCGGCCGTAGTGGAAGAGGGCGGCGCCCTGCATGACCGTGTTGTCCAGGTCGAAGAAGGCGGCGGCGCGGGTGTCGCCGGGGACCGGGAACGCGGGTTCCCCGCCGGCGGCCGGTTCCGCGGCGGACCCCTCGGTGGTCTTGCGCGCGGCCTCGGCCGAAGCCTCGCCTGCCAGAACGCTCCGCGCCGTGGCGGAGCGCCTACGGGGGGTGAGCCATCGTAGAGCGGCCATGTCCGTGAGCATAGCCAGTCTGTTCGGTGGTTCCGGAGTGGGGAGGTTTGCGGGGTGTGAACTCTCCGCGTCCCGGGCGTGACGGCGGGGCGGGTGCGGCGGGCGGTTCCGGCGGGACAATGACGTCATGAGTCCCCTCTTTCGGCGCAAGGAATCCGGCGGTGCCGGTGGCCCGGATCCGCGTGGGCGGGTCGTCACCCTGATCGGCAGGCCCGGCTGCCATCTGTGCGACGACGCCCGGACGGTGGTCGAGAAGGTGTGCGGGGAGGTGGGGGCCGCCTGGGAGGAGAAGGACATCACCGGGGACCGGGCGTTGTACGACGCCTACTGGGAGCAGATTCCCGTGGTGCTGGTCGACGGGAAGCAGCACACGTTCTGGCGGGTCGACCCGGACCGGCTGAGGAAGGCACTGACCGGCCAGTACAAGTAGTCCGAAAATCGCTTAGGATCGACGGCGAATCGGTCTCGGGGGCGTGGACCTTGAAGGAGTGTGTGCGGTTTGACCCCCAGGGTCGTGGGTGCGCGGTGCCTGTGCGCCGGTGTCCGATGTGTGCGCCGGGGGCGCGTGACCCCGGTCACGTTCGCCGGGCAAATCGGACACCATCTTTGTGCACGCGTTCACAAAGACATAGCCTGCTGTCGACGGGGCGGTCCGGGGACACCGGAGACACATGCCCGCCCGCAGCCCCGCTCTACCCGCAGGAGCACCGTGGCAACTGGCCGAACTCACCGACCGGCGACCCGTAGCCGAGGGATTCCCGAGGCCACCGTCGCCCGGCTTCCGCTGTACCTCCGTGCCCTCACCGCGCTCTCCGAGCGTTCGGTGCCCACCGTCTCATCCGAGGAACTGGCCGCCGCCGCGGGGGTCAACTCCGCGAAGCTGCGCAAGGACTTCTCGTATCTCGGTTCCTACGGGACGCGTGGCGTGGGCTACGACGTCGAGTATCTCGTGTACCAGATCTCCCGCGAGCTGGGGCTGACCCAGGACTGGCCGGTTGTGATCGTCGGTATCGGTAACCTCGGCGCCGCGCTCGCCAACTACGGCGGGTTCGCCTCCCGCGGTTTCCGGGTCGCCTCGCTGATCGACGCCGATCCGGCGCTGACCGGGCGGACCGTCGCCGGGATCCCGGTGCGGCACACCGATGATCTGGAGCAGATCATCTCCGACAACGGCGTCTCGATCGGGGTGATCGCCACCCCCGCCGGGGCCGCCCAGCAGGTGTGCGACCGGCTGGTGGCCGCCGGGGTCACCTCGATCCTGAACTTCGCCCCGACCGTGCTGAGCGTTCCCGAGGGTGTCGACGTCCGCAAGGTCGATCTCTCCATCGAACTCCAGATCCTCGCCTTCCACGAGCAGCGCAAGGCCGGTGAGGAGCAGGAGCAGCAGGAGCAGGAGCGCTCCGGCGGGAGCGCCGCGCCCGCCGCCCGCAAGGGCGTCAAGGAGTCCGCCGAGCAGGGGCCCGACGGGGACGTACCCGCCGTGATGCCGGCATGAGTCTGCTCGTCGTCGGGCTGAGCCACCGCAGTGCCCCCGTCAGTCTCCTGGAGCGGGCCGCGCTGAGCGGTGACGCCCGGATCAAGCTGGCCCAGGACACGGTCGCCGCCGACCCGGCCGCCGAGGCGGCGGTGCTGGCCACCTGCAACCGCATCGAGCTGTACGCCGACGTCGACAAGTTCCACGCCGGGGTCGCCGAGCTGTCCACGCTGCTCGCCCAGCACAGCGGGGTCGGCCTGGAGGAACTCACCCCCCATCTCTATGTGCACTACGAGGACCGGGCCGTCCACCATCTCTTCTCGGTGGCCTGCGGGCTCGACTCCATGGTCGTCGGCGAGGGGCAGATCCTCGGGCAGATCAAGGACTCGCTGGCCACCGCCCAGGACGTGCACACCGCCGGGCGGCTGCTCAACGACCTGTTCCAGCAGTCCCTGCGGGTCGGCAAGCGCGCCCACACCGAGACCGGCATCGACCGCGCCGGGCAGTCGCTGGTCACCTTCGGGCTCCAGCAGCTCGCCGCCGGTGCGGAGACGGCCGCCTGGGCGCGCGGGAAGCGGGCCCTGGTGATCGGGGCCGGCTCGATGTCCTCGCTGGCCGCCGCCACGCTGGCGCGGGCCGGGGTCGCCGAGATCGTGATCGCCAACCGCACCGCCGAGCGCGCCGGGCGGCTGGCCGAGATCCTTCACCAGTCCGGCGAAACGGACGTGCTGGCCCGCGCGGTACCGATGGACGCGGTGCCGGACGAGCTGACACGTGCCGACATCGCCGTTTCCTGCACCGGAGCCACCGGGCTCGTCCTCACCGCCGACCTGATCGCCGAGGCCCTGGAGGGCCGCACCGGCGTGCCCGCGGTCGAGATCGACGACGACCGGGAGAGCCGTACCCGGCCCGGGGGCGGGCTGCCGCCGACCTCCGTGGGGAGCGAGGACGGGTGTCCGCTGGACCTCGCCGCCGCCCAGCCCGGGTTCTCCGTCCTGGGCGAGGCCGCCGTCGCCGGGATGGACGCGGCCACGCTGGAGCAGCACGCCACCTGGGCGGCCGGGGGAGCCGCCGCCGAGCGGCGCGAGAGCGCCCGGCGCGGGCCCGGCGCCGACGCCGGACTGATCAGCGCGCTCGCCGTGACCGCCGCCGCCACCGGCCGGGTCCCCGAGCACCGCAAGCCCGAACCGGTGGCCGCCCCCGGGCGCCCCGAGCCGGTGCTGTTCCTGCTCGACCTCGCCATGCCCCGCGACATCGACGCCGCCGTCCACCGCCTCGCCGGGGCCCGGCTGGTCGACATCGAGACCCTCGCCGGAGCCTCCGCCGACGCGCCCATGGCCGCCGATGTCGACCTGGTGCGCGGAATCGTCTCCGCCGAGGTCACCGCCTTCGGCGCCGCCCAGCGTGCCGCGCACATCACCCCGACCGTGGTCGCGCTGCGCACCATGGCCGCCGAGGTCGTCGCCCAGGAGATCGCCCGGCTGGAGGGGCGGCTGCCCGCCCTCGACGACAAGCACCGCGCCGAGATCACCCAGACCGTGCGCCGCGTCGTCGACAAGCTGCTGCACGCGCCGACCGTACGGGTCAAGCAGCTCGCGGCCGAACCCGGCGGCGCCGGGTACGCGGACGCGCTGCGGACCCTGTTCGACCTCGACCCCGAGACGGTCGCCGCCGTCTCCCAGGCTGCCCAGGCCGTTTCCCGGGCCGAGGACAGCACGGAAGTGAAGGACCGACGGGTATGACCGAGAAGGCACTGAGACTGGGGACGCGGCGCAGCAGGCTCGCCATGGCCCAGTCGGGACTGGTGGCCGACGCCGTGCGCCAGGTCACCGGACGTCCCGTGGAACTCGTCCCCATCACCACCCAGGGCGACATCTCCCGCGAGCACCTCACCCAGATCGGCGGCACCGGTGTCTTCGTCACCGCGCTGCGGGACGCGCTGCTGCGCGGCGAGGTCGACTTCGCGGTCCACTCCCTCAAGGATCTGCCGACCGCCCAGCCCGCCGACCTGGCGCTGGCCGCCGTGCCCCCGCGCGAGGACCCGAGGGACGTCATCGTCGCCCGGGACGCGCTGAAGTTCACCGACCTGCCCCGCGGGGCCCGGATCGGGACCGGCTCACCGCGCCGCACCGCGCAACTGAACGCGTACGCGCGCGGCCACGGGCTGGACATCGAGACCGTCCCGATCCGCGGAAACGTCGACACCCGCATCCGGTACGTGCAGGATGGGGACCTCGACGCCGTCGTACTGGCCGCCGCCGGGCTCAACCGGATCGGCCGCGGCGACGAAGTGACCGACTTCCTGTCGGTCGACACCGTTCTGCCCGCCCCCGGCCAGGGGGCACTGGCGATCGAATGCACCGCGGACAACGCGGAGCTGATCGCCCTGCTCGGCGAACTCGACGACCCGTTCACCCGGGTCGCCGTGACCGCCGAGCGATCACTGCTCGCCGCCCTGGAGGCCGGCTGCTCCGCCCCTGTGGGCGCGCTGGCCGACCTGCTGGGCGACGGGCGGACTGCCAAGGAAATGCGTCTGCGGGGCGTCGTCGGCACGACCGACGGCACCCGTACGGTGCAGATGTCCACCACCGGTCCCGTGCCCGAGACGCACGAGGGCGCGATGGCTCTCGGCCGCGAACTCGCCGCCGAGATGCTCGCCCAGGGCGCGGCCGGTCTGATGGGGGAGCGAGCACAGTGAGCCCCACCACCCTTCCCGCCGGTCCCGACCACGGGCACGTCACCTTCCTGGGTGCCGGACCCGGAGATCCGGGACTGCTGACCTTGCGCGCCGTGGAGGCGCTGACGCACGCGGACGTACTGGTCGCCGAGCATGAGGTGCTCGACGTCGTACGCGTCCACGCGCGGCCGGGCGTCTCCGTGGTGAACACGGATCCGGAGTCCCGCGCCTCCGATCCGGGCACACCGCAGCTCACGGTCGTTGACGGTTCGTCAACTCCCGTTCAGAGCCCTGCCCATCGGGATGCCGCACATCTTGTCATGGAGGCCGCGCGGGGCGGCAGGCGGGTGGTGCGTGCCGTCTCCGGGGACCCGGGGCTGGACACCTACGCGGCCGAGGAGATGCTCGCCTGCGCCGCCGCCGGGGTGCCCTTCGAGGTCGTCCCCGGGATCGCCGCCGCCGTCGGCGTGCCCGCCTACGCCGGGGTGCCGCTGCGGGACGCGGAGGGCGCGGACGTCCGGTTCGTGGACGCCCGGACCGCCTCCGACCGGTGCTGGACCGAGGTCGGGGCGTCGGACGGCACGGTCGTGGTGTCGACCTCCCTGGACTCGGTGGCTTCGGCCTGCGGGGAACTGGTGTCGGCCGGCCGCAAGCCGGACACCCCGATCACCGTCACCGTCGCCGGGACGACGACCCGGCAGCGCACCTGGACCGCCACCCTCGGCACCATCGCGCAGACCCTGAAGCAGGCCAAGGTGCTGCCCTCGCCCGAGGGCGGGCGGCCGGTGATAGCCGTGGTCGGTGAGCGCAGCGCCGCCGCCCAGCGCGACCAGCTCTCCTGGTTCGAGTCCAAGCCGCTGTTCGGCTGGCGGGTGCTGGTGCCGCGGACCAAGGAACAGGCCGCGTCGCTCTCCGACCAGCTCCGCTCCTACGGGGCCGTACCGCACGAGGTGCCGACGATCGCCGTCGAGCCGCCGCGCACTCCGCAGCAGATGGAGCGGGCCGTCAAGGGCCTGGTCACCGGCCGCTACGAGTGGATCGCCTTCACCTCCGTCAACGCGGTCAAGGCGGTCCGGGAGAAGTTCGAGGAGTACGGGCTCGACGCCCGCGCCTTCGCCGGGATCAAGGTCGCCGCGGTGGGCGAGCAGACCGCCAACGCGCTGATCGCGTTCGGTGTGAAGCCGGACCTGGTGCCGAGCGGGGAGCAGTCCGCGGCGGGCCTCCTGGACGACTGGCCGCCGTACGACCCGGTGTTCGACCCGATCGACCGGGTGTTCCTCCCGCGGGCCGACATCGCCACCGAGACCCTGGTCGCCGGGCTGATCGAGCTGGGCTGGGAGGTGGACGACGTCACCGCCTACCGG
This sequence comes from Streptomyces sp. NPDC093252, assembly GCF_040683675.1. Taxonomy (NCBI): domain Bacteria; kingdom Bacillati; phylum Actinomycetota; class Actinomycetes; order Kitasatosporales; family Streptomycetaceae; genus Streptomyces; species Streptomyces sp. NPDC093252. Next base: position 503,852 of record NZ_JBFBEM010000005.1, on the reverse strand, counting down.
ACCGTGCGGGCCTCGCCGCCGCCGGCCGAGACCCGGGAGGCGATCAAGGGCGGCGGCTTCGACGCCGTGCTCTTCACCTCGTCCTCCACCGTGCGCAACCTGGTCGGGATCGCCGGGAAGCCGCACAACGTGACCGTGATCGCCTGTATCGGGCCCGCCACGGCCAAGACCGCCGAGGAGCACGGGCTCAGGGTGGACGTGATGGCTCCCGAGCCTTCCGTGCACCGGCTCGCGGAGGCGCTGGCCGAGTTCGGCACGCGGCGGCGGACCGCCGCGGTCGAGGCGGGCGAGACGGTCACCCGGCCCAGCGAGCGACGGCCGGGGGCGCGCCGCAGGCGCAGTACGACATAGGGGAGCGCGGCCCGGGGTTACTGCGCCCAGGTGCGCAGGAGTTGTTCCCGGGCCGCCCGCTTCGGGGTGGCCGGGCCCGCCGTGCGGCCCCAGTCGGCCATGGCCGACAGCGTCGTCGACATCGTCGCGGCGCCCTCGGTGAGGCGGGCCAGGACGGTGTGGGAGAGGGCGGCCTCGGAGGCGGTGTAGCCGGTGGCCGCCGCCACGTACACGCTCGGTTCGTGGGTCGCGTCCGGGGTCTCCACCCGGACCGTCATCAGCGCCGGGTCCCCCTCCGCGAGGCCGCTGTACGGGCCCGGGGCCATGTCCAGGACCGCGCCGACCGTGCCGAGCGCCAGGTCCGTCACCGCGCCCGCCCGGCGCCGCAGGGTCTGGACGGGGACATCGGTGACCGTGAGGGAGCGGACGTCCTCCCAGGGGTAGAGGGCCGACTGCCTGTCGCCCAGGGCCAGGACGCCCTCCGGGGTCAGTCGGACGCCGGGGGCGAGGCCGGACGGCTTCGAGCCCAGATAGACATCGCCCTCGGTGATCCAGAACAGGCCGACCATGGCCATGCGGTACTCACTCCACTCATGCGCTCGGGTGTCGCTGTCTAGGACGCAGGGTGCGGGGCCCGCGTTCCCGCGCGGGGCCGGGGCGGGCCGACCGGGCGTCGGCAAAGGGGGCGGGGCGGCGGGCGTAGCGTAGGGGGCATGTCGAAGTACGGATCCTTCCCCGGGGCGCGGCCCCGCCGGCTGCGCGGGTCTGCCGTGATGCGGCGGATGGTGGCCGAGACCCGGCTGCACCCCGCCGATTTCATCCTGCCCGCCTTCGTCCGGGAGGGCGTCAGCGAGCCGGTGCCGGTCGCCGCCATGCCCGGTGTCGTCCAGCACACCCGGGACAGCCTCAAGAAGGCCGCCGTGGAGGCCGTCGAGGCCGGGGTGTCCGGGATCATGCTGTTCGGGGTGCCCGAGGAGAGCAAGAAGGACGCCCTCGGCACGCCCGGCACCGATCCCGACGGGATCCTCCAGGTCGCCCTGCGGGACGTCCGCACCGAGGTCGGTGACGCCCTGCTGGTGATGTCCGACCTGTGCCTGGACGAGACCGTCGACCACGGCCACTGCGGGGTGCTGGACGCGCAGGGCCGGGTCGACAACGACGCCACCCTGGAGCGGTACGCCGAGATGGCCCGGGTCCAGGCCGACGCCGGGGCCCATGTCGTCGGGCCCAGCGGGATGATGGACGGGCAGGTCGGGGTCGTCCGCGAGGCCCTGGACCGGATCGGGCGGCAGGACGTGGCGATCCTCGCCTACACCGCCAAGTACTCCTCCGCCTTCTACGGACCGTTCCGGGAGGCCGTCGCCTCCTCGCTGACCGGGGACCGCAAGACGTACCAGCAGGACCCCGCCAATGTCCGGGAGTCGCTGCGGGAACTGGCCCTGGATCTGGCGGAGGGCGCCGACATGGTGATGGTCAAGCCCGCCGGGCCGTACCTCGATGTGCTCGCCAAGGTCGCCGACTCCGTCGACGTACCGGTCGCCGCCTATCAGATCTCCGGGGAGTACTCGATGATCGAGGCCGCCGCCGAGAAGGGCTGGATCGACCGGGACCGGGCGATCATCGAGACGCTCACCGGCATCAAGCGGGCCGGTGCGCAGAACATCCTCACCTACTGGGCCACCGAAGTGGCCCGCAAGCTGGTCTGAGCCGCCGCCGGGCCCTCAGTCGAGGGCGCTGCCGGGCTCGGACTGCCAGTACGTCACCGAGAGGGTGCTGTCGTAGTGGATGCCCCCGGCCGGGAGGGTCGGGGTCGCCGAGGGGCCACCGTCGCTGTCCGGGGTGGGGCCCTGGAACATCACCGTGAGCCTGCGGCCGGTGCTGCCGCCCGTGCCGGAGCCGTCGGCGGCGCTCAGCCGGATACCGGCGTAGCCGGACTCGCCGGGCTCCAGCATCGGCACCGACTGGGGCTTGGTGTCCTCGATGGCCTGCGGCACCCACTGCATCTCGTCGAAGCGGATCACCGGGTAGTACATCAGGGCACAGACCTCGGAGCCGGTGTTGGTGACGGTCATCAGCATGTGGTTGAGGGGGCGGGGGACCTCCTGGACGGTGGTGCGGGTGTTGGTGCCGTTGCAGAGGGTCCAGTCGTTGTCGTCCGGGGTGGGGTTCCGGGTCGGGTCCGGGTTCGGGCGGGGGGTGTTGGTGGTGGTGCCGCCCTGGCCGGAGGGGGCGGTGTCGCCGTCCTTGCCGGTGGTGGTGGTGTCCGGTTCCGGGGTCTGCTCGGTGAGGGTGGGGGCTCCCTCGTCGCGGGTGCCGGTGCCGTTCGCACAGGCGGTCAGGGCGAGGGCGGTGAGGGCGGCGCCGGTGGCGGCGAGCAGTCGGGTGCGGTGGAACGTACGCATGGTGGATCCCCGTTTCTGTGCAGGTCCGAGGTGTGGCGTGCTGGGATGACCGGAGCTTGTCCGCCGGTTCGTCCCGGCCGCCAGCGCTCCCGGGCCATTCGGGACGCTGGAATGACTGCAACCGTCTGACCTGGGGGAACGTCGTTCCCCTGGAACGGGGAAATGGGACGAGGGAGAGGGAAGAACGGGTGTCGGAAGGCATGGGTCCGACCGGGTTCGCGGAACTTCTGAGGGAGCTGAAGGAGCGCTCCGGACTCAGCTACGGGGTGCTCGCCAAGCGGCTGCACCTGAGTACGTCGACACTGCACCGCTACTGCAACGGCGATGCCGTCCCCGCCGACTACGCGCCCGTCGAGCGTTTCGCCCGGGTGTGCCGGGCCGCGCCGGAGGAACTGGTCGAGTTGCACCGGCGGTGGGTGCTGGCCGACGCGATGCGGGGGAGCGGGGCGAAGAAGGGGGCCGAGGAGAAGGAGGCCGAGGTTTCGGAGGAGGTTGCGGCGGCTGTGGAGTTGCCGGGGCCGCCGCTGCTGTCGGCCGGTGCCGCGGGGCGGGCCCGGGGGCTGCGGCGGCGTACCGTCGTGCTCGCCGGGGTCGCCCTGGCCGCGGTGCTCGGGGCGGTCGCGTTCGCGGTGGGGCTGCCGACGGAGGGGGCCGGGCGGGGCGGGGGCGAGCGGGCGGCGGGGGTGGGGCCCGGTGTCGGCGGGGGGTCCGGGGAGCCGTCGGGTGGTGGATCGCCGTCGGTCCCGGGTTCGGCCTCGCCGTCGGATGCGTCCTCGCCGTCGGTCTCGGTCTCGTCGTCCTCTTCGGCTTCGGCTTCGGCTTCCGCTTCTGTGGGGGGTGGTGGGGGCGCGGTGGACGCGGGGGTGCCGCCGCTCGCCGTCACCACCCGCCCGTACACCTGGGAAGGGCCCTGCTCCCAGCACTATCTGATCGACCGTGCGCCGGCCGAGGTCGGGCCGCCGCCCGTGGAGCAGGACGCGCCCGCGTGGGTGGGGGCGTACCGGGCGGTGTCGGCGGGGGAGCAGGTGCTGTCGCTGACCGTGCAGGGCACCGGGGCGGACACCGTGGTCGTGGAGGGGCTCGCGGTCCGGGTGGTCGGCCGGGACACGCCGCTCGCCTGGAACGACTATGTGATGGGTGTCGGGTGCGGAGGGGACGTACCGGTGCGGCCGTTCAGTGTCGCGCTCGACGGGGCGCGGCCCGAGGTGGTGGCGGGGGCGGGACAGCGGGACTTCCCGTTCAAGGTCAGCGAGTCGGATCCCGAGGTCTTCGAGATCACCGCGGACGCCTCGGCGTACGACGTGTCCTGGTATCTGGAGCTGCGCTGGTCCAGTGGGGAGCGTGGGGGGACGGTCGTCGTCGATGACGGTGGGCGGCCGTTCCGGACGAGTGGGAACAACGGGCGGCCGGGGTACCAGTTCCCGCTGGGCGGCGAGGAGTGGGTGGACGCGGTGGACGGGACGGAGGGGGACGGGGAGGGGCCCTGAGGGGAGAGGGCCAGTGGAGCGTCCGGATCGCGGAAATGTCTGTGCAGGGTGCAGTCATCTCCGTAGGCTGCGCGGATCCAGCCACCTGAGGAGCCGCCGCCCATGACCGTCGCCGAGTCCGCGCCCCTTCCGCCCGCCCGCTCCGGGCCCGCCGCCCTGCCCCCGTTCGCCGCGCGGGCACGGGCCGTCGGGGGGTCCCCGGTGCGGGACATCCTCGCCGTCACCGCCCGGCCCGAGATGATCAACTTCGCGGGTGGGCTGCCCGCGCCCGAGCTGTTCGACACGGAGGGGATAGCGGAGGCGTTCCGGGCGGTGCTGGCGGAGACGCCGGAGCGGGCGTTGCAGTACGCGACGACCGAGGGCGAGCCCGCGTTGCGAGAGGGGCTGGCGGGGCGGTTCCGGGGGCGCGGGCTCGCCACCGATGCCGGGGACCTGATCGTCACCACCGGGTCCCAGCAGGGGCTGGCGCTGGTCGCGACGGCTCTGCTCGAACCCGGGGACACGGTGCTGGTCGAGGACCCGTGCTACCTCGCCGCGCTCCAGGCGTTCGGCTTCGCCGGGGCGCGGGTGGTGGCGGTGCCCGGGGACGCGTACGGCATCGATCCCGGGGCGCTGGAGGAACTGGTGGTGCGGGAGCGGCCCAAGCTGCTCTACACCGTCCCCACCTTCCAGAACCCCACCGGCCGCACCCTGCCCGCCGACCGCAGGGCCGCCGTCGCCGCCGTCGCCGCCCGGCGCGGGCTGTGGATCGTCGAGGACGACCCGTACGGCGAACTGCGCTTCGAGGGCGAGCGGGTGCCGTGGATCGCGGCGCAGCCCGGGGCCGGTGACCGGGTCGCGCTGCTCGGTTCCCTCTCCAAGGTCATGGCACCGGGGCTGCGGCTCGGCTGGCTGCGGGCCCCCGCCCCGCTGCTGCGGGCCTGCGTGGTCGCCAAACAGGCCGCCGATCTGCACACCCCGACCGTCAACCAGCTCGCCGCCGCCCGCTATCTCGCCGACCGCGATCTCGACGCCCATGTCGGCCGGGTCGCCGCCGTCTACCGGGAGCGGCGGGACGCCATGCTCGCCGGTCTTGCCGATGCCCTGCCCGAGGGCTCGACCTGGAACCGGCCCGAGGGCGGCATGTTCCTCTGGGCGCGGCTGCCGGAGTCGTACGACACCACCGCGCTGCTGCCGGGGGTCGTCGCGCACGACGTGGCCTATGTCCCGGGGGCGCCCTTCTTCGCCGGGGAGCCCGACCGGGCGACGCTGCGGCTCTGCTTCGTGACGCAGACGCCGGAGGAGATCGGGGTCGGGCTGGGGCGGCTGCGGGCGGGGCTGCTGGGGGAGTGAGCGCCGGGTGCGCCGGGTGGGGGCCGGTGCGCCGGGTGGGGGCGCCCGTCCTCTCCCCCGGGGAGGACGGGCCACCGCACGGACGCGCTACTTCGCCGGGACGACCCGCAGGCCGAAGTGGTGGGTGCCGAGTGCCTCGGCGATACCGATGAACAGATACGCCATATGCTCCTGACCGGCCGCCGCCCCGATGCCGCCGAGGTCGAGCAGTGACTCCCCGGGCCAGCCGAGGTCGGTGAGCAGAGCCGAGACGGTCCGTTTGGCCTCCGGGTCGTCGCCCGACAGGAACTGTGTGCTGGGGCCGGTCAGCACCGCCGGGTCCGCCATCACCACCGCGTCCACCGTGGTGAAGGTCTTCACCACCCTGAGGTGCGGGAACGTCCGCTGGATCTCCTCGCCGAGGGACTCGTGGAGATGGGAGAGGGTGCCCTCGGGGGTGAAGCCCACCGCGATGTCCATCAGGACCTTGCCGGACAGGGCGTCCGCGTCGATGCCGCGGAGCAGGGCGACGGACCCGGTCCCGGGGGTGACGTTCACCAGGACCTCGCCATGGGCCGCCGCCTGGGCGACGGACGCCACGGGCAGACCGTCCAGCTCGGCCTTGCGGGTCTCCGGGTGGCGTGAGCCCAGCAGGACATCGTGCCCGGCGTCGATCAAGGCGGGGGCGAGGGCACGGGCCACATGGCCGGTGCCGAGGAAGCCGATACGTACGGGATTCTCGGTGGTTCGCATACCCGGGACGCTAGGCGCGCGCCCCGGGCGGCGGCATCGGGCCGGGGGACCATCCGGGGCGTACGTCCCGGACGGTCCCGTCCTCACAGGGACGTACGTCCCCCGGCCCCGGCCTCGGACTTTCGGCCCGCGCCCCGGCGTGCTCGGAGCTCAGAGGCGCTCGGGGGTGCGGATGCCGAGCAGCGCCATGCCCCGGTGGAGCGTACGGGCCGTCACCTCGCACAGGAACAGCCGGTTCTCCACCTGCTCCGGCGTCTCGGCCTTCAGCACCGGGCACTTGTCGTAGAAGGTCGTGTACAGCGACGCCAACTGGTACAGATACGCCGCCAGCTTGTGCGGCGCGTACTCGCCCGCCGCCTCCGCGACCGTCGTCCCGAACCCGTCGGCGTGCAGCCCCAGCGCCCGCTCCGCCTCGTGCAGCGCCAGCTCCGGGTGGGCCACCGCGGGGCGGGTCTCGCCGGCCCGGCGCAGGATCGACCGGATCCGGGCGTACGCGTACTGGAGGTACACCGAGGTGTCCCCGTGCAGCGACACCATCTGGTCCAGGTCGAACTTGTAGTCCCGGCTCGCCGATGTCGACAGGTCCGCGTACTTCACCGCACCGATGCCGACCTGCGCTCCGCGCTCCGCGATCTCCTCCTCGGAGAGGTCCTGTGCCTTCTCCCGGACCACCGCCGACGCCCGCTCGATCGCCTCGTCCAGCAGATCCACCAGCCGTACGGTCTCGCCCTCACGGGTCTTGAAGGGCTTGCCGTCCTTGCCGAGGACCGTGCCGAAGGCGAGCTGGTGGGCCGTGGTGTCGTCGTTCAGCCAGCCCGCCCGGCGGGCGGTGTCGAAGACCATCCGGAAGTGCAGCGACTGCCGGGCGTCCACGACGTACAGCAGGGTGTCCGCCTTGAGGTGGAACACCCGGTCGCGGATCGCGGACAGATCGGTGGCCGCGTAGCCGTAGCCGCCGTCCGACTTCTGCACGATCAGCGGGACCGGATTGCCGTCCGGGCCCTTGACGTCGTCGAAGAAGACACAGAGAGCGCCCTCGGAACGGACCGCGACCCCGGACTCCTCCAGGAGGCGGCAGGTCTCCGCGAGCATGTCGTTGTAGCCGGACTCACCGACGATGTCCGGGTCCCGGACCTCCAGGTCCAGCTTCTCGAAGACGGAGAAGAAGTAGATCTTCGACTCGTCCACGAACTTCTGCCACATCGCGAGGGTGTGCTCGTCGCCCGCCTGGAGGTCCACCACCCGGCGCCGGGCCCGCGTCTTGAACTCCTCGTCCGCGTCGAACAGCCCCCGCGCGGCCTTGTAGAGCCGGTTCAGACCGGACATCGCCTCTTCGCCGGCGTCTCCGGTATCTCCGGTGCCGCCGTGGTCCAGTTCGTGCGGGTGCTCGTCCAGGTACTGGATCAGCATGCCGAACTGGGTGCCCCAGTCGCCGATGTGATGGCGCCGGACCACCGTTTCCCCGGTGAACTCCAGCAACTGCACCACGGCGTCGCCGATCACCGCGGAGCGCAGATGCCCGACGTGCATCTCCTTGGCGACGTTCGGCTGGGCGTAGTCGATGACCGTGGTGCCGGGGTGCGGGGCCGTGGGCACGCCGAGACGGCCCGTGTCGTCGGCGTAGCGCTCCGCGAGGTTCCGGATGATCGCGGCGTCGGTGACCGTGATGTTCAGGAAGCCGGGGCCGGAGACCTCGATGTCCTGGATCAGCTCACCCGTGGTGACCCGGGCGACGACGTCCGTCGCCAGCTCGCGGGGGTTGCGCTTCTCCTTCTTGGCCAGCGCGAGGATGCCGTTGGCCTGGAAGTCGGCTCGGTCGCTCCGTCGCAGCAGTACGTCTCCGACGGTTTCCGGGAGGGTGGCCGTGAGGGCGGAGGACAGGTGCTGATCGACTGCGTCGCTGAGGGACGTGACCGGGGCCATGGGGTGGGTGCCGTTCTCCTCGTGGGGATTGTTAGACACGGTCAGTATTTCATGGGGGGTGTAGCGGTTTTCTCGGGCGCTGCGGGCCGGTGGGGGTTGGTCGCGCAGTTCCTCCCCCAGAGGGGGTACCCCCAGCGCCCCTGTGCCCTGAGCGCGGCTGTGCCGCTGTGAAAAGGGGTTTTCGTCGATCGGAGGGTTGCTGGGAGAATGGCGGGGTCGGCCGGTGACCGTACCCGGCTGCCTCTGGAGAAAGAAGGACGTGCCGATCGTGGCTCAGAGCACCGAGACCACCGACTGGGTCTCCCGTTTCGCGGATGAGGTCATCGAGGAGTCGGAGCGCCGGGCCCCGGGCAAACCGGTCGTCGTCGCCTCGGGGCTCTCCCCCTCCGGACCCATCCACCTGGGCAACCTCCGCGAGGTCATGACCCCCCACCTGGTCGCCGACGAGATCCGGCGCCGGGGCCGCGCGGTACGCCATCTGATCTCCTGGGACGACTACGACCGCTACCGCAAGGTGCCCGCCGGGGTCACCGGGGTCGACGAGAGCTGGGCCGAGCACATCGGCAAGCCCCTCACCTCTGTCCCCGCCCCGCACGGCTCCGCCCACCCGAACTGGGCCGAGCACTTCAAGGCCACCATGGTCGAGGCCCTCGCCGGGCTGGGCGTCGAGTTCGACGGCATCAGCCAGACCGCCCAGTACACCTCCGGCGTCTACCGCGAGCAGATCCTGCACGCCATGCGCCACCGCGCCGACATCGACGCCATCCTCGACCAGTACCGCACCAAGCCGAAGGCGTCCGCCAAGCAGTCGCAGAAGCCCGTGGACGAGGCCGAGCTGGAGGCCGCCGAGGGCTCCGGCGCCGCCGCCGAGGACGACGGCTCCTCCGGCGCCTCCGGCTACTTCCCGTACAAGCCCTACTGCGGCAACTGCGGCAAGGACCTCACCACCGTCACCTCCTACGATGACGACACCACCGAGCTGACCTACTCCTGCGGCGCCTGCGGCTTCTCCGAGACCGTCCGGCTGAACGAGTTCAACCGCGGCAAGCTGGTCTGGAAGGTCGACTGGCCCATGCGCTGGGCCTACGAGGGCGTCGTCTTCGAGCCCAGCGGCGTCGACCACTCCTCACCCGGGTCCAGCTTCCAGGTCGGCGGGCAGATCGTCGGCATCTTCGGCGGCAAGCAGCCCATCGGCCCGATGTACGCCTTCGTCGGGATCTCCGGGATGGCGAAGATGTCGTCCTCGCGCGGCGGGGTGCCCACGCCCGCCGACGCTCTGAAGATCATGGAGCCCCAGCTCCTGCGCTGGCTCTACGCCCGCCGCCGCCCCAACCAGTCCTTCAAGATCGCCTTCGACCAGGAGATCCAGCGGCTCTACGACGAGTGGGACAAGCTGGACGCGAAGGTGAGCGAGGGTGCCGCCCTGCCCGGCGATGTCGCCGCGCACGCGCGGGCCGTCGGCACCGCCGGGGGCCCGCTGCCCCGCACCCCCCGCCCGCTGCCCTACCGCACTCTCGCCTCCGTCGCCGACATCACCGCCGGACACAGCGACCAGGCCCTGCGGATCCTCTCCGAACTGGACCCCGAGCAGCCGCTCGCCTCCCTGGACGAGGTCCGGCCCCGGTTCGACCGCGCCGAGGCGTGGATCAACACCCAGGTCCCCGCCGACCAGCGCACCATCGTCCGCGACCAGCCCGACACCGAGCTGCTCAAGTCCCTCGACGACCACGGCCGGGAGTCCCTGCGGCTGCTGCTCGACGGACTCGCCGGACAGTGGTCGCTGGACGGGCTCACCCATCTCGTGTACGGCGTGCCCAAGGTCCAGGCCGGATTCTCCGCCGACGCCACACCCAAGGAGCTGCCGGCCGAGATCAAGGCGGCCCAGCGGTCCTTCTTCGCCCTGCTGTACCACCTGCTCGTCGGGCGGGACACCGGGCCCCGGCTGCCGACGCTGCTGCTCGCGGTGGGGCAGGAGCGGGTGCGGGGGCTTTTGGGGGAGTAGGGGTTCTCCGTTTACCGGGGGGAGCAGGAAGAGGGCGGGCGTTCGGCGGGGTTTGCGCCGGGCGCCCTCTTTTTGTTTCGGGTTACGCGATGTGCTCGTCTTCCAGGTCCGCCATATGGCGCTTCTGGAAGCGCAGCACCATCCGCTTGGCGTCCGCGTCCGCGAGCGGAGTGCCGTACGTGGCCTCCACGTCGTTGCTGAACTCACGCGGGGTCGGATAGCCGCTGCCGCTGCTGATCGGCTGCTTGAAGACCTGGTACAGGTCCTCTTCGGAGGGCTCGGTGGGGTCAGCGGGGTCGGCGGGCTCGGCGGGCGGGGTGCCGCCGCCCTCGCCCAGCTCCCGGGTACGGCCCGGACTCACCGGGATCGGGAAGGTGCCGGTGTCCTCCGGGGAGGGGGGCGGGTCCAGCGGGGGTTCCTCGAACTGGGGCGCCTGCTCTTCGTAGCGCTGCTGCTCCGCGTACCAGTCAGCGTACTGCTCCACCGGGTCGTAGGTGGGGTCGTAGGCGCCCTGGTAGTCGACTTGCTGGGGGGCGTTGAACCAGGGGCTCTGCGGGTCGGGCACGTGGGGGTCGGCCACGGGCTCGGGGCGCTGCCCGCTGTGAGGTGCCGCCGCGTCGGTGCGGGGGCGGACCGCGGTCAGGTCGTGGGGGAGAGCGGCGGGGAGTTCCATGGCCGGCGGAGGCGGCGGGATCAGCGCCGGTTCGATGCCTGCCGCTGCCAGGCCCGCCGGGGCCGTGTCGGCCAGGGGGACGCCGTACTTCGCCAGGCGCAGGGGCATCAGGGACTCGACCGGGGCCTTGCGGCGCCAGGCGCGGCCGTAGCGGGAGCGCAGACGGGCCCGGTACACCAGGCGCTCCTGCTCCAGCTTGATCACCTGGTCGTAGGAGCGCAGCTCCCAGAGCTTCATCCGGCGCCAGAGCAGGAACGTGGGGACCGGGGAGAGCAGCCAGCGGGTGAGGCGGACGCCCTCCATGTGCTTGTCGGCGGTGATGTCCGCGATCCGGCCGATCGCGTGCCGGGCCGCTTCGACGGAGACCACGAAGAGGATCGGGATCACCCCGTGCATCCCCACGCCCAGCGGGTCCGGCCAGGCCGCCGCGCCGTTGAAGGCGATCGTCGCCGCCGTGAGCAGCCACGCCGTCTGGCGCAGCAGGGGGAAGGGGATACGGATCCAGGTGAGCAGGAGATCCAGGGCCAGCAGGACACAGATGCCCGCGTCGATACCTATCGGGAAGACATAGCTGAAGTTCCCGAAGCCCTTGTCCAGGGCCAGTTCACGGACCGCCGCGTAGGAACCCGCGAAACCGATCCCCGCGATGATCACGGCACCGAAGACGACCAGACCGATGAGAACGCGGTGCGTCCGTGTCAGCTCAAGTGGCGCGGCCACCCGTACTCCCCTCCCACTGCGTGTCGTTGCGCGTGCGCGTGCGCTTGCGCGCGGCCAACAGAGTGGCACATGTGAGCGAAAGACGGGGGGCCGGTCTCCGGTCCGTGACTACACCGACGTCAGCTCTTCGCCACCGACGCGCCGGCGGACGGGGAGGAAGAGGACTTCTCGGAAGGGGCGCCGGAGGCGGAGCCGGACGGGGGCGAGCCCTCCTCGTTCGCCTTCGTCACCGACTCGACGGCCGCCTTCGCCGCCGCCTTCGCGTCCTTCAGCAGCTCATCCGCGTCCGGGGTCTTCTCGCCCGCCAGACCGGCGCCGTTGTAGTCGAGGGTCACCACCACGTTCTCGACCCGGGCTATCACCGTCTGCTGCTTGAAGTCGCCCTCCGACTTCTTCAGGTCGTACCGCACCGCCGTCGCCGTCTGGCCGGTGCCCGACAGCGCCTCCGACTTCACGTTCTTGGCGCCGTCCACCGCCTTGGTGTCCGTGACCTGCTTCTCGTAGTACTCCTGGGCGAGTTCGTCCCCCGCGCCGCGCGTGGCGTCCGACTCGAAGCGCAGCAGCGACACATTCAGCCAGCGGAACTGCGAGCCGTCCACACCGTTGTTGTCCAGGCTGCTCCAGGAACAGCTCGCCCGGGTCGTCGGGTCGCCCGACGAACCCTCCTTGCCCTTGGTGTCCTCCGGCACCAGGTCCTCCAGCGTCTTCTTCGGCAGCACACCGCACACCTCGGGCAACTGCCGGTACGCCGCCGCCTGCACGGTCGGGGAGGGGCTCGCGGAGGCCGCCGCGCTCTCGGACGCCTTCTTCGCGTCGTCACCGCCGTCGCTGTCGCCGCCGTCCGAGCCGGAGGAGCAGGCCGCCGCCAGCAGCAGCACGGGAACGGCCGCCGCCCCGAGCAGCACCCTGCTCCTGCGCCGGGGGGCGTACTGGTCGGCTCGCTGTGCTCGTTGCTGCATGGGCTGCGTGGTTCCTTCACTCATGACGTACGTGCCTTCTGCCATCGGATCGGGGGCCGAGGGGCCACGGTACGCGGTGAAGAACCCGGGTGAGCCGGGTTCGCCCGCTTCACGGGCAAGGGTGTGGAACGAGTCACATGTCGTCAGCCGGAGAGTGAATCCGCCAGCCGCGCGGCGAGATTACGCGCCTTGTCCTGCATTTCCTGGCTGTCGGGGACCGCGCCGACCGTGCCCGGCTGCTCCGCGTACTCGATCGTGACGATCACATTCGACGTGCGGAACGCCACAGTCACCGTGCGCTGCTCCGCCGTCGAACCCGAGTCGCTGAGGGCGTCGTCGAGGAACGCCTCGTCGCCGAGGTCGTCGAGCGTGCGCGGCTGGAGACCGGTGGGGGAGGAGAAGGGGGTGGAGGGGGTGGAGGGGGAGGAGGTGGAAGAGGGAGAGGGGGAGGGGGGAGAGGAAGGGGTGCCTGAAGGCGAAGGGGAGGGGGAGGCGGAGGGGGGCGGGGTCGGTTCCGGGAGGTCGGCGGCGGTGCGGGCGGTGGCGAAGAGTTGCTCCGCCTGGGTCGCGTCGCTCACCGCGGTGTCGTACGACACCACGCGCTCGAAATCGACCAGGAGATGGTCCGTCGCGGTGGCCGACTGGACCTTCCAGCGGCAGCCGACCTTGCGGTCCGTGTCGTAGGTGAGGGTGGCCTCGCCCTCGTAGGCTCGCTCGCGCTGCTGCGCGTCCGGCATCTCCTGGACGCCGGGCAGCAGGGAGTCGAGGGTGTCCTCGCCGACCACGCCGCAGGGTTCGGGCAGGGTGCGGTAGCGGCCGGGCTCGGCGGCGGCGCTGGCCGTACCGGCGTCGCCGGGGTTGGAGTTGTCGGACTCGCCGGTCTCGCCGGAACCGCCGGTGCAGCCGGCCAGCAAGGCGGCGAGGAGGGCGGCGACGCCGGGTACGTACGCCTTCCGCTGCACGGTCAGGCTCCTCTCGACGGGGGTTTCGGCCTGGTGGACGCGGGCCGGGACTCCAGTGTCCCCGCTGGTTAATCGCTTGCTGCGCGGGGGTGGTCACCGGGCACCATGTGTATCGCACGCCGAGCCGTGGACGCCGGTCCGTTGCCCCTTTTCTGGACCTTGGCGCCGGTTTTGCGATTTCAGGCTTTTGCTTTCTTTCCGGTCCTGGGGGATGGATATGTCGTATGTAGAGGTGCCGGGGGCGAAGGTGCCCATCCGGATGTGGGCCGACCCCGCGTCCGTCGAGGACGGGGCGATGCAGCAGCTCCGCAATGTCGCCACCCTGCCCTGGATCGAGGGCCTCGCCGTGATGCCGGACGTGCACTACGGCAAGGGCGCGACGGTCGGGTCCGTGATCGCGATGCGGGGTGCGGTGTGCCCGGCGGCGGTGGGGGTCGACATCGGGTGCGGGATGTCGGCGGTGAAGACGTCCCTGACGGCGAACGATCTGCCGGGTGATCTGTCCCGGCTGCGGACGAAGATCGAGCAGGCGATCCCGGTGGGGCGGGGGATGCATGACGAGCCGGTCGGTCCGGGGCGGTTCCATGGGCTGGCCACCGGGGGGTGGGACGGGTTCTGGGGGCGGTTCGACGGGGTTGCGGATGCGGTCAAGTTCCGTAATGAGCGGGCTCGTAAGCAGATGGGGACGCTTGGGGCCGGGAATCACTTCTGCGAAGTTTGTGTGGATATGTCCGGTTCGGTGTGGCTCATGCTGCACTCCGGGTCCCGGAACATCGGCAAGGAACTCGCCGAGCACCACATGGGCGTGGCCCAGGGGCTCCCGCACAACCAGGGGCTCGTCGACCGGGACCTCGCGGTGTTCGTCGCGGACACCCCGCAGATGGCCGCCTACCGCAACGATCTGTTCTGGGCGCAGGAGTACGCCAAGTACAACCGCACGCTGATGATGGCGCTCCTGAAGGACGTGGTCCGCAAGGAGTTCAAGAAGGCGAGGCCCACCTTCGAGCAGGAGATCTCCTGCCACCACAACTATGTGGCGGAGGAGCGGTACGAGGGGATGGACCTGCTGGTCACCCGGAAGGGCGCGATCCGCGCCGGATCCGGCGAGTACGGCATCATCCCGGGCTCGATGGGCACCGGGTCGTACATCGTGAAGGGGCTCGGCAACGAGAAGTCCTTCAACTCGGCCTCCCACGGCGCCGGTCGGCGGATGAGCCGCAACGCGGCCAAGCGGCAGTACACCACCAGGGACCTGGAGGAGCAGACGCGGGGCGTGGAGTGCCGGAAGGACTCCGGTGTCGTGGACGAGATCCCGGGTGCCTACAAGAACATCGACCAGGTGATCGACCAGCAGCGGGATCTCGTGCAGGTGGTGGCGAAGCTGAGGCAGGTGGTGTGCGTCAAGGGGTGAGCGCCCGCTGGCGCCGAAGGGTGGGCGCCCCCTCAATCGCCGAGGGGTGGGCGCCCACTAGTGCCCCTCGCCCGATTCCCGGTACAGCTTCGTGTTCGATGCCTGGGCCCTCGGGCGGACGACCAGGAGGTCGATGTTGACGTGGCTGGGGCGGGTGATCGCCCAGGTGATGGTGTCGGCCACGTCGTCGGCGGTGAGGGGGGCCGGGACGCCCTCGTAGACCTTGGCCGCGCGGGCCTCGTCGCCGCCGAAGCGGGTCAGGGCGAACTCGTCCGTCTTCACCAGGCCGGGGGCGATCTCGATCACCCGGACCGGGCGGCCGACGATCTCCAGGCGGAGGGTCTCGGCGAGGACATGGGCGCCGTGCTTCGCGGCGGCGTAGCCCGCGCCGCCCTCGTAGGTGGCCAGGGCCGCGGTCGAGGAGACGACGACCACCGTGCCGTCGCCGCTCGCCTCCAGTCCGGGCAGGAGGGCCTGGGTGAGGTGGAGGGTGCCGAGGACGTTCGTCTCGTACATCCGGCGCCAGTCCTCCGGGTCGCCGCTCTCCACCGGGTCCAGGCCCAGCGCGCCGCCCGCGTTGTTGACCAGGACGGCGATCGCCTTGAAGGCGGTCGCGAACTCGTTCACCGCGGCCCGGTCGGTGACGTCCAGGGGGTACGAGGTGGCCTGGCCGCCGGCTGCCGTGATCTCCTGCGCCAGCGCGTCGATGCGGTCCTTGCGGCGGGCGGTCAGGACGACGCGGTAGCCGGCCGCCGCGAGCTGCCGGGCCGTCGCCGCACCGATGCCGCTGCTCGCGCCGGTGACGATCGCGATGCGGGAGGGGGGCATGGAGGGCTCCTGGGGGTTGGGGGTGAGGTTGTGCCGGGTGTGGGGGCAGCTTGGCATGGGGGTGGGGGGTCGGTCGGGGCGGGATCACCTGTTGGACGGCGGTTGGGGTGGTGGGGTTTGGGGATATTTTTGGTGTTATGGGTTTTTTGGGGTGACTAGTGGTGGGTGGTGGTTGCTGTGGGATCTGGGTCTTTGCGCGGCTGGAAGCGGGTGCTGGGTGGGTGTGTGCTCGCTGTGGGGGTGATCGGGTCGTCGGGGGTCGGGGTGGCCGTCGGGGCCGGGCAGCCCGAGGCCGACCTCGCTTATCACGGGGACGCGCTGATGAGTGCCGGGCGGGTGGATCTGCGGTTCGTGCCGCGCAATCACGGGCCCGCCGGGGTGTCCGACGCGACCGTGCGGCTGCGGTGGTCGGCGGCGCTGGCGGACCGGCAGGAGCTGCCGGTGGGGTGTGCCCGGTCGGGGGAGCGGGTGGTGCTGTGCCGTACCGGCGCGCTCGCCGCCGGTGAGGTGGGGCGGCCGGTGGAGCTGCGGGTCCGGCTGCGGGAGGCGCCGACCGAGGTGCTGGTGGAGTTCGACACGGCGTGGGGCGGCGGGGCCGTCGACCGCAACGGGGAGAACGATCAGCAGCGGGTGCTCGTGCTCGATACCGGGGACACCTATTACTTCTGATCGCCGCCCTGCTTCTGATCGCCGTCGGGAATAGCGGTGACGGGTGCCTCGTTCTCCGGGTATAGTTGAACCGTAAACAACCTGGAGGGTGAGCGACCATGCAGTTCGGGATCTTCAGCGTCGGGGATGTCACCCCGGACCCGACGACGGGACGGACGCCGACCGAGCGCGAGCGGATCAAGGCGATGGTCGCCATCGCGCTCAAGGCCGAGGAGGTCGGACTGGACGTCTTCGCGACCGGCGAGCACCACAACCCGCCGTTCGTGCCGTCCTCGCCGACGACCATGCTCGGTTACATCGCCGCCCGCACCGAGCGGCTGGTCCTGTCCACGTCGACGACGCTGATCACCACCAATGACCCGGTGAAGATCGCCGAGGACTACGCGATGCTCCAGCACCTGGCCGACGGCCGGGTGGACCTGATGATGGGGCGGGGCAACACCGGGCCGGTCTATCCGTGGTTCGGGCAGGACATCCGGGAGGGCATCAACCTCGCCGTCGAGAACTACGCCCTGCTGCGGCGGCTGTGGCGCGAGGACGTGGTGGACTGGGAGGGGAAGTTCCGGACGCCGTTGCAGGGGTTCACCTCGACACCGCGTCCGCTGGACGGGGTGGCGCCGTTCGTCTGGCACGGGTCGATCCGGTCGCCGGAGATCGCCGAGCAGGCCGCCTACTACGGTGACGGCTTCTTCCACAACAACATCTTCTGGCCGGCCGACCACACCAAGCGGATGGTCGAGCTGTACCGGCGCAGGTTCGCGCACTACGGGCACGGGACGCCGGAGCAGGCGATCGTCGGGCTCGGCGGGCAGGTGTTCATGCGGAAGAACGCGCAGGACGCGGTCCGTGAGTTCCGGCCCTACTTCGACAACGCGCCGGTCTACGGGCACGGGCCCTCGCTGGAGGACTTCACCGAGCAGACCCCGCTGACCGTGGGCAGCCCGCAGCAGGTCATCGAGAAGACGCTCGCCTTCCGCGAGTACGCCGGGGACTACCAGCGCCAGTTGTTCCTGCTGGACCACGCCGGGCTGCCGCTGAAGACCGTCCTGGAGCAGCTCGATCTGCTCGGGGAGGAGGTCGTGCCCGTGCTGCGCAAGGAGTTCGCCATCGGGCGGTCGCCGGAGGCGCCGGAGGCTCCGACGCACTCCTCGCTGGTCGCCGCCCAGGCTGCCGACAAGGCCGCCGACAAGGACAAGGACAACGAGAAGCAGGGAGAGGTGAGTGGCGTATGAAGCTGGTCGTCGTCTCGGCGGGGCTGAGTGTGCCCTCGTCCACCCGGCTGCTGGCCGACCGGCTCGCCGCCGCCACCGGGCGGGCCGCGCCCGGCGGGGCCGGGGCCGAGATACGGGTGGTGGAGCTGCGTGAGCTGGCCGTGGAGATCGCGCACAACTTCACCAGCGGTTTCCCCGGCACCAAGCTGGCCGACGCGCTGGACGCGGTCATCGGCGCGGACGGGCTGATCGTGGTCACCCCGGTGTTCACGGCCTCGTACAGCGGGCTGTTCAAGTCGTTCTTCGATGTGCTGGACAAGGACGCGCTGGACGGCAAGCCGGTGCTGATCGCCGCGACCGGTGGCACCGCCCGGCACTCCCTGGTGCTGGATCACGCGCTGCGCCCGCTCTTCTCCTATCTGCGGGCGGCCGTCGTGCCGACCGGGGTCTACGCGGCCTCGGAGGACTGGGGCGCGGAGGGCCTGGAGGAGCGGATCGAGCGGGCGGCGGGGGAGCTGGCGGCGCTGATGGCGGCGAAGGGCGGGGTTGCCGGGGTCGCCGGTGACGCCGGGGACGGTGGCGGCCGGGTGACGGTGGTCGGGCCCCGGGTGGTCGCCGGGCGGTCGCCGGAGCGCGGTCCGGCCGCGCTGACCGACGCGGCGTTCGAGACGGTGGTGCCGTTCGAGCAGCGGCTCGCCGCGCTCCGGCAGGGCTGAGAACCGCCGGGAGGGGGCGGAGGCGGGCGGGGTGAGAGGGGAGTAAGAAGGGCGTACCGGGGGCGCAGGACAAGGTGTGCGCCCCCGGGGTTTTGCCACACTGGGTCCGTGGCCCCGACTCTGCTGCTCGCCGAAGACGATCGCGCGATCCGGCACGCCCTGGAGCGTGCCCTCACCCTGGAGGGCTACCGGGTGACCGCGGTCGCCGACGGGGTCGAGGCGCTGGCCAGCGCCCACCGCACCCCGCCGGACATCCTGGTCCTCGATGTGATGATGCCCGGCATCGACGGCCTCCAGGTCTGCCGGGTGCTGCGCGCCGAGGGCGACCGCACCCCCATCCTGATGCTCACCGCGCTGGTGGAGACCCAGGACCGGATCGCGGGCCTGGACGCGGGCGCGGACGACTATGTCGTCAAGCCGTTCGATGTCGAGGAGGTCTTCGCCCGGCTGCGCGCGCTGCTGCGCCGCACGGGCGACGGTGGCGACGGCGGACCCGGAGCCGGAACCGGAGCTGCGGCGACGGTGGCGGCGGCTCCGGGTGACCCCGCCCCCAGTGATACCTCCGCCTCCGGCGATACCTCCGCCTCCGGCGATACCTCCGCCTCCGGCGGTGCCCAGGTCTCCGGTGCTCCCTCTGCCTCCGGCGCCCCCCCGGCCTCCGCGGGTACCCCCGCCTCGGCCGGTACCCCCGCCCCCGCCGGCACCCCCGGCATCCCCGCCCTGGACCGTGCCCCCGCCCCCGCCGTCCCGGCCCCCGATCCCTCCCCCGCCGTCGCTCGCCAGCTTCTCGCCGCCGGGCTGCGGATGGACCCCGAGGCCCGCCGGGTGTGGCGCGGCGGGCGGGAGCTGGAGCTGACCCGGACCGAGTTCGAGCTGCTGGAGCTGCTGCTGCGCAACGAGGGGATCGTCCTCGACCACTCCACCATCTACGACCGCATCTGGGGCTACGACTTTGGCCCCGGCTCCAAGAACCTCGCCGTCTACGTCGGCTATCTCCGCCGCAAACTGGACGAGCCCGGCGCCCCCCAGTTGATCCACACGGTCCGCGGGGTGGGTTACGTGCTGCGGGAGGACTGAGTGGGGCTCGGCCGCAGCGGGCGGCTGCCCCGGCTGCTCTCCCTGCGGACCACGCTCGCCGTGTCGTTCGCGCTGGTGGCGGCGGCCGTCACGGTCCTGGTCGGGATCCTCTCCTACAACTCCGCCGCCCGGCTGCTGCGGGTGGACAAGGAATCGATCTTCAACGAGGTGGTGCGGGACCTCCAAGGCGAGATCCGCGACCGGCGGATGTCCCCGCGGGACTTCTCCTCCTCCGCGCCCGGCCACGACCTGGTCCGCCCGGCCCGTACCGATGTGCAGGTGCTCGGCGCGGACGGCCGGGTCGTCGACAAGGGCAGCCCCGGACTGCCGGTGACCGACGCCGACCGGAAGATCGCGGCGGCGGCCCTTGCCGGGCGGCTGGTCGTGCACAAGGACATCGACGTCGGGGACGATGTCTACCGGATCGCCACCGTCGCGCTGGGCGACGGCCGGGGCGCGGTGCAGGTGGCACAGGAGTTCAGCGACACCGAGGATCTGCTGCGGACCCTCCAGCAGCGCATTCTGCTGCTGATGGCGGCGGTGGTGGCCGCCGCCGGGGTGTTCGGCTGGTGGCTGGCCCGGCGGATCACCCGGCGGCTGGTGGCGCTCACCTCGGCCGCCGAGGCGGTGGCCCGCACCCGGCGGCTCGGTATCGACGTCCCCGTCGCCGGGAGCGACGAGGTGGGGCGGCTGGGCCGGGCCTTCGACCGGATGCTGGGCCGCCTCGCCCAGTCCGAGGACGACCAGCGGCGGCTGGTGCAGGACGCCGGGCACGAACTGCGCACCCCGCTCACCTCCCTGCGGACCAACATCTCCCTGCTGCGCCGGATGGACGAGCTGCCCCCGGAGACCCGGGAGGAGCTGGTCACCGACCTCGGGAACGAGGCGCGGGAGCTGACCGACCTGGTGAACGAGCTGGTCGACCTGGCCGCCGGGCAGTCCGACACCGAGCCCCCGCAACGCGTCGACCTCGCCGACCTCGCGGAGGAGGTGGCGGGCGCGGCCCGCCGTCGTACCGGGCGGCGGATCGTGCTGCGGGCCGCCGGGGACACCTCGACCCTGGGGCGTCCGCAGATGCTGACCCGGGCGCTGACCAACCTGGTGGAGAACGCGGCCAAGTTCGACCGGGGCGGCAGCGAGCCGATCGAGATCGTCGTCGCCGGTCCGGCCCGGCCGGGGACGGTCCGGGTGGAGGTGCTGGACCGGGGGCCGGGGGTCGCGGACGCCGATCTGGTCCGGGTCTTCGACCGGTTCTTCCGGGCCGCCGACGCACGGGCGCTGCCCGGGTCGGGGCTCGGTCTGTCGATCGTCCGCGAGGTGGCGCTGGCCCATGGCGGTGCCCCGTTCGCCCACCGCCGGGAGGGGGGAGGGTCGGTGGTCGGCTTCACGGTGGGCGGGGGTGGGGGCGGGGAGGGGGAGGGGAACGAGGACGGGGGCTGAGGGGTTCGTCGGCTGGGGGCGGGCTACGGTCGCGGTGCGCGTGCCCGGTAGCCCGAGGCCGCCTCCCTCCCCATCGCCGCCGTGACCGTGACGTACAGGGGTGTGCCCGTCGCGAAGGCGGTGGTGATGTCGGTGCCGAGCGGGCCGTCCGGCAGCGGGATCTCCTCGCGGGTCTCGCCCGTGGTCTCCACCAGCAGGGAGAGCTGTCCGCCGGTGATGTCCCGCAGCAGGTACTGGGTGCGGGTGACGACCGGGACCACCACGTCCGTGGCCACGGGACAACGGGCCTCCAGGGGCGCCCGGGTGAAGAGATCGACGCCGGTGAGGCGGACCGTCTCGCGGTCGACCGAGACCGTGACGATCCGGGCGGGGCGGCCGTGCAGCACGGCGTGGCCTCCGGGGCGCAGACCGGACGCGGGGGCGCGGTAAGTTGGTGCTGGTGCTGGTGCTGGTGCTGGTGCTGGTGCTGGTGCTGGTGCTGGTGCTGGTGGTGTCGTCGGTGTCGGTGTCGTCGTGGGAACGTCCGTCTCGCTCATCGCGCGCCTCTCGACCGGGTCGACCGGGTCCACCGTCGGACAACCAACGAGCGGGGGCCCGGGGAGGCTACGACGCCGTTCGCCGGGCGGCGCCTTCCGGCCACACCACCTCGACCGGCAGCCCCGCCTCCCGCGCCACCCGTACGGCGTCCGCGGTGCCGCCGCCGGTGCCGGGCGCGGTACGGCCGTCCCAGACGGCGATCAGCCGGTCGGCGCGGGCGAGCATGGCGCGGTTGGCGTCGGCGTAGGCCGCCGGGCCCGCCTCGGGGTGCGGGAGGACGAGGAGTTCACCGGCCGCCGCCGCGAGCCGGTCGAAGGTCCCGGCGTGGCCGGGCCCGACCACCCGCTCCCGGTAGTCGAGCGAGGGCACGATCGCGACGAGCCGCCCCCCGAGGTCCAGTACGGCGTCGGCGAAGAGCGAGTCGGCGCCCATGGCCAGGCAGGACACCCCGGTCAGCCCGCCGTCCGCGAAGGGGGCGAGGGCGGTGCGCAGGGCGTCCCGGACGAGCGGGACGCTCGCCTCGGTGAGATGGATGTGCCCGGTGATCGCGATCGTGGTGGGGGTGGTCGTGGTCATGGTCCGGACTCCGTATCCGGTCTCCGTGCCGGCCTTGTGCCGGTCTCCGTGCTGGCTCTGTGCCGGTCTCCGTACCGGTCTCGTACTGGCCTCGTGCTGGCCTCGGTACCGGTCTCGGTACCGGCCGAGGCTAGCGTCCCGGACCCCGATGCGGCAGAGTCGGTCTAGACCTTTTTCCGGTGGAGGGGATTCCACAACCGCCCCGGTGGGCAGACGTGTTGTGGATCACGTGCGTGGAATCGAGCGCCGGAAGGGTGCCGTCCGTATACCGGACCGTACTCGGGACCGTACGCGGTCCGCTCCGGCGGCAGGATCTCGGAGCGGATGCTCGGACGCAGCCGCCCGCAGGCGGATGCGAGGATGAGGCGCCATGACCGCAGGGTGGTGTTCGCGCACGATACGGGCCGCGTTGTTCGCGGCCGTCTGTGTGCTGCTCGCCGCCCTGGGGCACGTGATGATGTCCGGCAGCCCGGTCCCGGGCTGGATGCTCGCCGCCGGACTGGCCGCGACCGGCGCCACCGGCTGGTGCCTGGCCGGACGGGAGCGCGGTCCCGGGCTCGTGGTGACCGTCTCCGTCCTCACCCAGACCCTGCTGCACTCCGGCTTCTCCCTGGCGCAGTCCGCCACCGGAGCCGCCGGAGCCACCGGGACCGGCGGTGCCACCGCCCCCGGCATGAGCCATGCCTCCATGGGAGCCGCGCCCATGGGATCCGTGGGTTCCATGGGATCCGTGGGTTCCATGGGGTCGATGGATCACATGGAGCATCTCGGGCACGCCGTCCAGGGCTCCTCCTCCCTCGGCATGTACGCCGCCCACCTGCTCGCCGCCCTGCTCAGCGGGGTGTGGCTGGCCTTCGGGGAGCGGGCCGCCTTCCGTATCCTGCGGACCTTCGCCGGACGGCTCGCCGCACCGCTGCGGCTGCTGCTCGGGCCGGTGCCGCTCACCGGGGCGCCGCCGTCGGCTCCGGCCCGGCGCCGCGACGGCGGTGACGCCGCCCGCTCGCTCCTGCTCGTCCACGCGATCACCTCCAGGGGACCGCCCGCGGGGACCGCTGTCGTCTGACGACAGCCGGTTCGCCCGGGGCCGCCGTCCGCGCCGCCCCGGGTCACACCGCCGTGGGCCCGGCTCCGGCCCCGCGGCTCTCCCCGCCTGCTCACCGTGGCACCGGACCGCCCGCGCACCCGCGCCGGGGCGGCCCGGCGCCCGGTCCACCCCGAAGGAACGACTGGTGATCACCCCCACCCTGCCCGTCCCCGAGAGAACCCCGCAGATGGACCTCGACGACGTCACGACCGCGCTCGCGCTCGCCGCCCGCAGCGGTGACGCGCTCGCCGTCGAACGGTTCGTCCGCGCGCTGCACCGCGATGTGCTGCGCTACGTCGCCCATCTGTGCGCCGATCCGCAGGCCGTCGACGATCTCGCCCAGGACACCTTTCTGCGCGCGCTCGGCAGTCTCCACCGGTTCGAGGGACGCTCGTCGGCCCGTGCCTGGCTGCTCTCCATCGCCCGGCGGGCCGTGATCGACAGCTACCGGTACGCCGCCGCCCGGCCCCGGCCGTCGGACACCGCCGACTGGCAGCTCGCCGTGGAACTCGCCCAGCCGCGCGGGCTGCCCGGCTTCGACGACGGGGTCGCGCTGCTCGATCTGGTGGCCGCGCTGCCCGCCGAGCGCCGGGAGGCGTTCGTCCTCACCCAGCTCCTCGGACTGCCGTACGCGGAGGCCGCCGAGGTCAGCGACTGCCCGGTGGGGACCGTCCGGTCCCGGGTGGCCCGCGCCCGCGCCACGCTGACGGCCCAGCTCGACCGGGCGGCGTGAGGGGGCGGGTGCGCGAGTGAGGAGGGGGAGGGGGCCTGCCCGCCCCCTTCCCCTCCGCGGCTTTGCCAGTTCTTTACAACCCGTTCCGTTTCCGGCTCGTCTCTCCGCTCGATCCGTCCGCACCCCACCGGACGGTCCGCAGAAGAAGCTGACGAAAGAGAGCGAAGAGCCCGATGCGCCGAACCCTTCTCACCGCCGCGGCACTGCTGTGCACCGCCGTCCTCGCGGGCACCGCCCCCGCCTTCGCCACCGACCCGAAGCCCACCCCGAGCGTCTCGGTCCCGCCGAGCGAGGCCCCGTCCCCGGTGCCCAGCCCCTCCGACCCCGACCGGGCCACCCCCACCGTGGCGCCCTCCGACCCCGACCGGGCGACCCCCACCGTGGCGCCCAGCGACCCCGCCCGCGCCACTCCCACCGAGGCGCCCGGCGGCCAGGTCAGGGTCGTGCCCAGCGGCGCCCCCGACACCGGTGTGCCGGCCGTGGACGGTCCGGGTTCGCGGGCATGACCCCGGCGCTGCTGTCCCGGCGCGCCTTCGCGCTCGCGGCCACCGCCACCACGGCCGCGCTGCTCACCGGGTGCGGGGGAGGCGGGGACGGCGGGGGCAGTGGGTCCGGGAAGGCGGCGGAACCCGAAGGCCCCGCCGGTTCCACCGGCTCCTCCGACGCCTCGCCCCCCGTCCGCCTCACCATCCCGGCGATCGATGTCGACACCCCGGTCATCCGGCTCGGGCTCGATCCCGACGGGACGGTGGAGGAGCCGCCGGTCACCGCGGACGACCGGGCCGGCTGGTACGAGCACTCCCCGGTGCCGGGCCGCCTCGGACCCTCCGTCATCCTCGGCCATGTCACGGTCGGCGAGTTCGGCGACGGCGTCTTCCGTGCCCTCGGCCGGCTGCGCCCCGGCGACGGCATCAGCGCCCGGCTCGATGACGGCACCGAGGCCGAGTTCGCCGTCACCTCCCTGCGCACGGTCCGCAAGGCCGACTTCCCGACGGACGAGGTGTACGGCGACGTGGACCGGCCCGAGCTGCGGCTGATCACCTGCGGCGGTCCCCGTACCGGCGACGACGAGTACCGGGACAACGTGATCGTCTTCGCGGAGCGGCGCGGGGACACCTGACGACGGCGGGGGCGGGACCGGCGCCGGCGGCGGGAACGCCCGGCGCCGGTCCGGCCTCTTGACCGCTGAAGACCCAGGCCACACCCACGCATACCCCGGCCCCCCGGCACCCCCCACACCCTTGGAGAGCGTTGAAACGGTCCCGTGAGAGCGCGGCGTCCGAGCTGTTCGCCGTCCTCTATCCGCGTCTGGCCGGCTGGTGCCGCCGTCTGGTGGACGACGACGAGACGGCGCACGAGATCGCGTCCGAGGCGTTCACCCGGCTGTGGGCCCGCTGGACCAAGGTCGAGGAGCCGCGCGGCTTCGTCTATGTCACGGCCGCGAACCTGGTCCGGGACCACTGGCGCAAGCTGGAGCGGGAGCGGCGGGCCGTGCGCCGGGCCGGTCACGAGGTGGCGGTCCGCCCGCACCCCGAGCAGGCCGACCCCTCCGTACGGCTGCTGGTGCAGTCGCTGCCGGAACGGCTGCGGGTGCCGATCCTGCTCCACTACTACGCTGACATGCCGATCCGGGAGGTGTCCGCGCTGACCGGGCGCAAGGAAGGGACCGTCAAGGCCGATCTGCACGCGGCCCGCGAACTGCTCCGCGTCCACCTGAGGAGAAGCCTTGACCACACGCTTTGACCCGGAACCGGAACCGGAGCCGGGACCGGAATCCGGACGGGGACCCGGGCCCGGGGGCGGCGGCTCCGCCCGCTTCGGCGACCTCGGCGACGCCGGGGACATCGGTGGTACCGGTGCCCCGGACGGTTTCGGCGGTCCCGACGACCCGCTCGCCGTCATCCTGCGCCCCGCCCCCGGGGACCGGCTCCCCGTGCCGCCGGGGCGTTACGAGAGCGTCCGGCGGGCCGCCGCCCGGCGCCGGATGCTGCGGACCGCGGTCGGTGCCGGGCTGGCCTGCGCCGCCGCCGCGCTGATCGCGCTGCCCGTCGTCCGGTCCACCGCCCCCGACGGCCCCCGGCAGCCGACGGTCCCGCTGGCCCCGCCCGACCCCTCGCCCAGCGTCTCCGTGCCGGAACGGACGCCCACGCCCTCGGCGTCCCACCCCCCGACCCCGTCCCTCGCCACGCCCTCCACGCCCTCCGAGCCCAGCGAGCCCACCGCCCCCTCCGACGCGGACACGATCGTCCCCGGGCGCCCGCCGGTCCCGACCCCGACCCCCACCCCGTCGCCGACCGGGACCTCGGGGCGGCCGACCCCGTTCCCCACCACCGCCCCGGAGCGCGGCTGACCCCCGCTCACGCCGGGTAGGCGTGGGTCTGGGCGGCCTTCACCGAGGCCCAGACCTCGACGCCGGGCCGCAGCTCCAGCTCCGCCGCCGCGACCGTCGTCAGATCGGCGAGCACCGGCAGTTCGCCGGTCAGCGCCGCCCGGAACTGGTTCCCGTGGGTCTCCATCCCGGCCACCGTGCAGTGCCACAGGTTGCGGGCGCTGGCGCCGGTCGGGCGGTCGCGGTGCAGGGTGACGGCGGTGGGCGGGAACGCGACGAAGACCGGGCCGGTCAGCTCCTCCGTGGTGGTGATCTCGGGCCCGTCGGGGCCGGAGACCCGCACGGTGTGGCCGGTGGCGGTGCCCCGGTAGAGGTTGAGGCCGACCAGGTGGGCGATGTAGTCGGTGCGGGGGCGGCGGGCGATGTCGCCGGGGGCGCCCTGCTGGACGATCCCGCCGTCCTCGATGACCACCAGATGGTCGGCGAGGACCATCGCGTCCAGCGGATCATGGGTGACCAGGACGGCGACCGCCTCGAAATCGGCCAGATGGCCGCGGAGCTGGGCGCGGACGTCGAGCCGGGTCCGGGCGTCCAGCGCGGCCAGCGGTTCGTCCAGGAGCAGCAGCCGGGGACGGGTGGCCAGGGCGCGGGCCAGCGCGACCCGCTGGGCCTGCCCGCCGGACAGCTTGCGCGGCTTCTTGCCCGCGTGCGCGGCGAGATCCATCCGGGCCAGCCACTCGGCGGCCTGGGCGCGGGCCTCGGCCTTGCCGGTGCCGTGGCAGCGCGGGCCGAACGCCACATTGTCCAGCGCGGTGAGGTGCGGGAAGAGCAGGTAGTCCTGGAAGACCACCCCGACCGGGCGGGCCTCGGGCGGGACACGGTCCAGGGCGCGGCCGTCCAGCCGCAGATGGCCGTCGCTGAGCGGGACCAGCCCGGCGAGCGCGCGCAGGGCGGTGGTCTTGCCGGCGCCGTTCGGGCCGAGCAGGGCGATCACGTCCCCCGGGCGGGCGGTCAGGGTCACATCGAGGCGGAAGGCGCCGCGCTCGACGACCAGCCGGGCGTCCAGCCCCTGTGCGGGGAGGGTGGTCGGGTGGTCGGTCATGACGGGGCCATCCAGCGGTCGCGCAGTCCGGCCAGGACCGCGATGGACACGGCGAGCAGGACCAGACTGAGGGCGATGGCCGCCTCCGGGTCGTTCTGGAGGGCGAGATAGACGGCCAGCGGCATGGTCTGGGTACGGCCCGGGAAGTTCCCGGCGAAGGTGATGGTGGCGCCGAACTCGCCCAGCGCCCGCGCCCAGGCGAGCACCGCCCCGGCGGCGACGCCGGGGGCGATCAGCGGCAGGGTGACCCGGCGGAACGCGGTGAAGCGGGAGGCGCCCAGCGTGGTGGCGGCCTCCTCGTAGCGCCGGTCGGCGGCGCGCAGGGTGCCCTCCACGCTGATCACCAGGAACGGCATCGCCACGAACGCCTCCGCGATCACCACGCCGGTGGTGGTGAACGGCAGGGTCAGCCCGAACCAGTCGTCCAGCCAGCGGCCCACCACCCCGTTGCGGCCCAGCGCCATCAGCAGGGCGACACCGCCGACGACCGGCGGCAGCACCAGCGGCAGGGTCACCAGGGCCCGGACCAGGCCCCGGCCGGGGAACTCGACCCGGGCCAGCAGCCAGGCCAGCGGCACCCCGAACACCAGGCACACCAGCGTCGCCAGGGTCGCGCAGATCAGCGAGAGCTGGAGCGCCTGCCACACCTCGGTACTGCTGAGCAGTTCCGGCATATCGCCCCAGGGGGCCCGGATGAGGAGGGCGGCCAGCGGCAGCACCAGGAAGACCAGGGAGACGAGGGCGGGCAGCAGCAGGGCGAGGGGGACGCCGCCGCCGAGACGCCGGGGCCGGGACCGGGGCCGGGGCCAGGGTAGGGGCCGGGGCCAGGATCGCCCGGTCCTTCCCGTAACGCTCTTCCCCGTTCCCTTCCGCGTTCCCTTCCGCCGGACGCGGCGGCGCCGCGGGCCCCCGGTGAGGGTGTCCGCGGCGCCGGGCGGCTCGGGGGTGTCGTCCGTCACGGCTGGAGGAACCCGGCGTCGATGAGTACCTGCTGCCCCTCGGCGGACCGCACCAGCTCGATGAACGCCTCGGCGGCGGAGGCGTTGGGCGCCTCGCGGAGCAGGGTGATCGGGTAGTCGTTGATCGCCTCGGACGCCTCGGGGAACTCCACGCCCTCCACGTCGTCACCCGCGGCCAGGACATCGGTCTGGTAGACGACCGCCGCGTCGGCCTCCTTGAGGACCACGCTGTTCAGGGCCGACCGGACGTCCTCCGCGTAGGAGGCGGGCGTCAGCTCCAGACCGGCCTCGTCCAGCGCGGTCTGGGCGGCGGCCCCGCAGGGCACGGCCTCGTCGCAGAGCACGACCGTGAGGTCGGGGTTGGTGAGGTCCTCCAGGGAGTCGATGTTCTCCGGGTTGCCCGGGAGGGTGGCGATCTCCAGTTGGTTGCGGGCGAAGGTGGCGGGGGTGCCCTCGGCGTCCCCGGCGTCCGTGACGATCTGCATCGTCCGGGGGCTCGCCGAGGCGAACACATCGGCCGGGGCGCCCCCGGTGATGCTCGCCGCGAGGGCGTCGCTGCCGCCGAAGCTGAAGGTCACCGTGACCTCCGGGTGGGCCTGCTCGAACTGCTCGCCCAGCGCCTCGAAACTGTCCTGGAGCGAGGCCGCCGCGAACACCGTGACCTCGCCCGAGAGGTTCGGGGCGGTGGAGGCGGAGGCGGAGCCGGACGGCGACGTGGAGGAGTCCGAGGCCGACGACGAGGAGGAGTCGTCGGAGCTGCACCCGGTCATTATCAGCAGGGCGGCGGCGGTGCCTGCGCCGGCCGACTGCATGGTCCACCGGGTCCGGCGCGCGGAACGGGTCATCACGGGTCCACTCCCTCTGGTCTGCGGAACCCTCAAGGGCCCCTGGTGTGCTGCCTGGTGAGCGGCCCCGCCCTAAGGCCGCTCCACGACCACATTGGTCGACTTGATCACCGCGACCGCCGGGACACCCGGCTCCAGCGCCAGTTCCTCGGCCGACTCGCGGCTGACCATCGCCACCACCCGGAACGGCCCGGCCTGGATCTCCACCTGCGCCGACACATCCCCGAGGATCACCTCGGTGACGATGCCGGACAGCCGGTTGCGGGCCGAGGAGCCGGTCGGCTCCCGTTCCGCCCGCCGGGAGGCGCGCGCATAGGCCGCGAGCGCAGGCCCCGGGATGATCCGATGGCCCAGCTCATCGCGTTCGGCGATGAGCTTGCCGCCGTCCACCAGCCGCCGCACGGTGTCCACGCTGACGCCCAGCAGGGCGGCGGCCGTCCCGATCCGGTAGGTGTGCATGTGCCGATGATACTGCCGCACTTGCTAGGCGAAAGTCTTCTGTCACATCGCATGAGCCTGATCACTTTTCGATATGCCTCGCATGTGCGTTTGTACGGGAGTGGAGTTCGGGTACCGTCAACCGGGAGGTGATAGCCCGTGAGTCAGTCCCTCACCGCCCCCGGTCCGGCCGTCCGCCCGCTCGCCGAACTCGCCCTCACCGGCGATCTGGGCCGCCCGTCCCGGC
Organism: Streptomyces sp. NPDC093252; assembly: GCF_040683675.1. NCBI lineage: Bacteria > Bacillati > Actinomycetota > Actinomycetes > Kitasatosporales > Streptomycetaceae > Streptomyces > Streptomyces sp. NPDC093252. The sequence goes on along the minus strand of NZ_JBFBEM010000005.1, from coordinate 474,128 downwards.
TGACCGTCCCCGATCTGCTCGGCTGGCCCCAGCACCGCGCCGAGGTCGCCTTCGAGTGCGCCACCAGCGGCGTCCAGCGCCACCGCTTCACCGGCCCGCTGCTGCACGAGGTGCTCAGCGACGCCCGCCCCGCCTTCGACCCCGCCCGCCGCAAGGACCGGCTGCGCTTCCTGATCGCGGTGCGCGGCGCCGACGGCCATCACGCGCTGCTCACCTGGGCCGAGATCGACCCCGACTTCGGCCGCGCCCCCGTCCTGCTCGCCGTCACCCTCGACGGCCACCCCCTGGACCGGGCGGGCCCCCAACTGGTGCTCCCCCAGGACCGCTGCGGCGCCCGGCACATCAGCGGCATCGACACCGTCCATGTCGACGGCGGCTATCCCGCCGGGAACGGCACCCGGTGACCCGGGACGCCCTGCTCCTCGAACACGCCCCGCACCCCGCGCCCCACCCCGCCACCGAGGCCCTGGAACACGCCGGGCTACGGGTCCGGGTCTGCCGGGTATGGGCGGGGGAGGGCGTACCCGGGGCACTGGAGGGCGTGGTGGCGGTGGTGGTGACGGACGACGGGACGTACGGCGACGGCGGCGGCGGTGAACCTCCGTGCGGGGCAGCCGAGGTGACGCTGCTGCGGGCCGCGCTCACCGCCGGGGTCCCGGTGCTCGGCGTCGGCCTCGGCGCCCGGCTCCTGGACCGCGCGGCACCGGGCACCACCGGGGCGGGCGGGGACGGCGGTGGGGACGGCGACGGCGTCCGGGTCTGGCCGCCCCTGCCCCCCGGCCCCGGCACCCCCGACCCCACCCCCCTCCTCACCCGGTTCGCCGACCACGCCGCCCGGCGCTCCGCCCTCACCGCCACCCGGGCCTTCTTCACCCCCCGCGCCGCCGACTGGGAGGCCCGGTTCGCCGCCGACGGGCCCCGCTACGCGGCGGCGGTCGCCCGGATGGGCCTGCGCGGCGGACAGCGGGCGCTGGACGTGGGCTGCGGCAGCGGCCGTGCGCTGCCCGCGCTGCGCGCCGAGGTCGGCCCGGCGGGCGCGGTCCTCGGCGTCGACCTCACCCCGGCGATGCTCACCGCCACCGCCCGCGAGGGCCGGGGCGCACTGGCCCGGCTGCTGCTGGCCGACGCCTGCCGGCTGCCACTGGCGCCGGGCGCGGTGGACGGCGTCTTCAGCGCCGGGCTGGTCGACCACGTCCCCGACCCGGCCGCCGCGCTCGCCGAGTGGGCCCGGGTCACCGCCCCCGGCGGGGTGCTGCTGCTGTTCCACCCCTCCGGCCGCGCCGAGCGCGCCGCCCGCCACGGCCGCCCCCTGGACCCCGCGGACCCCCTGGACCGCGCCAACCTGCACGCGGCGCTGGAGGCCGCGGGCTGGCGTCCCGCCCACTACGAGGACGCCCCCCACCACTTCCTGAGCCGATCCGTCCGCCCGGGGTGACCGCCCCTACCCTTGCCCGCCCCCTCCCGCCCCCTCCCGCCCCCTCCCGCCCCCTCCCGAACCCTCCCGGACTCCCCTGAACCCTTCCCGAGCCGGGCCGCCCCCTCCCACCCCCTCCCGAACCCTCCCACCCCTCCCGAACCCTCCCGAGCCGAGCCGGGCCGCCCGAGGCCGGTGACCGGCGTGACCCGAGGAGCCGTCCGCCCGTGCTGCGTCAGTTGGAGTACCTCGTCGCGCTCGCCAGGGAGCGGCACTTCGCCCGCGCGGCAGCCGCCTGCTACGTCTCCCAGCCCTCCCTCTCCGCCGCGATCCGCCGCCTCGAACACGAACTCGGCGTGCCCCTGGTCCGGCGCGGCAGCCGGCGCTACGAGGGGCTCACCCCGGAGGGCGAGGTGGTCCTCGCCTGGGCCCACCGGATGCTGGCCGAGCAGGACGCGCTGCGCCAGGAGTTGTCGGCGCTGCGCGGCGGACTGACCGGCACCCTGCGCCTGGGCGTCGTACCGACCGCGCTCCCCGTCGCCTCCCTCCTCACCACCCCGTTCTGCGACCGGCATCCGCGGGCCGGGGTCACCCTGGAGTCGCTGTCCTCGGCCCAGATCCGGCACGGCCTCGCGGAGTTCGAACTCGACGCGGCGATGACCTACCTGGACGACGACACCCTGCGCCGGGTCCGCAGCCTCCCCCTCTACGAGGAGCGGTACATGCTGCTCACCCCGGTCGACGGCCCGCTCGGCGCGGCGGACCGTGCGCGCTGGGCGCAGGCCGCCGCGCTGCCGCTGTGCCTGCTGTCCCCGCGGATGCGCAACCGCCGGATCATCGACGAGTGCTTCGCCGCCGACGGGGCCGTCGCCGCGCCCGCCATCGAGTCCGACAGTGTCGCCGGGCTGTACGCCCATCTGCCGGGCGGGCGCTGGTCCAGCGTGGTCTCGCACGCCTGGCTGCATCTGTTCGGGGTGCCGGACGGCATGCGGGTCGTCCCGCTGGAGGGCCCCGCGCACGGACCCCGGGTCGGGCTGGTGGTGGCCCGCAGCGAACCCCAGTCGATGCTGGCGCGGGCCCTGCTGACGGTGGCCCGCGAGGCGGGCGTACGGGACGCGCTGGACGCCCGGCTGCACACCTATCTGCGGCCCGCCGCACCCCGGCACCGCTCATAGCCATCCGCTATCCCCGCATAGCAACGTTCGTTTTGACCGGGCCGAACGACCCCGAGGATGGTGAGAGGCACCACAACGCCAGTCACCGCAATGGAAGTTGAGGAGCCGCGACCATGGCCAAGGTGCTCTGCGTCCTGTACGACGACCCCACCGACGGTTACCCGGCGACCTACGCCCGGGACGACCTGCCGCCCATCGACCACTACCCCGGCGGCCAGACCACCCCCACCCCCGAGGCGATCGACTTCACCCCCGGCCATCTGCTCGGCAGTGTCTCCGGGGAGCTGGGGCTGCGCGACTTCCTGGAGAAGGCCGGCCACACCCTCGTCGTCACCTCCGACAAGGAGGGCGCCGGTTCCGTCTTCGACCGGGAGCTGGCGGACGCGGACATCGTGATCTCGCAGCCGTTCTGGCCGGCGTACCTCACCGCCGAGCGGATCGCCGCCGCGAAGAACCTGAAGCTGGCGGTCACCGCGGGCATCGGCTCGGACCATGTCGACCTGGACGCGGCCATCGCGCGCGGGGTGACCGTGGCCGAGGTGACCTACTGCAACAGCATCAGCGTCGCCGAGCACGTGGTGATGATGACGCTGTCCCTGGTCCGCAACTACCTCCCGTCCCACCGGGTGGTCCTGGACGGCGGCTGGAACATCGCCGACTGCGTGGCCCGCTCCTACGACCTGGAGGGGATGCACGTCGGCACGGTCGCCGCCGGGCGGATCGGCCTCGCGGTACTGCGCCGCCTCGCGCCCTTCGACGTCAAGCTGCACTACACCGACCGGCACCGGCTGCCCGAGGCGGTCGAGCGCGAGCTGGGGCTGACCTGGCACGAGAGCACCGCCGACATGGCCCCGCACTGCGATGTCATCACCATCAACGCCCCCCTGCACCCGGAGACCGAGGGCCTCTTCGGCGACGAGCTGCTCGGCACGATGAAGCGGGGCGCCTATCTGATCAACACCGCGCGCGGGCTGATCGTGGACCGGGACGCGGTGGTCAGGGCGCTGGAGTCCGGGCAGCTCGCCGGGTACGCCGGTGATGTCTGGTACCCGCAGCCCGCCCCCGCCGACCACCCCTGGCGGTCCATGCCCCACCACGGCATGACCCCGCACATCTCCGGCTCCTCCCTCTCCGCGCAGGCCCGCTACGCGGCCGGGACCCGGGAGATCCTGGAGTCCTTCTTCGCGGGCCGCCCGATCCGCGACGAGTATCTGATCGTGGACGGCGGCGCCCTGGCCGGGACGGGCGCGCACTCGTACTCGGTGACGAAGTAGGACGGGGGGAGGACGGGGGAGGGGGCGCCCCTTTTTGGAGTGAGGGGTGGGGGGCGCGGTCAGGCCCGGTCGATGTGCACATTGGTCGACTTGACCCGCGCGGTGGCCTCCATCCCCACCTCCAGCCCCAGTTCCTCCACCGCCTCCCGGGTGAGCAGCGAGACCAGCCGGTGCGGCCCGGCCTGGATCTCCACCTGCGCGGCGACATCGCCGAGCTTGACGGCGGTGACGATCCCGGGGAAGGCGTTGCGGACGGAGGTGTGCGGGGTCTCCTCGTCGCCGGGCCCGGCCGTGCCGCCCTTGGCCAGTTCCACCGAGAACGCGGCGAGGGCGGTGCCCTCGATGAACCGCCGCCCGGCCTCGTCACGATGGGTGGCGACCCGGCCCGCGTCCGCCCAGCGCCGGGCGGTGTCCGGACTGACGCCGAGCAGCCGGGCGGCCTGACCGATGGTGTAAGCGTGCATGACGGCCAAGATAGGTGACGGCCGCCCCCGCCCGGGTGCCCTACCGGCTGCCGCTGTCGCCGCTCCCGCTCCCGCCGACGCCCGCGCCGTGCCCGGTCAGCACCAGTTCCTTGGCCCGGCGGAACTCGTCGTCCGTGATGTCGCCCCGGGCGCGGATCTCGGACAGCTTGGCCAGCTCGTCCGCGCTGCTGGTCCCGGCGGAGCCGCCCGCCGTCTTCTTGATGTAGTCGTCGAACTGCTCCTGCTGCGCCCGCGCCTGCTCGATCTCCCGGCGGCCCATGTTCCGGCCCCGCGCGATCACGTAGACCAGCACGCCGAGGAAGGGCAGCACGATGCAGAACACCAGCCAGCCCGCCTTCGCCCAGCCGCTCAGCCGGTCGTCCCGGAAGATGTCGAGGACGACCCGGAACAGCAGGATGAACCACATGATCCACAGGAAGAACAGGAGCATGGTCCAGAAGGCGCTCAGAAGCGGATAGTCGTACGCCAGATACATGGGTGCGCTCTTCTCTCTTCGCCGGTCCCCCTTGCCGTTCGTGTCGAGGGTCCGCCCGCCCGGCGCCCCGCGGGTCACCCCCGGAGGGTGATCCGGTCCAGTCGCCCGGGGAGGGTGATCCGGGCCAGTCATCCGGGGAGGGCGATCCGGTGGAGTCGGCCCCCCGCTGGTGAGGTGCGCGAACCTCTGATGAGCTGGAGGGTGGAGCGGGGGACGCACGAAGACACTGGGAGGTCCGGCCATGACCTCGGCGAGCGACTTCACCGCCGCCCTCACCCCCGCGGAGCGGGCGGCGTACGGCAAGCAGGCGCGGGAGCGGGTGTCCCGCTCGGCGCACGCCCGGTTCGAGCCGCCCCCGGACCGGTTCGACCCGATCGCGGTGATCGAGGGGCAGTCCGCCGAGCGCGTCCCCGAACTGGTGCCGCTGCGCTACGGACGCATGATGGAATCGCCGTTCCGCTTCTACCGGGGCGCGGCGGCCATCATGGCGGCCGACCTGGGCGCCCAGCCCGACACCGGCCTCGGCGTCCAGCTCTGCGGCGACGCCCACCCGCTGAACTTCCGGCTGCTGGCCTCACCGGAGCGCCGCCTGGTCTTCGACATCAACGACTTCGACGAGACCCTGCCGGGCCCCTTCGAGTGGGACGTCAAGCGGCTCGCCGCCGGGCTGGCCATCGCCGCCCGCGCCAACGGCTACCCGGTCAAGGACCAGAACGACCTGGTCCGGGCCTGCGTCGCCGAGTACCGGCTGCGGATGCGGGAATTCGCCGGGATGCGCACGCTGGACATCTGGTACTCCCAGGACGACCCCGACACCGTACGGGAGCTGCTCGGCTCCTCCCTCGACGCCCGCTCGGAGCGCCGTACCCAGCAGGCCGCGCGCCGGGCCCGCACCCGGACCAGCACGAAGGCGTTCGCCAAGCTGACCACCGTCACCGCCGAGGGCCGCCGGATCGCCGCCGACCCGCCCCTGATCACCCCCCTCGACCAGCTCCTGGACGACCCGTCCGAGGAGGGCCGGGAGAAGGAGCTGCGGGGCGTGCTGGAGAGCTACGCGCGGACCCTGCCCACCGAGCGCCGCCATCTGCTGCGCCACTACCGGCTGGTCGACATGGCCCGCAAGGTGGTCGGCGTCGGCAGCGTCGGCACCCGCTGCTGGGTGGTGCTGCTGCTCGGCCGGGACGACGACGATCCCCTGCTGCTCCAGGCCAAGGAGGCCGGACCGTCGGTGCTGTCCGGCCCCACCGGCGGCGACGGCTACGACAACCAGGGCCGCCGGGTGGTCGAGGGACAGCGGCTGATCCAGACGACCAGCGACATCCTCCTCGGCTGGACCCATGTCGTCGGCCTGGACGACCGCCCCCGGGACTTCTACGTCCGCCAGCTCTGGGACTGGAAGGGCATCGCCCGCCCCGAGACCATGGACCCGCGGATGCTCACCCTCTTCGCCCGGCTGTGCGGGGCGTGCCTGGCCCGCGCCCACGCCCGCTCCGGCGACCCGGTCGCCATCGGCGCCTACCTGGGCGGCGGCGACCGCTTCGACCGGGCGCTCGCCGAGTTCGCCCAGTCCTACGCCGACCGCAACGAACGGGACTACGAGGAACTGCGGACGGCGGTACGGGACGGCCGGGTGCGGGCCCAGCACCTGTAGGCCGTACGACGGCCGACGTACGACGGCCGGTGTCACCCCTCCGGGAGGGCCGGTGTCATCCCTCCGGGAGCTGGCGCAGCTCCACCACGCGCAGGCCGAGCGACTGGAACCGGGACAGCAGCCCGTACAGATGCGCCTCGTCGACGACCGGCCCGAACAGCACGGTCTGGCCCAGGATCACGACATGCCGCAGCTCCGGGAAGGCACGCGTCAGCGTGTCCGACATCAGCCCGTCGACCCGGATCTCGTAGCGCATGCCTACGATGCTGGGCCGGGACGGGGGCCCCGCGGTTCACCCGATACAGGTGAGCCGGGGAGGGGAGGGGGACGGAGCGGGCGGGGGGGCTCAGAGGAGCCCCAGTTCGCGGGCGCGGCGCACGGCGTCGTTGCGCCGGTTCACGGCGAGCTTGCGGTAGACGCCCTTGAGGTGGGTCTTCACGGTGTTGACCGAGACACACAGGTCGGCGGCGATCTCCTGCGTCGACATCATCCCCGCCAGCCGCCGCAGCACCTCCCGCTCCCGCTCGCTCAACTCCCCCACGGGCGGCGAGTCCCCGCCCACGGCACCCCCACCCACCCCATCCCCGCCCACGGCACCCCCACCCACCGCGTTCCCGCACGGCAGCCAGCCCGCCGCCAGCTCGTCCAGTGGCGGCGCGGTGAGCAGCGGCCCGAGCCACGCCCCGGCGTCGAGGAACGGCCGCCGCAGCCGCTCGCGCCGCCCGTCCAGCAGCGCCTGCCCCAGCAGCCGCCGGGCGGTACCGGTGTCCCCGGCCAGCTCCGCGAGCCGGGCCCGCACCAGCGCGGCCCGTACGGTCACCGCGGGTCCGGCGCGATGATCGCCCCGTACCCGCCCCACCAGGGCGGCGGCGGCGCGGGCCCGCCCGGCGGCCAGCAGCAGCCACGCACCCTCGACCGCGTCCAGCGGCGCCGGACACCCGGCCCCGGCGAGCACTTCAGCGGCTTCGGCAGCTTCAGCGGCTTCGGCACGGCCCGAGGCGAGGGCGAGCGCCGCGCGCCGGGCGTCGATCCAGGGAGAGGGGGTGGCACCGGGAACGATCCCCGGCACCACCCCTCGGGGGTGCCCGCGGGCGAGCGTCAGCCGGGCCCGGACGAGGGCGCGGACGGCATCCAGCAGCGGGTCGCTGAGCGTGCCGCCTGCCGTGGATGTCTCCCGCCCCTGGGAGGTGTCCGTCCCGCCGGCCGTTTCGTCGAGCAGTGCCCGGGCCCGGTCGAGGTCGTCGCGTTCGATGGCCACGGCGGCGAGGACCAGCGCCCCGAGACCGGTCCCCGCGCCCCCGGCCGGGACCTTCCGTTCCGCCCGTCTGGGCCAGCCGTACAGATGGTCGATCAGCGCGAGCAGCTCCCGTGCCTCGGCCCGGGGCCCGTCGCAGGGGTCGCCGCCCGGGGCGGCCTCGGTGAGCACCGCCCGCGCCTCCTCGAACCGCCCGCCCCACACATACGCGCCCCCCACCTGGACGAGCAGCAGCGCCCGCAGCTCGGGATGGCGCCCGAGCAGCGCGGCGGGTACGTCCGTACAGGCGGCGGAGAAGTCGTGCAGGGCGCGGGTGGCGAGGTCGGGGTCGCCGGTGAGGCGGGCGCCGACGCCGTGCAGGAAGGCGGAGCAGACCCGGGTGGCCGGGGACACCTCCCCCCGGTCGGCGCGCGCGAGCAGGGCGAACCCGAGCCGGATGTCGCGCGCGCGGAAGGCGCGGGCGGCGTGCAGCAGGACGGTGGAGGAGGAGAGCGGCCGGCATCCCCCGACTCCCTCCATGCCCTCCATGCCCTCCATCCCGGCGAAGAGCCGTTGCAGCCCCCCGGCGCGCAGACCGGTGAAGTACTGCCCGAGGGCGAGGTCGTCCACGAGGGCACCGGCGGCGAAGTCCCAGTCGCCTGCGGCGGCGGCGTGGGTGAGGGCCTCGGCGAGATCCCCGGAACCGAGCAGGCGGCGGGCGGCCCGGCGGTGCAGCTCGGGTTCGAGGCCGGGGAGGCGTACCCGCAGATGGGCGCGGAGGATCTCCCGGAAGAGCGGGTGGAGCCGGTACCAGTTGTGCCCGAGCGGCTCCACGAAGGCGTTGTCGCGGTGCAGCCCGACCAGCAGCGGTTCGGCGTCGGAACGCCCGGTGAGGGCATTGGCGAGCGGGGGGCTGAAGCGCCGCAGGACGCTGGTCCGCAGCAGCAGGTCCTGGGCGTCGCCGGACTGCTGTGCGAGCACCTCGGCGAGCAGGAAGTCGGCGACGGCACCGCGGTCGGCCTCGAACTCCTTGAGATAGATCTCGGGGTCGTCGGCCTCCAGCGCGGCCATGGCGCACAGCCGCAGCCCCGCGGCCCACCCGCCGGTCCGCTCCACCAGGGCGTGCACGGTCGCCGACGGCAGCCGCAGCCCGTGCAGCTCCAGCAGCAGGGCGGTCTCGTCGTCGGTGAAGGCCAGCTCGGCGCCGCGCACCTCGGTGAGCTGCCCGGCGACCCGGTACCGGTGCAGCGGCAGCAGCGGCTCGGTCCGCGCGACCAGCACCAGCCGCAGCCCGCCCCCGGCGTGCCGCAGCACGAACTCGATCTGCTCGGCGACCTCGCCCCCGGTGACCTGCTCGAACGCATCGACGACGGCCACGACACCGCCGTCGTCCCGCCCGCGCAGTTGCTCGGCGAGCAGGGCCAGCATCCGCCGGTCGACCCGGACGGCGTCCGCGGGCACCCGCAGTGCCGGGGCGACCCCGGCCCGCCGCAGCGACTCCAGCAGATACGCCCAGAACTCCCCGGGGCGACGGTCCCCGGCCTCGGCGGTGAGCCAGGCCACGGGCCGCCCGAGCCCGGCGGCCCACTCGGCGACGGCGACCGTCTTCCCGGCCCCGGCGGCGCCATTGACCAGGGTGAGCGGGGTCGCCAGCCCTTGATCCAGATGCCGGGTGAGGCGCGCCCGGCGGAGGGCGCGGGCGGGGCGGTCGGGCACGACCGTGCGGGTGAAGAGAAGAGGATCCCCGAGCGGGTCGTCGCTGCGCGGCACATCCACGACGTTCACCACCCCAGCCTTCGGAGGACGGCAGGGCCCGGCGCCCGGCCGGTCGGCGGGACGGGCATCACGGCTCCATGATCCCAGCCGGGGGGCGGGGGCGCGCGCTGCGGGCGGGCGCTGCGGGCGGGGGCGGGGCGGGGCGCGGGATTGGCGGGGGGCGCCGGGTCGGCGGGGGCCGGGTGTGGTGGCGGTGGCCGGGCGCCGGGTGGCCGGGTGACTGGGTGTGATGCCGACACCGGGCGATGGTGCCGGGTGCCGGGCGGCTGGGCGGCTGGCGGTGGGCCGCTGGGCGCCGGATGACTGACTGGCCGGGTGCCGGGTGGCCGCGTGGCCGGGTGTGATGCTGCCCGTCGCTTTCCCCCACCCCCCGGTGGGAGAATCCACCACAGCGTCCAGCGTCGAACGTCGAGCGTCCACGCCGATGAAGCCGATGAAGCGGTCGGTGTCCCCGCCGCCGGGGAGGACGGGAGGGAACCGGGTGCCGTCAGCATGATCAAGTGGGTGTTTCTGAGCGCCGGGGCCAGACCCGTCCCGCACCCCGTGGCCACCCCGCTGGTGTGGGCGACCGCCTTCGCGGGTGCCCTGACCTTGGTGGCCCTGCACAACGCCCTCATGGGCCCGGACCGCCCCGGCCCCGCCCTCGCCGCGCTGTCACTGCTGGCGGCGCTGCTCGGCGTATGGGCCCGTTTCACGGCGGCGCCGGGTATCGCGGTCCTGTGCTGGCTGTTCCTCAACGGCTTCGCGATCCCGCCCGCGGGCACCCTCACCTGGACCGCCCCGCGCGACACCCTGTGGCTGGCCTGCCTGCTGACGGCGGCGCTGGTGGGGACAGTGGTGGCGAGGGTGGCGCACGCGAGGGCGGCGTATCGGCGGGTGACGGCGGGGGGTTCCCTGTAGCGGGCGGGCTGCGGCTCAGGGGGTCTGCGACTCAGCGGGTCTGCGACTCAGTGGGCCTGCGGGTCTGCGGAGCCTCACCCTCACCGCCCGGTCGAGCGTCGATGAGTTCACGGCGGTTCGCGAGCACCGCCGACCTTCGCGGCGACCGAGGCCCGCAGATACCCGAGGAACCCGCGCAGCAACACTTTCAACATCTGGGGCGGCGAGGGTATCCGCCGCCCTGGCCCCGGGCAGCCCTTCTGCGAGGCGCAGCCCGCGACCGCCGCCGCGCACTGCCCGAGCTGCACCACTTCAGCCGCCAACTGGGAGCCCCCGCGTGACTGACCCGCACGGTAACCCGTTCCTCCAGATCGTCGTCTGCGCGGCCGGTGTCGCCGCCGATGTCAGCCGGCTGATCACCGCGGCGCAGGAGCGGCACTGGGATGTCGGCGTCATCGCCACCCCGCAAGGGCTCGGCTTCCTGGACGTGGCGGCGGTCGAGGCCCGGACCGGTCGCCCCGTCCGCTCGGCCTGGCGGTCCCCGGGAGAACCCCGCCCGACGCGGACCGCGGATGCGATCGCCGTCGCCCCGGCGAGTTTCAACACGGTCAACAAATGGGCCGCCGGGATCTCCGACAACCTCGCCCTGGGCGTCCTGTGCGAAGCGCCCGCCATGGGGATTCCGGTCGCTGTGCTGCCGTATCTCAATTCCGCCCAGGCCGCCCATCCCGCCTACCGGCAGAGTCTGGATCGGCTGCGCGAGATGGGCGTCCTGATCGGCTCGTACGAGCCGCACCGTCCGAAGGCCGGGGGCGGCGCCCACCGCTACCGCTGGGCGGAGGCGCTGGAGCTGCTGGCGCCCCATTCGTCCCGGTGGCCGTGATCAGTGCCGTCGTGCCCGCGAGAGAGGGAGGAAGAGGGAAAAACCCCGGCTCAGGGCCACACCAAGCAGTACGGCTGATGCCCCGCCTCATGCAACCGGTGCGAGAAGTCCTGCCACTCGTGCAGCAGTTGATACACATTGAACGCGTCCCGAGGCCCCCCTCGATCCGGCACCGTCGACCAGATGAACGCCGCCGCGCCCACCGCTTCCTCGCCGATGCCGCGCAGGGGGTCGACGACCGTCATGGGGAGCTTGACCACCGCGTAGTCGGGGTGCAGCACGACCAGCTCCAGGGGCGGGACCTTGTGCAGCGGGACGCCCTCGATGCCGGTGAGGACCATCGCGGCCATCGTCTCCGGCTTGATCTTGGTGAACATGCCGTTCATCCCGAGTTCGTCGCCGCCGAGTTCCTCGGGGCGCATCGAGATCGGCACCCGGGCCGCGGTCGCCCCGTCGGGCGCGCCGAAGTACTTGTACGTCACCCCCACCCGACCACCATTCCTGCTCCCGGCCCGCAGGCCGTCCAGTCGGCGGTCGATCGGTCGGTCGATCCGTCGGTCGATCGGCTCGGGTTCGTTCGGCGCACCCTGTGCCTGACGTGTCTCGGCGGCTTCCTCCGCGTCGCGCCGGTGCCTTCCCCGCCGGGCACGTCGAGGACCCAGGTCATCAGTCCCCTCGCCCAGTCCGCCACCGCGATGCATATCTCCACCCGACTGCTTTTCTGGGACGCCCGGCCCCGGCCGTGCAACCCGATCATCGTGTCAGTGACCTCCCCCACGGCCGCTCGCCGAAACGTGCGGTGAAACACCTGTCCGCAGGTTCTTCGCAGCACCCATCCCATACGGCCGTGGACGCTGTACGTATCAACGGTCATTTTCGCAGATGGTCCGGGAAGGATCATCGGTTTGCGCCGCCGGTTCGCGCCACGACCGCCCGCACGCCCCCATGCCGCGCTGCCCCGCTGCCCGGATGCCCGGATGCCCCCACGCCTCTGTGCCTCTGCGCCCTCCGAGGGTCACCCGCTCGCCCCCGGCCCCCTCACCCTCCCCACACCCCCCGACCACGCCCACCCCCCTCCACCCCCACCCCCTGTCCTACCCTGAGGTATCACTGCCCCCGGAGTCCGAGAAGTCGGAGAAGTCGCAAGGTCATGAGCGAACTGCCATATCCATACGAAGCACCCGCCTCGCAGGCGCTGTTCGACCGTGCCGCGGCCGTCACGCCCGGTGGCGTGAACTCGCCGGTCCGTGCGTTCCGCGCGGTCGGCGGCACCCCCCGGTTCATGGTGTCCGGCACCGGGCCGTATCTGACGGACGCGGACGGGCGCGAGTACGTCGACCTCGTCTGTTCCTGGGGGCCGATGATCCTCGGGCACGCGCACCCGGAGGTGAGCGCCGCCGTGCAGGCGGCCGTCGCCCGCGGTACCTCCTTCGGTACGCCCGGTGAGGGCGAGGTCGCGCTCGCCGAGGAGATGACCGGGCGGGTCGGCCCGCTGGAGCAGGTCCGGCTGGTCAGCAGCGGCACCGAGGCCACCATGTCCGCCATCCGGCTGGCCCGCGGCTTCACCGGGCGGACCAAGGTGATCAAGTTCGCCGGCTGCTACCACGGGCACGTGGACGCGCTGCTCGCCGCCGCCGGGTCCGGCCTCGCCACCTTCGCGCTGCCCGACACCCCCGGGGTCACCGGGGCGCAGGCCGGGGACACCATCGTCCTGCCGTACAACGACCTCGAAGCCGTCCGGGCCGCCTTCCGGGCCCACCCGGGCGAGATCGCCTGTGTGATCACCGAGGCGTCCCCCGGCAACATGGGCGTCGTCCCGCCGCTGCCCGGGTTCAACCAGGGGCTGAAGGACGCGTGCGCGGAGCAGGGCGCGCTGTTCATCTCCGACGAGGTGATGACCGGGTTCCGGACCAGCCGGGCCGGGTGGTTCGGGATCGACGGGGTCGTGCCCGATCTGATGACCTTCGGGAAGGTCATGGGCGGGGGCTTCCCCGCCGCCGCGTTCGGGGGGCGGGCCGATGTGATGGCGCACCTCGCCCCGGCCGGGCCCGTCTACCAGGCCGGCACCCTCTCCGGGAACCCGGTCGCCACCGCCGCCGGGCTCGCCCAGCTCCGGCTGCTGGACGAGGCGGCGTACGAGACCGTCGACGCCGTGTCCGCCCGGATCCAGGGGCTGGTCGCCGACGCGCTGGGCAAGGAGGGCGTCGCTCATCGCATCCAGAACGCCTCCAACATGTTCTCCGTCTTCTTCACCGACCGTGAGGTGCGGGACTACGAGGACGCGCGGCGGCAGGAGTCGTTCCGCTTCAACGCCTTCTTCCACTCGATGCTCGCGAGCGGGGTGTATCTGCCGCCCTCGTCCTTCGAGTCCTGGTTCGTGTCCACCGCGCACGACGACCGGGCCGTCGAGCGGATCGCCGACGCGCTCCCGGCGGCGGCCCGAGCGGCGGCGGAGGCCACGGAGTGATGGCGTACCAGGAAAAAGGGGTTGAAGAAGGGGTCGAAAAGGGAGAAGGGGGCGGTGGGCGGGAGCTGACCGTCGTCCATCTCGTGCGGCACGGCGAGGTCGCCAACCCCGAGGGCATCCTGTACGGGCGGCTGCCCGGCTACCACCTCTCCGAGCTGGGGCAGCGGATGGCCGACCGGATCGCCGACCACCTCGCCGACCGGGATGTCACCCGGGTCGTCTCCTCCCCGCTGGAGCGCGCGCAGGAGACCGCGGCCCCGATCGCCAAGGCGCACGGCCTGGACATCGCGACCGACCGTCGGCTCATCGAGGCCGGGAACGTCTTCCAGGGCAAGACCTTCGGCGTCGGCGACGGCGCCCTGCGCCGCCCCGAGAACTGGCGCCACCTCACCAACCCGTTCCGCCCGTCCTGGGGAGAGCCGTACGTCGATCAGGTCGTGCGGATGATGGGGGCGCTGGACGCCGCCAGGGACGCGGCGCGCGGGCACGAGGCCGTGCTGGTCAGCCATCAGTTGCCGATCTGGATCGTCCGGTCGTACATCGAGCGGCGGCGGCTGTGGCACGACCCGCGCCGACGGCAGTGCACCCTCGCCTCGCTGACGTCCTTCACTTACGAGGGCGACCGGATCGTGTCGGTGGGTTACTGCGAGCCCGCGCTGGAGCTGGTGCCGCCGCATCTGCGGGTGGGGGCCAGGCCGGTGAAGGGGAAGGACAAGGCGTTCGGGGCCTGAGGCCGTCCGGCCGTTTCCAGTAAGCCGGTGCCGTCAGGCCGCTGCCGCCCGGATGCTGCCGTCCGGCCGTTGCCGTTCGGCGGTTGCCGGTCGGTCCTTGCCGGTCGGTCCTTGCCGTCCGGCCGCTGCCTTCCGTGCCCTGCGCTCCGCGCTTCGTACCCCTTGTGACCCGATCGTCATATTTGTCGGCAAACCTTCACTTCTGCAAGGAACCTCCCCGTTCCTGTCCGCCTCTGACTGGGTGACCACAGAGGACGTACAGGGACGGGGACTCCATGTCGCACATCAGCCGCAGGGGAGCGATAGGACTGGGCGCGGGCGTCGCCGCCACGGTGGGGCTCGCGGCGTGCGGTACCGGTACTGGTGCCGGTACCGGTACCGGGGCGGACGGCTCCGGGGGGTCGGGGCAGGGGCGGGACGGGGGGAGTCCCTCGCCCAGTGCCAAGCCCATCGGCGACGGATCCACCTCCTTCACCGGCAAACAGCCCCGCCAGCCCGGGGCGCCCCGGGCGCTGGAGCCGGGGGAGACCCCGCCGCAGTTCGTGGTCTTCTCCTGGGACGGGGCCGGTGAGGTCGGCAACGGGCTTTTCCCGCGCTTCCTGGATCTCGCCAGGGAGCACGACGCCGGGATGACCTTCTTCCTCTCCGGGCTCTATCTGCTGCCCGAGTCGAAGAAGCGGAAGTACAACCCGCCGAACAACGACCGCGGCGCCTCCGACATCGGCTATCTCACCGACGCCCACATCAGGGACACCCTGGCGAACATCCGCCGCGCCTGGCTCGAAGGCCATGAGATAGGCACCCACTTCAACGGGCACTTCTGCGCCGGTTCCGGCTCGGTCGGCAACTGGACCCCGCAGCAGTGGCGCAGCGAGACGGACCAGGCCAAGGCGTTCGTGAAGGAGTGGCGGACCAACACCGGCTGGACCGATCTGCCGTCCCTGCCCTTCGACTACGACAAGGAACTCGTCGGCGGTCGCACGCCCTGTCTGCTCGGCCAGGACAATCTGCTGCCCGTCGCCCGCGAGCTGGGCTGGCGCTACGACGCCTCCTCACCCGGCGGACGCCAGGTCTGGCCGGTCAAGCGGAACGGGATCTGGGATCTGCCGTTGCAGCAGATACCGTTCCCGGGGCGCGGCTTCGAGGTGCTCTCCATGGACTACAACATCCTCGCGAACCAGTCCGTGAACTCCACCAACGCCCCCGCCCACCACTACCCGGGCTGGCGCGAGCAGGCCACCAAGGCGTATGTGAAGGGGTTCAAGCGGGCTTTCGAGACGAATCGGGCGCCGTTCTTCGTCGGCAACCACTTCGAGCAGTGGAACGGCGGGATCTACATGGACGCCGTCGAGGAGTCGATCAAGCACATCGCGCGCGAGCGGGAGAAGGGTGAGGACGTCCGGATGGTCTCCTTCCGGCAGTTCGTGGACTGGCTGGACGTGCAGCGGCCCGAGATGCTCGACCAGCTCCGGACGCTGGATGTGGGGCAGGCGCCCACCGGCGGCTGGCAGGGGTTCCTCGGCGGCGGCGCGGCCACCTCCTCCTCGCCCTCCTCGGCCACCTCCGCCTCACCCTCCTCGGCCACCTCCACCCCACCCTCCTCGGGGGCGTCGAACGCGGCCTGAAATGGCCGTTTGCGGTCCCGAGGGGGGTGCCCAAGATCCCCGGAACGGACATGCGAAACTTTTCACATGAGTGCCGCCAGCCGCGCCCCCCTGTGCTCGAACCGGTCCCGCCGCAGCCATCGCACCACCGCTCCCGCCCGCCGCCGCGCCGCCCTGGGGGCCGGTGCCGCCGTGGTCGCGCTGTTCGCCACCGCGTGCAGCTCCGGCGGTACGTCCGGCGGAGGCGGCGGCACCGGCTTCATCACCGGCGCCGACGGCATCGCCACCGTCGAGCCGGGTGAGCGCACCGACGTCCCCGAGCTGTCCGGCCCGACCGTCGACGGCGCGACCGCGGATGTCGCCGACTACGAGGGCAAGGTCGTCGTCCTCAACATCTGGGGCTCCTGGTGCCCGCCCTGCCGGGCCGAGGCCAAGAACTTCGAGAAGGTCTACCAGGACGTCAAGGACGAGGGCGTCCAGTTCGTCGGCATCAACACCCGGGACCCCTCCACCAATCTGGCCCAGGCATTCGAGGACGAGTACGGGATCACCTACCCGAGCCTGTACGACCCGACCGGCAAGCTGATGCTCCGCTTCGAGAAGGGCACCCTCAACCCGCAGGCCATCCCCTCCACGCTGATCATCGACCGGCAGGGCAGGATCGCCGCGCGCACCCTCCAGGCACTCAGCGAGGAGAAACTGCGCTCCATGCTCGAACCGGTGCTGGCGGAGAAGTGACATGACCGGATTGTCCGGAGTGTCGACGCTGGCCGCGAGCGGCTCCCTCGACCTCGCCGCCGTCGGCTACAACAGCACGGTCCTCAACGGCGCCCTTCTCGTCGCCCTGCCCATCGCCCTGCTCGGCGGGCTGGTCTCCTTCTTCTCCCCCTGCGTCCTCCCCCTCGTCCCCGGTTATCTCTCCTATGTCACCGGAGTCACCGGCACCGATCTCGCCGAGGCCCGCCGGGGGCGGATGGTCGCCGGGGCCTCCCTCTTCGTCCTCGGCTTCACCGCCGTCTTCGTCTCCACCGGGGCGCTCTTCGGGTTCTTCGGGCAGACCCTGATGGAGAACCAGAGCGTTCTCACCAAGGTGCTCGGCGTCATCATGATCGTGATGGGCGTCTTCTTCATGGGTCTGATGCCCTGGCTCACCCAGCGCGAGTTCCGCCTCCACCGGCGCCCGGTGACCGGACTCGCCGGCGCCCCGCTGCTGGGCGCGCTGTTCGGCATCGGCTGGACGCCCTGCATCGGCCCCACCCTCTCCTCCGTGCTGATCCTCTCCTCCGAGCAGGGCAGCGCGGGCCGCGGCGCCATACTCACCATCGCCTACTGTCTCGGCCTCGGCCTGCCCTTCGTGCTCGCCGCGGTCGCCTTCCGCCGGGCCCTCGGCGCCTTCGGCTGGATCAAGCGCCACCATGTCTGGGTCATGCGGGTCGGCGGCATCATGATGATCGCGACCGGTCTGCTGCTGCTGACCGGCGTCTGGGACACCCTCGTCCAGCAGATGCAGACCTGGTCCAACGGCTTCACTGTGGGGATCTGATCGACCGATGAGCGACACCGACACCGGGACCGGCACGGGAACCGGGACCGACAGCGGCACCGGGACCGACAGCGGTACGGGCACCGGCACCGCGACCGGCACCGCGACCAACGTCGACGCCGACACCGGCACCGGCACCAAGTCCGGCGCCCGGGACAAGGGCCCCGCCGCCGCGCGCGCCGGGAAGCGGGCGGCGACCCGCACCCCCGACGACGACGGACTCGGCGAGGCCGGCACCCGGCTCTCCACCGCCCCCCGCGACGACGCCCCGAACCTCCCCTCCCTCGGGGTGATCGGCTGGCTGCGCTGGTTCTGGCGCCAGCTCACCTCCATGCGGGTCGCGCTGCTGCTGCTTCTGCTGCTCTCGCTCGCCGCCGTACCCGGCTCCCTGATCCCGCAGAGCGGTATCGACATCACCCAGGTCGACGACTTCCGCGAACGGCACGAGACCCTCGCGCCGATCTACGACCGGCTCGGCCTCTTCAATGTCTACAGCTCGGTGTGGTTCTCCGCGATCTACATCCTGCTGTTCATCTCCCTCATCGGCTGTATCGTCCCGCGCACCACGCAGTTCGTCGGCCAGCTCCGCAGCCGCCCCCCGGGCGCGCCCAAGCGGCTCACCCGGCTCCCCGCCTACACCACCTGGCGCACCGAGAGCGAGCCCGAGCAGGTCCACGAGGCCGCCCTCGCGATCCTCAAGCGTGGCCGGTTCCGCGCCCACCCCGCCGGGGACTCCATCGCCGCGGAGAAGGGCTATCTGCGCGAGGTCGGCAATCTGGCCTTCCATATCGCGCTGGTCGTGATGCTGATCGCCTTCGCCTGGGGCCAGCTCTTCAAGTCCGAGGGCAACAAGCTGATCCTGGAGGGCGACGGCTTCGCCAACACCCTCACCCAGTACGACGACTTCAAGTCCGGCAACCTCTTCTCCCAGGACGACCTGGACGCCTTCAGCTTCATCCTCGACGACTTCCGCGGCACCTACGAGCCCACCGGCCCCAACCGCGGCACCCCCCGCACCTATGAGGCGACGATCACCTACAGCGTCGGCGCCTACGGCGAGGAGAAGACCACCACCCTCCGGGTCAATGAACCTCTGGCCATCGGCGACACCAAGGTCTATCTCGCCAGCCACGGCTACGCGCCGATCGTCACCGTCCGCGACGCCACGGGCAAGGTCGTCATGGACAAGGAGGCCGTGGCCCTGCTGCCGCTCGACGGTTTCTCCACCTCCACCGGCGCCATCAAGGTCATGGACGGCTACCGCAACGCCGACGGCGAGCGGGAGCAGCTCGGCTTCAACGCCTTCTTCGTCCCCACCTTCGCCGGTGAGGGCGAGGGCACGATGGTCTCGCAGTTCCCCGCGCTGCTGAACCCGCGCCTGGCGCTCTCCGCCTACCACGGCGACCTCGGGGTCGACGCCGGTATCCCGCAGAGCATCTACCGGCTCGACCAGACCAATATGGAGGAGTTCAAGGACTCCAAGGGCGAGCTGTTCAAGCAGCGGCTGGCCGTCGGCGACACCATGACGCTGCCCGACGGGGCCGGGTCGGTCACCTTCGAGGGCGTCCAGGAGTGGGCCGGTTTCCAGATCGCCCAGCAGCCCGCCAGCGGCTGGGCCCTGGCCGGGTCCGTCGCCGCCATCTTCGGTCTCGCCGCGTCCCTGTTCGTCCAGCGCCGCCGGGTGTGGGTGCGGGCCGTCAAGGGCGCCGACGGGATCACCGTCGTCGAGATGGCCGGGCTCGGCCGCAGCGAGTCCGCGAAGGTACCGGAGGAACTCGGCGAACTGGCCGGGCTCCTGTACGACAAGGCACCGGGCACCCCCGAGCCCGCCGACCCCGACACCCCGGACCTCGACGCCCCAGAGTCCGGCGCACCAGAGCCCGACGCTTCAGACCCCGGCGGCTCGGACCCCGACACTCCGGCCCCTGACGCCCCTGATGCCCCTGACGCCCCCGAGCCAGCCGACCCCGTATCCGACTCCCCCGACCCCGCCGTACCTGCCGAAGGGGCTGAGAAGTGACTCTCGCCGCCGCGACCAACGAGAACCTCGCGAACATCAGCAACACGCTGATCTACTCCTCGATGGCCGTCTACACCCTGGCCTTCTTCGCCTATATCGCCGAATGGCTCCTCGGCAGCCGCA
The DNA here is from genome assembly GCF_040683675.1 of Streptomyces sp. NPDC093252. Classification (NCBI taxonomy): domain Bacteria; kingdom Bacillati; phylum Actinomycetota; class Actinomycetes; order Kitasatosporales; family Streptomycetaceae; genus Streptomyces; species Streptomyces sp. NPDC093252. Next base: position 454,394 of record NZ_JBFBEM010000005.1, on the reverse strand, counting down.
GCAAGGTGGGCCGCACCTCCGCCGCCCTCACCGCGGACACCTCCGCGGACGCGGCCACCACCGCACCGGCCGTGACGGTACGCAAGGCCGGCGGGACCGCCGTGCTGGAGCGGCCCAAGGTCGTCGTACGGGCGGTGGCCGGGGCGCGGGACGTGCCCGACGGGCCCGGTGCGCACGGGGGCAGTGAGAAGGGCGACCTCTATGGGCGTATCGCCATCTCGCTCACCGTCGTCGCCTTCCTCGTGGAGTTCGGTGGGGTGCTCACCCGCGCGCTGTCCGTGCAGCGGGCGCCGTGGGGCAACATGTACGAGTTCAACATCACTTTCTCCACCGTGGCCGTCGGGGTCTATCTGCTGCTGCTCGCGCTCAAGCAGAACGTGCGCTGGCTGGGTCTCTTCCTGACCACCGTCGTCCTCCTCGATCTCGGCCTGGCCGTCACTGTCTTGTACACCGCCAGTGACCAATTGGTTCCCGCTCTGCACTCGTACTGGCTCTACATCCATGTCTCCACGGCGATCCTGTGCGGCGCGGTCTTCTATGTCGGCGCGGTCACCACACTGCTCTACCTCTTCCGGGACTCCCACGAGGCCAAGCTCGCCTCCGGCGGCACCCCCGGCCGCTTCGCCCACTCCTTCCTGGAGCGGCTGCCCGCCGCCGCCTCCCTCGACAAGTTCGCCTACCGCGTCAACGCCGCCGTCTTCCCGCTCTGGACGTTCACGATCATCGCGGGCGCGATCTGGGCCGGGGACGCCTGGGGCCGCTACTGGGGCTGGGACCCCAAGGAGACCTGGTCCTTCATCACCTGGGTCGCCTACGCCTGCTATCTGCACGCCCGCGCCACGGCCGGCTGGAAGGGCCGCAAGGCCGCGTACCTCGCCCTGATCGCCTTCGCCTGCTGGCTGTTCAACTACTACGGCGTCAACATCTTCGTCTCCGGCAAGCACTCCTACGCCGATGTCGGCCTCGGGGCGCTCCAGGCCGTCGGGTTCTGAACACCGGCCGGTCCCGGAGCGGGCCGGTCATACTGAGGGGATGCAGGAAGAGACCGCTCAGTTCGCGATCGACACGTTCCTCTCCGCCTTCAACGCCTCCGACGACACCTATGTGCCGGGCCTGCTCGCCCAGGCCCTCACGCCCGATGTCCTTCTCTTCGGCCCCCTCGGCCGCAGTGAGGGCATCGAGGCGGTCGAACGGTTCGTCCTGGACATCCGCAACCACCCGGCGGGCACCGGCACGATGGTCCGCGCCTCCGGCGTCGACATGCCCGACGAGTGGGCCCGGTACCGGTGGGTGTTCACGACGCCGGGCGGCGGGCCCCGGCTGGCCGGGACGGATGTCGTCCATCTGCGCCGCGACCGGATCGACCAGATCGTGGTGTTCGCGGGGGAGATCAAGCCCGGGGCACAGGCGGGGGCATAGCCGGGGCGTCATACGCCCTTGGGACCCTCGTCCTTCCCGGAGTCCCTGCCGGTGTCCTTCCCCGAGTCCTTCTCGTCGTCCCTCTCGCCGTTCTGCCCGTCGTGGGCGTCGCCCTCCCCGGACCCCTTCCCCTCGCGGGGCGGGCGCGTCTCGTCGGAGAGGGACTTCAGGAACTCGGGGTTGTCGTCGGGGGCGACGAAGCGGGCGCGGCCGGAGCCGGAGCGGACGCCGGACCAGCCCTCGGCGGCCGGGGAGCGCTTCTTCCCGGCGATCAGCCAGGACAGCGACCCCACCAGCGGGAACAGCAGCACGAGGATCGCCCACAGCGGCTTGGGCATATGACGGATGTCCTCGTCCTTCGTACTGATGCAGTCGATGAACGCGTAGATGCTCAGCGCCAGCGGTACGAGGAACATCAGCAGCCTGAGCATGGGTCGAAAGCCTCCTGGAACGCGGGGGAGGGCGGCTCGCACCGGCCCCGTGACGGGGCCAGGGTAACCGCTCGGGGATACTGGACCCCATGGCTTACGACGATCTTCGCTCCCTGCTCAGGGCACTGGAGCGCGAAGGGGACCTCAAGCGCGTCAAGGTCGAGGTGGACCCGTACTTGGAGGTCGGTGAGATCGTCGACCGGGTGCAGAAGGCGGGCGGTCCGGCGCTGCTCTTCGAGAACGTGAAGGGCTCCTCGATGCCCCTCGCGATGAATGTGTTCGGCACCGACCGGCGGCTGCTGAAGGCGCTGGGGCTGAAGTCGTACGGCGAGATCAGCGAGAAGATCGGCGGGCTGCTGCGGCCCGAGCTGCCGCACGGGTTCGTCGGGGTGCGCGAGGCGTTCGGGAAGCTCGGCGCGATGGCCCACGTACCGCCGAAGAAGGTGAAGCAGGACAACGCCCCGGTGCAGGAGGTCGTCCTGCACGGGGACGAAGTGGACCTGGAGCAGCTCCCGGCGCTGTTCACCTGGCCGCAGGACGGCGGGTCGTTCTTCAATCTGGGCCTGACCCACACCAAGGACCCCGAGACCGGTATCCGCAATCTCGGGCTCTACCGCCTCCAGCGCCACGACAAGCGCACGATCGGCATGCACTGGCAGATCCACAAGGACAGCCGCAACCACTACCAGGTCGCCGCCCGCCGAGGTGAGCGCCTCCCGGTCGCCATCGCCTTCGGCTGCCCGCCCGCCGTCACCTACGCCTCCACCGCCCCCCTCCCCGGGGACATCGACGAGTACCTCTTCGCCGGGTTCCTCGCGGGCAAGCGGACCGAGATGGTCGACTGCAAGACCGTCCCGCTCCAGGTCCCGGCGCAGGCCGAGGTCGTGCTGGAGGGCTGGCTGGAGCCGGGGGAGATGCTCCCGGAGGGGCCGTTCGGCGACCACACCGGCTTCTACACCCCGCAGGAACCGTTCCCCGCGCTGACCATCGACTGCGTGACCATGCGCAGGCGCCCGCTGCTCCAGTCGATCGTGGTGGGCCGCCCCCCGACGGAGGACGGCCCGCTGGGAAGGGCTACAGAGCGCTTTTTCCTGCCCCTCCTGAAGATCATCGTGCCGGACATCGTGGACTACCACCTCCCGGAGGCGGGCGGATTCCACAACTGCGCGATCGTCTCGATCGACAAGAAGTACCCCAAGCACGCGCAGAAGGTCATGCACGCGATCTGGGGCGCCCACATGATGTCCCTGACCAAGCTGATCGTGATCGTGGACAGCGACTGCGATGTGCACGATCTGCACGAGGTGGCGTGGCGGGCGCTCGGCAACACCGACTACGCCCGCGACCTGTCCGTCGTCGAAGGCCCGGTCGACCATCTCGATCACGCCTCCTACCAGCAGTTCTGGGGCGGCAAGGCGGGCATCGACGCGACGGAGAAGTGGCCCGAGGAGGGCTATACGAGGGACGGCGGCTGGCCCGACATGGTGGTGTCGGACCCGGCCACGGCGGCGACGGTCGACCGCCGCTGGAAGGAGTACGGACTGTGACGGCCACCGGGACGACGGCCACGGGGACGCGTACGGGCACGGGTACGGCGACGGGGCCGATGGCCACGGGCACCGCGGAGACCGGCGCCCTCGCCGCCGCCACGGCCCCGGGGCCCGCCCCCCGCCACCCGGGTGAACCGGGGTGCGCCCGGTGAGCAGCGCCTCCGCCGCGATCCCGCAGCCCGGACGCCCCGGACGCCCCGGACGCACCAAGGCGTTCCTCCGGCTGGTGATGATCGAGCACTCGGTCTTCGCCCTCCCCTTCGCCTACATCGCCGCGCTCACCGCGATGTACGACTGGGACCGGAACATCCACTGGGGCCGGCTGCTCCTGGTCACCGTCTGCATGGTGGGCCTGCGCACCTTCGCGATGGCCGTCAACCGGATCATCGACCGCGAGATCGACGCCCGGAACCCGCGCACCGCCCACCGCGAACTGGTCACCGGCGCGATGTCGGTCCGGCACGCCTGGACCGGCGCCCTGATCGCCCTGGTGGTCTTCCTGGGCGCGGCGGCGCTGCTCAACCCGCTGTGCCTGGCCCTCGCCCCCATCGCGGTCGTCCCGATGGTGGTGTACCCCTACGGCAAGCGCTTCACGAACTTCCCCCAGGCCATCCTCGGCCTCGCCCAGGCCATGGGCCCGATCGGCGGCTGGCTGGCGATCAGCGGCACCTGGTCCTGGGACGCGGTCATCCTGGGCCTGGCCGTCGGCATCTGGATCGGCGGATTCGATCTGATCTACGCCTGCCAGGACGTCGAGACGGACCGCGAGGTCGGGGTCATGTCCGTCCCCGCCCGCTTCGGCATCCCGGCCGCGATCTGGGCGGCCCGCGTCTGCCACGCCCTGACCACGGCCCTGTTCGCCTGGTACGCGCTCGCCACCGACGCCGGGGCGTTCTTCTGGCTGGGCCTGCTGATCGTCGCCGGGGCGTTCGTCTACGAGCACTCCATCGTGCGCCCCCATGACCTGTCCCGGCTGAACCGCGCCTTCTTCAGCGTCAACGGCTTCATCGGCATCGCGCTGTTCGTGTGCGCGCTGCTGGATCTGCTGGTGCGGGGGCTGACCGTGTAAGGAGCGTGCGGCCTACGATGAGGGGCAGGACCTCAGGAGGCCACCGTGACCGTCACCTCGGACCTTGACCGCCTGCACTCACAGCTCAGCAAGCTGGGGGACATTTTTCCCGGCTATGTGATGGAGATCGTCGAGGGCTGCATTGTGATGAATCCGGTCAAGCCGTTCCACGGTAAGACCATCCAGCGTGTGTGGGGACTTCTTGAGGACCAGCTCTCTGCGGAGTGGTCCGTGGTCAGCGATGTGGCGTTTCCGTTTGACGACGTCAATGAGTTCTGCCCGGACTTGGCCGTCATTCCCGCCGCTGAGGAGGACGCGAACCAGGGGGCCTATCCGGCGGATCTCATCGAACTCGTCGCCGAGGTGGTGTCCCCGGAGAGCGTCCGCCGCGACTACGAGATCAAGGCCCAGCGCTATGCCTCGCGCGGTATCCCCAACTATCTGATCTTCGATCCGCTCAAGGGGCATGTGGTCACCCTGTGGAACCCCGGTCCGAAGGGTTATCGCGGCCGGGACACCATCGTCTACGGGCCTGAGCTGACCGTCGATTCCCCGCTGGGGAAGCTCAGGATCGACACCGGTCGGCTGCCGATCGACCCCAAGGCCCGGCCTCAGGCCTGAACCGCACCCCCGACCGGTCTCCGCCCCCGCACCAGGAACGCCGCCGCGACCCCCGCTATCAGCCCGATCAGATGCCCCTGCCAACTGATGCCGGTCTGGGTCGGGGCCAGGCCCGCCAGGAAGGTGCCGCCGTAGACCGCGGCGACCAGGACGCCGACCAGGATGCCCAGCGGGCGGCGCTCCACGAAGCCGGTGACCAGCAGATAGCCGAAGAGGCCGAAGATCAGGCCGGACGCCCCGGCCGTGTTGGTGCCGGACGGGGCGACCAGCCAGACCCCCACCCCGTCGGCCACGACGATCAGCGCGCACACCAGCAGGAACCGGCGTATCCCGCCCAGCGCGGCCAGGAAGCCCAGGACCAGCAGCGGGACCGTGTTCGCCATCAGGTGGCCGAAGCCGAAGTGGATGAAGGACGCCGGGATCACATCGATCAGCTCGGACGGGGTGCGCGGCACGATCCCGAAGCCGTCCAGCTCATGGCCGGTGAGGACATCGACCACCTCCAGCAGCCACAGCAGCGCCACGAAGCCCAGCATCAGCTTGGCCGCCGCCCACGCGCGGGCGCCTCCGCCCCGCCGCCCGCCCGGCTGACGGGCCCGGCCCGGTCCCGGAGCCGATCCGTGGTGGCCCGATCCGTAGTGGCCCGATCCGTGATAGTTCGCCATGACACCCCCCGCGACTGGTTTGTCCCTCCAAGGAACGCCTCGGACCCCATCCCCGGTTCCCGGCCCACCGGGGCGGATCGCTCCCGCCCCGCCGTGCCCGGTGGCTCCCGCGCCCTGCCGTGCCCGGTGGCTCCCGCCCTGCCGTGCCCGGCCCCGTGGCTCCCGCCCCGCCGTGCCCCGTGGCTCCCGCCCGGCCAGGGCGAATGGCTGGCGTCGGCCCCCGCCGGATCCTCCCTTCCCCGCCGGGCCGGATATTCGCACCCCCTCGGGCCGGATAGGCTCGGAGGTGTGAACCCAGTCAAGCCAGGAGAGACGCCCCGTCCGCCTTGGATCGTGGGGGTCTCCGGGGCTTCCGGCACTCCTTACGCCGCCGCTGTGCTCCGTGCCCTCCTCGCGGCGGGGGAGCGGGTCGACCTGGTCGTCTCCCGCGCCTCCCGGCTCACCCTCCTCGACGAGACCGGCCTCCCCTTTCGGGACGCCCACTGGCAGGACGACCTGCGTGAATGGCTCTCCCGGGGTGCCGACGGCAAGCCCGGCACCTTCGCCCCGGACCTCGGCGGCGTCCGCTACTGGAACGCCGGTGACCTGGCCGCCGGGCCGTCCTCGGGGTCGTACGCCACGCAAGGGATGGTCATCGTGCCCGCCTCCACGGCCTGTGTCGCCGGGGTCGCCCTCGGGCTGTCCAAGGATCTGCTCCAGCGTGCCGCGAGCGTCACCCTCAAGGAGCGCCGCCCCCTGGTCGTCGCCGTCCGGGAGACCCCGCTGAACGGGCAGACCCTGCGGCATCTGGTCACACTGGACGACGCGGGGGCGGCCGTCGTCCCCACCTCGCCCGCCTTCTACGCGGGCGCCACCCATATCCAGGACCTGGTGGACTTCGTCGCCGGACGGGTCCTGGACGCCGCCGGGGTCCCCCACTCCCTCTACCGGCGCTGGACCGGCGAACTCGGCGGCGGATCGGCCGCCCCCGCCACCGGCTGACCGCCCGCCCCCAAGGCCCCGGAGCCCCAAGGCTCCAAAGCCCCAAGGCTCCAACAGACCTCTCCAGCACGCACGAACACCCCTACTTCGGTACTTCAGTGGAAGGCTTCTATCGCATGGACGCCGTGGACAGGCAGCTCATCCAGGCCCTGAGGGAGAACGGCCGGGCCTCGTACGCCGAGCTGGGCCGTCTCGTCGGACTGTCGGGGCCGAGTGTCACCGACCGGATCAACCGGCTGGAGGCGGCCGGTGTCATCACCGGCTACCGGGCCACCGTGGACGCCGCCTCGCTCGGGCTCGGCGTGATTGCGCTCATCGGCATCTCGCTGTCCGACGCCGCCGACCACGAGGACGTGGCCCGGCGGCTCAAGGACCTCCAGGAGATCGAGGACTGCTGGTTCATCGCCGGGGACGACTCGTTCATGCTCAAGGTCCGCGCCACCGACGTGGACGGCCTGGAGAAGATCATCCGGCGGCTGTCCGGCACCAAGGGCGTCTCCCGCACCCGGACCACCATCGTGCTCTCCACCAAGTGGGAGAACCGGGTCGGGGAGTTGCCCGAAGAGGTCTGAGACCGCAGGCGTACGGTGGGGCGGGTCGGGTTGCCGGAGAGAAAGGGCAGGTGCATGGAGGTCGGGGTCAAGCGCGAGCTGGAGGAGAAGGTCCGTTCCGGTGAGCGGCTGACGCGCGAGGACGGCCACGCGCTCCACGCGGCGGACGACCTGGCCTGGCTCGGCGGTCTCGCCCACGGGGTCCGCACCCGCGTCAACGGCACGGCCGGGCACTTCGTCGCCGGACGGCACATCGACACGCCGGTCGAGGACGCTGTGGCGCTCGCCGGGGACCTCGCGGACGAGGGCCTGACCGAGCTGCGGCTGACCGCCGGAGTCCGGGACGGGCTGCCCTGGGAGGCGTACCCGCGCGCGATGCGGGCGCTCCGGGACGCCCTGCCCGGCGTGTCGCTCCAGATCTTCACCGCCGGGGACATCCTGACCCTGGAGACCCTCGCCGGGCGGGACGCCTCCGCCGTCCTGGACGAACTGATCGACGCCGGACTCGGCGCCCTCACCACCGGCTCCACGGGCGCCACCGAGACCGGCTTTGCCGAGTCCGGCGACGACTGGCCCGGCCTGTCCCGCGTCCACCGCCTCGCCCACGCCAAGGGCCTCCTGACGCCGGCCGTCGTGGGCCACGGCCCGGACGGCGTCGACCATCTGCTCCAACTGCGCGCTCTCCAGGACGAGACCGGCGGCTTCCAGGTCCTCGTCCCGCTGCCCCGCCCGCAGGGCCCCGCGGTCACCCCGCTGGAGGCGCTCAAGACCTTCGCCGTCGCCCGGCTCCTGCTCGACAACGTCCCGCACCTGAGGGCCCTGTGGACGGCGTACGGCCTCCAGACCGCGCAGCTCGCCCTCCAGCACGGCGCCGACGACCTGGACGGCTCGCTCACCGAGGCGGACCTCACCCGGGACGACCTGGTCGCGCTGATCCGGGACGCCGGATTCCGCCCGGTCCGGCGGGACGCCCGCTACGGGACCGTCCAGGAGCACGAAGGCCCCGACCCGGCCCGCCGGGAGGCCCCGCAGCCGATGCGGATCTGACGCGATGCCCGTGTCCATGTCCACGTCCACGTCCGGTGACACAGGTGACACAGGTGACACAGGTGACTCCGGTGACTCCGGTGACTCCGGGGCCCTGGCCTTCACCCTCGACCCTGCCGTCGACCCCGCCCTGCGCGACGGCATCCTCGACCTCTGGGTCGATGTCACCCACGCGGGCGGGGCCGTCGGCTTCGTGCCCCCGGTGGACCGCGAGACGATCCGCCCCGAACTGCTCAAGCACTTCACGGCGATGGCCGACGGCCGCACCCGTCTCCTCGTCGGCCACGACGAGGACGGCCGGGTCGCCGCCACCGCCTTCTTCGCCTTCAACACCCACCGGCTGATGACCCACTGGGTGTGGCTGTACACGGTGATGGTCCACCCCCGCCACCAGGGCCGCGGCCACGGTCGCGAACTGCTCGCCGAGGCCGCCCGCGTGGCGCGCGGGGCCCCCGGGTTCGACGGCGTCGAGGCGATCCGGCTGGGCTGCCGCGGCGGCCACGGCCTGGAGCGGTTCTACGGTTCCTGCGGCTACAAGGAGGTCGGCCGCATACCCGGGGCGATCCGGGTGGCGCCGGGCGACGACCGCGACGACATCGTCATGCTGCTGCCCCTGTGACCAGACCCCGTACGGCCCCCCCTACTGACCCCCCTCCGCGACCGGCCGTAACGGCGTGCTTCACTGGACGGTGTCCCCCCGGTGAACGCGACGACTGAACGCGGCGACTGATCACGACGGCCGAATACGATCACCGGAACACGATCGCCGAACACGATCACCGAAACACGGCGACGCGGAAACGCAGGAAACGGAAGAGTGGATTGAGATGCTCCGCTACACGCTGATGCGCCTCGGGATCTTCGTGGCCTGCCTGCTGGCCGTCTGGGGCCTCGTCTACTCCGGGATCGCGCCGCGCGGGCTCGGGGAGTCCAACGGCATGTGGATCGTCCTGCTCGCGCTGGTGATCTCGGCCCCCATCAGCTTTGTGGCGCTGCGCAAGCAGCGGGACGTCGCCTCGGTCGGGATCGTCGGCCGGGTCGACCGGATGAAGGCCAACCTGGACGCCAACCGCACCCAGGAGGACGACGCCGACGACGCCGCCCGCGCCGCGCAGGCACAGCACCAGGAGCAGGCGCAGGTGCAGGCGCAGGCCCAGCCCTCGGCCCAGTCCCAGACCCGGAGCCGCGCGCAGTCGCAGGGCCACACGACGGGCCAGGCGCAGACCTCGTAAGCGCGCCCCGCACCTTCACCCCCGCACCCCGGTTCGCCCCGGGGTGCTTTGCTTTGGCGGGGTATAGGGCGTGTTGTACCTCTCAAAGAAAGGCTTTGAGGATCTCAAAGCCTGGGTGTTACGGTCTAGACATGAAGTCCGCAGCCGAGTCCGCCATGCCTCCGAGCGTTCCGCTCGTCGAGCGCCTGCATGTGGACCTCTGCCGGTGCGCCTCCGCAAGCTGTCGTCACTGACAACGTTCTCCCGGACGTTCCCTGGACCAGTCCCCGGTCCGGGCCCGCCCGTTCGGCCACTTCGGCCAGTTCAGCGCCAGCACTTCCCCGTCCCCGTCGCGCATCCCCCACCGGAGCCTGTCCGTGTCTGACACGAAGTCCCTCAAGCTGCCCATAAGAGTGCCCTTCTGGGCGCAGATCATCATCGGTCTCCTGCTGGGCGTGGCGCTCGGCTGGATCGCCAGGTCCGCCGATGTCTCCTGGCTGGTGACCACGCTCGACAAGATCGGCGGCATCTTCATCGGCCTGCTGAAGCTGGCCGTCGCCCCGCTCGTCTTCTTCGCGATCCTGGTCTCCATCACCAATCTGCGAAAGGTCAACAACGCCGCCCGGCTGGCCTCCCGCACCCTGCTCTGGTTCATGATCACCTCGCTGATCGCGGTCGCCATCGGCATCACCATCGGCCTGGTCACCAACCCCGGCTCGGGCACCGGCCTGACCCCGGCCGACGGCGCCGCGCCCGAGAACCGGGGCTCCTGGCTGGACTTCCTGACCGGGATCATCCCGACGGACGTCATCACCCCGTTCACCGAGCTGAACGTCCTCCAGATCGTCTTCATGGCCGCCGTCGCCGGTATCGCCGCCCTTCAGCTCGGCGAGAAGGCCCAGCCGATCCTGACCCTCAGCGAGTCGGTCCTCGAACTGCTCCAGAAGGCCCTGTGGTGGGTCATCCGGCTCGCCCCGCTCGGCACGGTCGGTCTGATCGGCAACGCCATCGCCACCTACGGCTGGGACCTGATCGGCAAGTACGCCACCTTCACCGCCGACATCTACATCGGCTGCGCGATCGTCCTCTTCCTCGTCTACCCGGTGCTGCTCGCCACCGTCGCCAAGGCGAACCCGCTCCAGTTCTTCAAGGGTGCCTGGCCGGCGATCCAGCTCGCCTTCGTCTCCCGCTCCTCGGTCGGCACCATGCCGGTCACCCAGCGGGTCACCGAGCGGCTCGGGGTGCCGAAGGAGTACGCGTCCTTCGCGGTGCCGTTCGGTGCCACCACCAAGATGGACGGCTGCGCCGCGATCTACCCGGCCATCGCCGCGATCTTCGTCGCCCAGATCTTCGACGTCCAGCTCGGCGTCGGCGACTATCTGCTGATCGCGTTCGTCTCCGTCGTCGGCTCCGCCGCCACGGCCGGACTGACCGGCGCGACCGTGATGCTGACGCTCACCCTCTCCACCCTCGGCCTGCCGATGGAGGGCGTCGGTCTGCTGCTCGCCATCGACCCGATCCTCGACATGATCCGCACCGCCACCAATGTGGCCGGGCAGGCGCTGGTCCCGGTGCTGGTCTCGGCCCGCGAGGGCATCCTCGACCGGGACGCGTACGACAAGGCGGGCGGCGGTTCGCCGCTGGAGGACAAGCGGGTACCCGTCCCGGCCTGATCCGGCCTCCCCCTGGGCAGTCCCTACAGTTCCTACAGTCCCCATAGCTCCCACAGTCCCCACGGGAATCCGGTCCAGGGGCCGTCCGCGTCGTCTCACTCGTCGAGACGCGGGCGGCCCCCGGGGCGTGCCGCGGGCGGGTCGTGGGGGTCGTGGGGGGCCGTCCGGAGCATGGTCATCACCGGCCCCGGCCGGACGTACGCTAAGGCGCATGGGTGCCGTGAAGACCAAACGGATGCCGCGCGCGGTGCGTGAGCAGCAGATGCTGGACGCCGCCGTACGGATCTTCGGGCGGCGCGGGTACATGGCGGCCTCCATGGACGACATCGCGGAACTCGCGGGTGTGTCCAAGCCGTTGGTCTATCTGTATCTGAACTCCAAGGACGACCTCTTCACCGCCTGTATCCGCCGCGAGGCCCAGGCGCTCGCCGACGCCGTGCGCGCCGGGGCGCGCGCCGGTCTGCCCGCCGACCGGCAACTGTGGGAGGGGCTGCTGGCGTTCTTCACCCACACCGCCGAGCACCCCGACGGGTGGGCGGTGCTGCATCTGCGGGCGCGCACCCATGGGGACCGGTTCGCGGCCGAGGTCGATGAGATGCGCGCGGAGATCGTGGCGTTCGTCGGGCAGTTGATAGCAGCCGCGGTGCGGGACGCCGGGGCGGATGTCCGGCCGGACGCGGGCGCGCATGTCCGGCCGGACGTTGGCGCGGATGCCCGGCTGGGCGCGGGCGCGGATGTCCGGCCGTTCGACGGGGTGGATGCCCGGCCGGACGCCGGGCAGGGTGGGCCGGAGCCGGAGCCGGAGCCGGAGCCGGAGCCGGAGCCGCAGCCGCAGCCGGAGGTGGAGCCGCAGCCGGAGGTGGACCTTGCCGGGCTGGCCGAGGCCCTGGTCGGCGCCGCCGAGTCCCTCGCGGCCTGGGCGAACGCCACGCCCGGGATCACCGCCCGGCAGGCGACGGCCTCGCTGATGAACTTCGCCTGGACCGGCCTGGGCGCACTCCTGGGCGGCCACCGCTGGACACCGCCTCCGCCGAACCCCTGACCCACCCGGATGTCCGCCGTCCCCTCTGACCGGCCGGGGGCGGGGGTGCCCCGCTCGGACTCCCTGGCCCTCTGACCGGCCAGGGCGGACCCGTCCCGCTCGGATCCTCTGGCCCTCTCACCCGCCCTTGGCGGACCCGTCCCGCCCGGACGTCCCCGGCCCCCTGACCCGTCCCAGGGGCGGCTGCCCCCCGTCCAGACCTCCTCCCAGCCCGCTGACCCGCCCGCCCGGGGCGGACATCCCCGCCCAGACCTGCACCCGGCCCCCCGACCCGCCCCCGGCGGGACCCGCCGCAGACTTCGCCGCCCCCCTACCCCGCCCCCGCCGGAGGCGCCCCCCACCCCCAAGCGGACGCGCCTAGCCGCAGACCTCCGCCGTAAAGTCCCCGAACCCGCACCAACTCCCCATCACCCCGCCGTACGATCACGACTCGTCCGGCGCGGAGGCCGACCCGCGGCCGTGCCGCCGCTGAACGCCTCCCCACGCCCAGCGCGTACCACAGGCAGCAGAGCGCAGTAGTCGCTCACCACGCACGCACGGCTGCCACCGCAGGCCCAGGAGCTGCCATGACCCTCCCGCACCCGTCCTCCCCCTCAACCGAACCCTCTTCCTCCCCCTCCCCCTCCCCCTCCTCCCCCCTCCCCTTCGAGGACTACGACCCCGACGGCGGGCCCGTGCTCGTGGTGCCGGAGGTGCGGTGGGTGGACGGGGAGGTGCGGGAGGCGGCCGTACCGGCGCTGGTGGCGGCCGGGTCGCACGGCTCGCTGGCCGATCTGCCGTTCGACAACGCCTCGGAGGCGCCCGCGCACCCGGTGCTCAGCCGGCGCACGGCGGACGGGAGCTGGCGGGACGTCACGGCGGCGGAGTTCGCGGCCGAGGTGCGGGACGTGGCCAAGGGGCTGATCGCGGAGGGGCTGAACCCGGGGGACCGGATCGCGCTCATGTCCCGGACGTCGTACGAGTGGACGCTGCTGGACTTCGCGGCGTGGGCGGCCGGGCTGGTGAGTGTGCCGGTGTATCCGACCTCGTCCGTCTTCCAGACGCGCTGGATCCTCCAGGACTCGGGCGCGGTCGCGCTGCTCACCGAGACCGCCGAACAGGCCGCCGCGCTGGGCCCGGAGCTGGGGCATCTGCCCGATCTGAAGCATCTGTGGACCATCGGCAAGGGGCATGTCGAGCGGCTGGCGGAGCTGGGGCGGGCGCTGCCGGACGCGGAGGTGGACGTCCGGCGCGGGGTGCTGGGACCCGACACCCTCGCCACCATCGTCTACACCTCGGGTACGACGGGTCGCCCCCGGGGCTGCGCGCTCACCCACGGCAACTTCCTCACCGAGGTCGACAACGCGATCGAACTCCTCTACCCCGTCTTCAAGGCCCGCCACCACGACGAACCCGCCACCCTCCTCTTCCTCCCCCTCTCCCATGTCTTCGGCCGGATGGTGGCCATCGCGTGCGTCCGCGCCCGGGTCCGCCTGGGCCACGCGCCCAGCCTCAGGTCCGAGGACCTCCTCGCCGACCTGGCCGCCTTCCGCCCGACCTTCCTCCTCGCCATCCCCTACATGCTGGAGAAGGTCTTCCACAGCGCCCGCGCCACCGCCGAACGCCGGGGCAGGGGCGGTTCCTTCGACCGCGCCGCCCGGGTCGCCCGCCGCTACGGCGAGGCCCTGGAGTCCGCCGAGCACGGCACGGGCGAGGGCCCCGGGCGGGGACTGCGCGCCGCCCGCGCCCTCTACGACCCTCTCGTCTACCGCAGGATCCGGGCCGCCCTCGGGGGCCGGGTCCGCCAACTGATCTGCGGCGGCTCCCCGCTCTGCCGGGACATCTCCGCCTTCTACGCGGGCGTGGGTCTGGAGATCTACGAGGGGTACGGGCTGACCGAGTCGACGGGCGCGGCGACCCTCACCCCGCCGCTCCGCCCCCGGATGGGCACGGTCGGCTGGCCCCTGCCCGGGGTCCGGGTCAGGATCGCGGCGGACGGCGAGATCCTGCTGGCCGGCGGCCCGGTCTTCCGGGGCTACTGGAACCCGGCGGCGGGCGGGGTCGTCCCCGCGTCCCCCGACGGCTGGTTCCCGACCGGCGATCTGGGCCGCCTGGACGACGACGGCTATCTCACCCTCACCGGCCGCAAGAAGGAGATCATCATCACCGCGGGCGGCAAGAACATGGTCCCGGCCCCCCTGGAGCACTACCTCCGTACCCACCCCCTGATCTCCCAGGCCCTGGTCCTCGGCGACCGCCGCCCCTGCGTCACCGCCCTGATCACCCTCGACGCCGACGGCATCACCCACTGGCGCCGCATGAACGGCAAACACCCCGTACCCCCGGAACTCCTGGTGGACGACGAGGAACTCCTCGCGGTCCTCCAGCGCGCGGTGGACGAGGCCAACAAGCTGGTCTCCCGCCCGGAGTCGATCCGCCGGTTCACGGTCCTGCCGGTCGACTTCACGGAGACCGGCGGCCACCTCACCCCCACCATGAAGGTCCGCCGCGAGCAGATCCTGCGGGACTTCTCGGCGGTGGTGGAGGAGATGTACGCCGGGGAGTGAGCGGATTCGCGGGGCGCGGGCCGGGGCGGGCGTGCCAGCATGGACGGTCCGACAGGCTGACGCGCTCGGGGGGTTGGCGATGACGGCTGCTGTGGTGCGGTGGCTGGTGGCGGTGGTGGGATCGGCGGCGGCGTTCGCGGTGGTGGCCGTGCCGTGGGCGGTGCTGGTGGAGGGGGGTGACGACCCCTGGGACGTGATCGGCCCCGTGGCCGGGGTGGCCGCGGCGGGGACGCTGGCCGCGCTCGGCTGGTGGGCGTCACAGGCGACGGGCGGCCCGGGAGTGCGCCGGGTGCGCCGGGTGCGCCGGGTACGGCAGTCGGCGCGCGGCGGCGGCCGGATCCGGCAGACGGGCGGGAGCGCGGGGACGTCCGGGAGTACGGGTTCCGGGAGTACGGGTTCCAGTGGGCCCACGGACATCCGCCAGCGCGCCCGCTCGAACGGCTCCGGCGACATCGACCAGGTCGGCGGGGACCGGGGCTGACGGTGACGATGGTGATGACGGTGATGGTGATGGTGATGGGGGAGTGGGGCGGCTGATGGCGGTGGAGGGCTCGGGGGAGCGGCGGGCGCGTCAAGGGGCGCGGGCGGGCCGGGACGTGACACAGGTGGCCGGGGACCTGCACCTGCATCCGGCCCCGGAGCCGGGCCCCTCGGTGGAGTGGCCGGTGTGGGTCGGGGACGTACCGCGCAGGGCGGCGGCGTTCCAGCCGAGGACGGCGGTCCGGAAGAAGGCCGACGCGGCGCGGGGCAGGGGCGCGGACGTGGTGCTGTCCGGCCCCGGTGGGGTGGGCAAGAGCCAGTTGGCGGCCTCCCTGGCCCGTGAGTCCCGGGACGCGGAGCGCGGCGAAGGGACCGGCCTGGATGTGCTGGTGTGGGTCCGCGCGACCAGCACGGACCAGGTGATCAGCGCGTACGCGCAGGCGGCGGGGCGGTTGCAGCTCCCGGGCCTGTCCCCGGACGACGACGACAGCGCCGCCCGCCTCCTGCTGCGCTGGCTGGCCGCGACCGGGCGCCGCTGGCTGGTGGTGCTGGACGACATCGACGACCCGGCGGACGTCCGGGACTGGTGGCCGGACAGCGGGGCGGGACGCGGCTGGGTGGTGGCGACGAGCCGACGGGACGACGCGGAACTCAGCGGGGCGGGGCGCGCGTTGATCAGACTGGGCCTGTACTCGGACGGGGAGGCGCGGGCCTACTTCCACCGCAGGCTGGCGGACGCGGGCCACGGCCATCTCCACGACCCGGGCCGGGCGGTCGAGCTGGCGCGGGCGCTGGGGTACCTGCCGCTGGCCCTGGGGCATGCCGCCGCGTATCTGATCAACAAGCGGGTCGTGATGGCCGACTACCTCGCCCTCCTGGAGAACACCGGAAACCGGCTGGGCGACCTGCTCCCGCCGAGCGCGGACACGGAGGGGTACGGCCGCCCGGTCACCGTCTCCCTCCTCCTCTCCCTGGACGCGATCGAGGAGACCGACCCCAGCGGCCTGGCCCGTCCCCTCCTCCACCTGGCCGCCCTGATGGACCCCCTCGGCCACCCCGCCGACGCCTGGACCACGCTGGAGGCGCGGGACCACCTGGGCACCGTCCGCCCACCCCGGCGCCGCCGCTTCCGCAAGTACCGCCCGGCGGTCACGGAGGCGGAGGTGCGGGACGTCCTGGAGCGGCTGCGGATCTACGCCCTGATAGCCCAGGACACGGCGGGGGCGCCGATCCGGATGCACGCGCTGACCGCGCGGGCGGTACGGGAGTCGATGGCGCCGGAGGCCCTGTCCACGGCGGCGCGCGTCGCCGCCGACGCGATCATGGGCTTGTGGCCCCGGCATGAGCACAAGGAGCGGGAAGCAGCCGCACTGCTCCGCGCGAACGCGATCCACCTCGAAGAGACCACCCGCCCGGCGCTCTGGCGGCCCGAGGTCCACTCCTGCGTCTTCCGGGTCAGCCGTAGCCTCACCCAAGCCGGTCTGTACGACCAGGCGGTGGAGAACGACGAGACGGCCGTCCGCGTGAGCACGGAGATCTATGGCCCGGAACACCTCCACACACTCCTCGGCCTGCACAATCTCGCCGTCTCGTACAACGATGCCGGGCGGAATCAGGACGCCCTGCCCATTCGTGAGCGGGTGTTGGGACATTGGGAGCGGCTCTTCGGCGTCGGTCACCCCGACACCCTCACCGCCCGCCACAATCTCGCCGTCTCCTACAGGGATGCCGGGCGGGTCGAGGAAGCGCTGGATCTGAGTGAGCGGGTGTTGGCGGACCGGGAGCGGCTCCTGGGTGTCGACCACGCCGACACTCTCAGCGCCCGCCACAATCTCGCCATCGCCCTCGGTGACGCCGGGCGGGTCGAGGAAGCGCTGGATCTGAGTGAGCGGGTGTTGGCGGACCGGGAGCGGCTCCTGGGTGCCGATCACCCCGACACCCTCCACGCCCGTCACAATCTCTCGGTCTCCTACCGGGACGCCGGACGGATGCCGGAGGCGCTCGCGCTCAACGAGCAGGTACTGACCGAGTACGCGCGGATCCTCGGAGCCGACCACCCCGACACGTCCCGCGCCCGAGCCGTACTCGCCAAGTTCCGCGCCACCGCCCCTATCCCCGAAGAACCGCCCGGCAATCCCCCCAGGCCGCATCCCCCAGCAGCGGACGCATCCGGCTGAACAGCGCCAGCAGCTCCCGCCCGTACCGTGCCCGGAACTCCTCGTCCCGCTCCGCGAGGTCCAGTTCGTTCGCGGCCGTCAGCTCGGCGAAGTCCCTCAGCCGCCCCGCCGGAGGCATCCGCACCACCCCCGTGAACCGGTCATGGAACGGCCCCTCCGGCAGCCCCGGATACGTCGCCCCCCGATCGCAGCTCGCGTACAGATACACCAGCGCCTCCGCCTCCGCCCCGATCGCGGCGGCGATCGCGCCCCGCCGGTCCAGTGGCAGCAGTGCCTTCGGGAAACCGTCCGTCCCGTACAGCGCGTGGCAGAACCCGGCCAGTTGCAGCGCGGGCCGCGCCTGCCATCTCGCCAGCCTCAGATGCACCCGGTCGAGATGCGCGTACAGCGTCCCGCCGGGATGCGGAATCGATTCCGCGCCGAGATGCCGCAGCAGGGTCGCGGCGCGGGTGTGGGTGGACGGCGGCGGTGCGGTCGTCCCTTTGCGCGGCTGTACGGAGGGCACGGTTGTCCCCTTTCCGACGCGGCTCGTCGTGGGGTCGGCACCCGCTCCGCGATCGGCCCCGGTCCGGACCCGGGGCACGAGGAACGGACAGCGGGTTGCCGCCCTGGGGAGCGCGGCCGGCTCCCCGGTGATCGATCGTCCCAATGGCCACTCCGCCAAGTCAATCCTAAGAATTTCTCGCAACACCCAAGTGTTAGCTTGGAGTTATGACTCTTGAGGATCTGCGTATCTTCGTCGCGGTGTGCCGCGCGGGCAGTCTGAGCGCGGTGGCGCGGCAGTTCGGGGTGACGCAGTCGGCGGTGAGCCAGCATGTCAAACGCCTGGAGCGGGAGACGGGGGTGAGCCTGCTGGAGCGCCAGCCGCGCGGGGTCGTCCCGACGCGGGCCGGGCAGATTCTCGAAACGGCGGCGTCCGAGGGGCTGGCCGGCCTGGATCTGGCCCTGCGCAATCTCCGCGAACTGGCCGACGGCGAAACAGGCTCGGTCCGGGTGGCCACGGGTGCGACAACCGTCCGGCACTTCATGGCGGACGCGGTGGTGGCCTTTCGCCAGCGCTATCCCGAGGCCAGCCTCGAATTCCGTACGGAGCCCTCCAGCCGGGCCTGCTTCGACGCCCTCACGGACAGCGAACTGGACCTGGCGTGGGTGACGCTGGGACCGCCGGTGCGGGGCATAGAGCAACGGGCGGTGGTGGATCTGCCGTGGGTCCTGGCCGTACGCGCCGACGACCCTCTCGCCGACCGCCCCCACGCCCGGGTCCGGGAACTGGCCGACCTGCGCCTGATCCGCCTCCCCCCGAACTCGACCTCGGCCGCACAACTCGACGCCGGATGCGCGCAGTTGGGCGTACGGTTCGCCTTCGACACCAGCGTGACGGACTGGGACACGGCACTGCTGCTGGCGGAGCTGGGCTTGGGCAGGGCGGTGGTTCCCGCCCTGCCCCGCTTGCACATCAATGGCACGGACGCGGTGCCCTCCGGGGACCTGCGGCTGGTTCCCCTCCCCGAGTTGCCCCCGCTGACGGTTGGTTGGGCGGTACGCCGCTGGTCGGCGCTGTCCCCCCTGGCGAGGGCATTCGCGGAAACGGTCAGCGTCCCGTGAGCCCCAGGAACCGGTCCCAGGCGTCAGTGGAGAGGGTGAGCTGGGGGTCGGTGGGGTTCTTGGAGTTGCGGATGTGGATGGTGTGGGGGCGGGTGGAGATTTCTACGCACTCGCCGCCCTCGCCGTCGCCGTGCCTCGACCGAGATCCTGCGTGTCGAGGTGAGCGATCCGAGGGGCGAGCGCAAGGCTCCGGTTCGTCACCGACCCGGGCCGAGAATGGACGGGGCCTGATCACCGTCCCCTGCTGGGCCTGGCGTGGGGGAGAGTGGACCGGCGGATCGGCAAGACGGTGTAGGCGGAGGTGTCCCTGAAGGAGCCGGGTGGCGGCCACCGGCATGTCTGGGAGTGAGGGCTCCTAGACTTGCACGGCCCGCCCAGAGAGGATTTTGATGCCCATGCGTTCCCGACGGTTCCAAGCCTTCGTCCTTGATGTACTCAAGAACACGCCGGGAGCGACCCAGGTCCAGACCCTGGCGGATGCCGGCGACACCAAGCATCCGTGTGGTGTGGCCGTCATCACACAAGGCGACGAGTCCCTCTGGCAGATCGTCGGTCAACTCGCCGACGGCGAACGCCATGATCATGAGGATCAGCCTGGGGAGGGGCCTCTGGCCGAATGGGCCGAGGCCAAGCCGGGTGACAACGCCGAGGGCGTCCTCGCCGCAGCGATCGGCCGGGCGGAGTCCCCGGAGATCGCCCGCATCGAGCGGTGGTCGGTACGGGAGGGGGAGCGCCCGGGGCGTCAGGGGCTCACGGTGTACTTCCACAACGGCTCGCGCGCGTACATGCGGAAGCTCTAGGTTCCTTCTCCGGTCCTGTGGGGGAGGTCGCACAGCACCACCTGTCAGCACCACCCAACGGTGTGAGGAGCTTGATATGGGATGCACGCATGCCAACCCCAACCACTTCGATCCAGGACAGTGCTCTGCCGCATGCCCTGTCTGCGGTGCGTACGGCAGCGCTGAGCCCGGTCAGCCGACCGCCATGCACCAGGCGTCGGGCAGCCGTGAAACCTGCCCCGGCAGCGGCCAGCCCGCCGTCTGACATGCGCTGGTAGTCCCCGAGCCGACCGCCACCCCCGGCGGCGGTCGGCCCCGGGTCGCCGCACCCCGTGCCGAAGGCGCTCCCTCAAGGAGCCCGGCGCTCACACCTGGTCGCCCGTGCGCTGAGCGCTGCCCGCCCCGCACATCACCCACCCCACCCGAAACGCCTCCAGCATCACGTCATGGGCCGCGCCCGGTGCCATCACGGCCCGCATCAACCGCCGTATCGCCACCCGCGTGTTGGGCGAGTTGCTGGTCATCGCCCTGTGCAGCTCCGGGACCCGGTGCCAGAGGCTCACCTCCTTCTCCAGGGCCTCAGCGAGTGTCCCGGCGCCCACGGAGTCACGGTCCAGGCCGTGCAGTACATGGGCCAACTCGCCCTCCAGGCGCTCGGCGCACCCACAGACCCTGTCAGCACCAAGACCCCTACGAACCCCCAAAACCCGAACCCCAAGGTCTTCACGAACCCCACGACCCTCACCAACCCCCCGCGCGGCGCGCGCCCCCCGCGCGGCGGCCGACTGCACCCGGTCCCAGTCGCCCGGCGCGGGCTCGTCCGGGACCGGCTCACCCCGTAGCCGCGCGCCGAACCGCATCACCCGGGCGTAAACGTTTCCGCGCTCGCCCCACCAGCAGTAGGCCATCCCGGACAGCAGCATCCGGTCCGCGATGTCATCGTTTTCCGGCCTCAGTGGCAGGAATTCGTGCATACGTCCCACCAGTCGGCCGGTGGCGGACGCCGTGAGCGCCCGGCACAGGGTCCCGGTCTCGTAGGCGGCTGCCTCGGCGTCGATATCGGTGAAGGACGGCACCAGGACCGCCAGCATCATGTTCCAGGCGCCGTACAGCATTTCCGGCAGACTCCGGGGCGCCGGAAACGCCCAGACCCCGTAATTGGAATATCCCATGGCCACCATCGCGGCGACCCGAAGTCCTGGAGGATAGCCGGAGAGCCAGCCGGTGAACGGGGTATCCGCGATCCGGTACGGGGCCTGTCCGGCGATGGCGTCCATGTCCCGCTGGAAGCGGATCCCGTGATTGGCGACCGAATGCCGCCAGGCCGCGTGCCCGACCGTCGGGAAACGCAGATTCTCGGGGATGTCCAGACTTCCGCCGAGGCCCAGCCGGCCGTAGGAGTCCCCGTAGTCCGCCATCGAGGTGAGACAGAGGTAGAAACGCGCCCGCTGTTCCGCCTCGGGCATTCCGTCCCGCCCGACCACGTTCCACCATCCCAGCAGCAGTCCGGGAATGCTGCGGTAGCTGTCGGCGCCTATGGCGCGGAGATCTCCATGGGTCGTCCGGGGGTCCACCTTGGGTGTCGGCGGGAGCGTGGGGAGGTCCCCTTCGGCTGCGCGGGCCGCCCGGCTCGGCGACCCCTCGACTCCGTCCGGATACCCCTGCTGAGCTGCGACTCTCTCCCTACGGCCCAGCTCCGCCAGCGTCACCCGGTAGGACATCACGATGCCCGTCCAGGTCAGGATCAGGTGCACCCGGTCGGCGAATGGGGCCGAGGTGTTCGCCGCCGCCCGCCGGAAGGCCGCCGTGTATCTCCCGAAGACCCGCGCGCACTCCTCCCCTGCTTTCCGCGACCACGGCGACCTCAGTTTTCCGCGCAGTGAGCCGATACTCTCCCAGTCGCCGTCATGCCGCCCTTCCCCCGGTCCGCACGCCGCAAAGAGCGCGCTCCACTCGGCATACGCGGAGAGGTGGAAGTCCCGCGCTCCCTCGTCCGGTTCCGGGACCGTCCGTGCCCCGTCGCAGTCCGACTCGCAGAAGAATCTCTCCGGCTCCCGCAGGTGATCGCCGGACGAATGCACCACCCCCGCCCCCGAGGGCACCCCCACCCCCGGTGTTTCGTGCGCCATCTCCTCGAAGAGTCCGGCGATCCAGGCCAGGGCCGCCCGGTGATCCCGGTCCTCCAGGGAGAAGATCCCGAGATCCACCGGTCTCACCCCGGAGTCGAAATTGCCCGTCGGGGCGGTGAATTCCCCCGAATCCACGACCGCTTCCGCATATCCCCATCCGGGAAACGAAGAAGCGGCGAACCAGGCGGGTATCTCATCGACCGGCAGGGAATTCATCATCGCATCGCCGAACCAGCCCCGCAGTATTCCCTCCAGCTCCCGCTGTTCATCCTTGAGCGCCATATGCTCCCACTCCCGTAATTCCGCGACCAGGCACAGCCGCCGCCCGTGGATTGCCGGGCGGCGGCTGCGAAGGGCAGAAGTTACGAGCCCAACAGTGCGGGTTGCAAGGGGCATTGACAGGTTTCAGCGAGGTGCTTATGGTCCAACGACCACCGCCGGAGGAATCATGAGAGCCGCTGAATCATCCCTCCACCCCCCGCGCGTTCCGGGGGGTTTTCCATTGCTCGGACACACCCCGCATCTGATGCGGAACCCCCTGTCCTTCCTCCGTTCTCTCCCCGCCGCCGGTGAACTGGTCGAGGTGCGGCTCGGGCCCTGGCCGGCCTATGTCGTGTGCAGTCCCCGGCTGACCCGCCAGCTCCTCCTGGACGACCGCACGTTCGACAAGGGCGGCCCCCTCATCGACCGGGCCCGGGAGGCCCTCGGCGATGGTGTCGCCACCTGCCCGCACGCCCGTCACCGCAGACAGCGGCGGCTCAACCAGTCCGCCTTCCACCAGGCCCGGATGCCCGCCTACGCCACCCGCATGACGGCCCACCTCGACGCCCTGACGGCGTCCTGGGAGGCGGGCCGGAGCGTCGATGTACTCACCGCGCTGGAGGAGACCGCGGTGCGCATCCTCATCGGCACGATGTTTCTCGGCACCCCGCTCCCGGCGGCCGAGCAGACCCGGATGGTGCACGATGTGCTGGGTATATCCCGGGGCGTCTTCCGGCGGATGTTCATGCCGCCCGCGCTCGCGAAGCTGCCGCTCCTGGGAAACCGCGGATTCGAGAAGGCCCGCACCCATCTGCGGCACACCGCTCTGCGAACCATCGCCCATCACCGGGACACCGGACGGGATTATGGAGATCTTCTCTCCACTTTGGTCGGCGCGCAGGACCCGGGCGCGGACGCGGAAAGCGCCCGCCTCTCGGACGAGGAACTCGCCGACACGATCATCACGTATTTCTTCGCCGGAGCGGAGACCAGTGCGGCGCTCGCCGCATGGGCCGTGTATTTCACCGCCCGGCACCCCGAGGTGGAAAAGCAGGTGCAGGAAGAGGCGGACCGGGTTCTCGGCGGCGCCGCCGCGACCCATGACGATCTGCCCCGACTGGAGACCGCCCGGCGCGTCATCACCGAGACCCTGCGCGTCCGCCCGCCCGGCTGGATCTTCACCCGCGTCACCGCCCGGGACACCCTGCTCGGCCCCTACCGGCTCCCCGAGGGCAGCACGCTCCTCTACAGCCAGTACCTCGCCCACCACCGCGACGACGACTTCCCCGACCCGGACCGCTTCGACCCCGACCGCTGGGCCGGTCAGGGGCCCGGCGGCACCCCGCCCTCCGGCTCCTTCGTCCCCTTCGCCCTCGGCGCCCGCAAATGCATCGGCGACACCTTCGCCACCATGGAGGCGACCCTCGCCCTGGCCACCATCGCGTCCCGCTGGACCCTCAGACCGGCCCCCGGCATGCGGCTGCGCACCTCCCCCCGCGGCCTCGTCCTGCGCCCCGACGGCCTGCGGATGATCCCCACCCCACGCGCCCGCGTCTGAACCCCGCCAGCCCCGGGACGCCTGTACAGATCACGCCACCCCCACCCACCGCAGCACCCCCGTCACCCCCGCCGCCCCCAGCACCACCACCACGAACGGCGCCCCCCGCCACGCCAGCACACCCCCCGCCAGCACCCCCGCCGGGCGCGCCCACCCGGCGAAACCGGCGTCCTCGGTCAGGGCCCCGGCCGCCAGCAGGGCCACCAGGAGCACCACCGCCCCGGCCGCCAGCAGTTCCCGCAGCCGCTCGGGCAGTTCCACGCGGCCGTGCAGGACCGGTCCGACCAGCCGGAAGGCATACGTGCCCACCGCCAGCGCCAGGATCATCGCCACCGTCGCGTTCATGCGCGCACCGCCGCTTCCCGTCGTCCGTG
The DNA here is from genome assembly GCF_040683675.1 of Streptomyces sp. NPDC093252. NCBI lineage: Bacteria > Bacillati > Actinomycetota > Actinomycetes > Kitasatosporales > Streptomycetaceae > Streptomyces > Streptomyces sp. NPDC093252. The sequence continues at coordinate 430,225 of NZ_JBFBEM010000005.1, read as the reverse complement.
CAGGGCGAGGCCCGCCAGGGCCAGGAGGACCGGCAGGCCGGCCGGGACCAGGGGGGTCACCGCCAGCGCCACCGCCGCCCCGGCCAGCGCGGCCCTGCGGACCGCCGGGTCCTTGCGCAGGGTCGGCAGGACGAGGGCCACCAGCACCGCGGGGAAGGCCGCGTCCAGGCCGAAGCGGGCCGTGTCGCCCAGCGCGCCACCCGCCAGGGCGCCGCCCAGGACCCCGAGGTTCCAGACCGCGAACAGGCCCAGCCCGGAGATCCAGAACGCGGCCCGGCGCCGGGCCGGGTCCTCCTGGGCGAGGGCGAAGGCCACCGTCTCGTCGGTCACCAGATGCGCCCCGAGGAACCGGGCCACCCGGCCCCGGCCCAGCACATCCGCCACCGCCAGCCCGAAGGCGACCGTACGGGTGTTGAGGAGCAGGCCGGTCGCGGCGGCGGCCAGCGGACCCCCGCCCGCCAGCAGCACGCCGACCGCGCTGAACTGCGCCGATCCCGCGTACACCACCAGCGACAGCACCACCGGCACCCACACCGGCAGCCCGCCCGCCACCGAGATCGCCCCGAAGGACACCCCGACGACCCCGCTGGCCAGCCAGACCAGCGAGGCATCCCGGACGAGGTCCCCGGGGGCGACACGGAGGAGCACTGAGGGTGTTCGAAGTAGCGAACGCATGTTCTCTACAATGAACAGCAGAGACTCTGTTCGTCAAGGCGAACGAAGAGACCGGCAGAGCGAACGGAATGGACGGCCCGCCCATGGACGACGACACCGCACCCCCACCCCGCCTCCCCCTCGACTGGCTCGCCGCCGCCCTGCGCCGGGAGCGCACCCGCGTCGGGCTGTCCCTCTCCGAGCTGGCGAAACGCGCCGGGATCGCCAAGTCCACGCTCAGCCAGTTGGAGGCGGCGAGCGGGAATCCGAGCATGGAGACGATCTGGGCGCTGGCCGTGGCCCTCGGGGTGCCGTTCAGCGCGCTGGTGGAGCCGCCCGTTCCGGCCGTCCGGGTGATCCGGGCGGGGCAGGGGCCCGCGACCCGCTCCGGCCAGCTCGGCGGCTACTCGGCCGCGCTGCTCTCGGCCAGCCCGCCCGGCGCCCGCCGCGATCTGTACGACGTCCAGATCGAACCCGGGCCCGCCCATGAGTCGGAGCCGCACATTCCGGGGACCGTGGAACACCTCGTGGTGGCGGCCGGACGGGTGAAAGCGGGGCCGCGCGGCGCGGAGGAAGAACTCGGCGCCGGGGACTACATGACCTATCGGGGAGATATCGCCCATTCGTACCGGGCGCTGGTGCCGGGGACGAAGTTCGTCCTGGTCATGCAGCATGTTTGAGCGGGGCCCGGAGGGAATTCGCAAAGAATTCACCCGACCCCGGCCCACCCGGTGCGGCGGGCCGTCCCGGCCCGGCCGGGAAAAGGGCAGGAGCCCCGCTCGCCTTGCGGCGTGGGGCTCCTTGGGTACTGCTAATCGATCCTTGATCCGAGAGAGATCAGACCAGTCAGACCGGTTCAGACCGGGGTGACGTTCTCCGCCTGGGGGCCCTTCGGGCCCTGGGTGACGTCGAAGGACACCTGCTGGTTCTCCTCAAGGGAGCGGAAGCCGCTCGCGTTGATCGCGGAGTAGTGGACGAAGACGTCGGGGCCGCCGCCTTCCTGGGCGATGAATCCAAAGCCCTTTTCGGCGTTGAACCACTTCACGGTTCCGGTAGCCATAAGCCCTCCTTGGGCCCAAAGGGTTGCCCTGCTCCAGAACCAGCAAGTGTGAAGATGTGTTTCTGCACAACTGCCATAAGTCCAAGAACGACGAGAGCCCGCGGTCACATGCTCCGCAGGCTCTGTACTGCAAGGGAAACCAAACTGCAACTTGCGGCGAGCCTAGCACGCGGGCCCGGGAATGCAATAGAGGTCAAGATCACGTCACTCAGGTGTTTGAACGGCCGCACGCGGCCCCCGCCCGACGCGGACGCGCCCCACCCCCGCCGCGGGGCCACCCAGGGTCTAGCCTCGCGATGTGGACAATTCTCGCACCCGGCCGCGCGTCGGCCACATCCAGTTCCTCAACTGCCTGCCCCTGTACTGGGGGCTCGCGCGCACCGGCACCCTCCTCGACTTCGAGCTGACGAAGGACACGCCGGACAAGCTCAGCGAGCGACTGGTCCGCGGTGATCTCGACATCGGCCCCATCGCCGTAGCCGAGTTCGTGAAGAACGCCGACGATCTGGTGGTCTTCCCCGACATCGCGGTCGGCTGCGACGGCCCCGTGATGTCCTGCGTGATCGTCTCCCAGGTCCCGCTGGACCGACTGGACGGCGCCCGGGTCGCCCTCGGCTCCACCTCCCGCAGCTCGGTCCGCCTCGCCCAGATCCTGCTGGCCGACCGTTACGGTGTGCGACCCGACTACTACACCTGTCCGCCCGACCTCAGCGTGATGATGCAGGAGGCCGACGCCGCCGTCCTCATCGGCGACGCCGCCCTGCGCGCCCTGCTGCACGACGGACCGCGCTACGGCCTCGCCGTGCACGACCTGGGCTCGCTGTGGAAGGAGTGGACCGGGCTGCCCTTCGTCTTCGCCGTCTGGGCCGCCCGCCGCGACTACCTGGAGCGCGAGCCCGAGCTGACCCGCCAGGTGCACCAGGCGTTCCTGGACTCCCTGGAGCTGTCCCGCCAGGAGGTCACCAAGGTCGCCGAGCAGGCCGCCCGCTGGGAGGCGTTCGACGCGGAGGTCCTGGAGCGGTACTTCACCACCCTCGACTTCCACTTCGGCGCCCCGCAGCTCGCCGCCGTCGCCGAGTTCGCCCGCCGGATCGCCCCGGCGAACGGGTCTCCGGTGGACCCGAGGGTGGAGCTGCTGGGGGGTTAGGGCCGGGGTGCCCGTCCCGGGGTGGAGCGGCGGGGGCGGAGGGCCGTGGGCCGGACCTCGCGGGTGGAGCGGCGGGGGTGAAGCGCCGTGGGTCGGACCTCGCGGGCGGAGGGTCGTGCGTCGGCCGCCGTGCGCCCGTAGTGCCGGCCGCACGGTCGCGGGCTCTTCTGGCGCCGGGCGGGCTGCTTATACGCTTCCGGGCGGCAGGCGCGTACGGGCACACAGGGGGAAGAGGCCGCCATGCAGCCGCTCGGAGCCGATGAACCGACCGTCATGGGTCCCTACCGGCTGCTCGGCCGGCTCGGGGCGGGCGGCATGGGCCGGGTCTATCTCGGCCGCAGCGCGGGCGGCCGTACGGTCGCCGTGAAGATCGTCCATCCGCACTTCGCGCTGGACGAGGAGTTCCGCGCCCGCTTCCGCCGCGAGGTGGAGGCCGCGCGGCGGGTCGGCGGGGCCTGGACCGCGCCGGTCCTGGACGCCGACCCCGGGGCCCCCGTGCCCTGGGTGGCCACCGCCTACGCCGCCGGGCCCTCCCTGACCTCGGCCGTCGCCTCCGTCGGCCCCCTGCCCGCGCACTCCGTGCGGACCCTGGGCGCGGGCCTCGCCGAGGCGCTGACCGCCGTCCACGAACTGGGCCTGGTGCACCGGGACGTGAAGCCGTCCAACGTCCTGCTCACCCTCGACGGCCCCCTCCTCATCGACTTCGGCATCGCCCGCGCCACCGAGGGCACCGCCTCCCTCACCGCCACCGGCGTCTCCGTCGGCTCCCCCGGCTACATGGCCCCCGAGCAGATCCTCGGCAAGGGCGCCACCGGCGCGGCGGACGTCTTCTCGCTGGGCGCGGTCCTGGCGTACGCGGCGACCGGCGAGCCGCCCTTCTCCGGGGACTCCTCGGCGGCGCTGCTCTACAAGGTCGTGCACGAGGAGCCGCAACTGACCGGGCTGGAGGGGACGCTGGGCGCCCTCGTCGCCGAGTGCCTGGCGAAGGACCCGGGGGTCCGGCCGACCCCCGCCGGGATCGCCGCCCGACTGGCTCCCGACGGCGCGGCCCGGCTGGTGGCGGGGGGCTGGCTGCCGGGTCCGCTGGTGGAGCAGGTCAGCCGGAGCGCCGTGCAGTTGCTGAACCTGGAGGCGGGGGAGGGGGCGGGTGCGGTCGCGTCGGGGCCGGTGGGGTTCAGCAGTCCGGCGGTGGGGGAGTTCGGGCCCGCGCCGACGATGGGGACGACGGTGGGGTCGGGGCCGCAGGACGGGGTTCCGGCGGCGTTCGTGGGGGGCGGCGGCCCGTCCGGTCCCATGCCCTCCCCTCCTACTTCCGTGCCCTCGCCGTCCTCCCCGTCCACTTCCGTGCCCTTCCCGTCCTCCCCGTCCTCCTCGCCCCCTCCCTCCGGGCGCGGGCGAGTCTCCGTCTCCGTCGCCGCCGGTACCACCACCGGGCCCGTCGGGCGGGGGCGGCGGCTGAGCTGCACCCTCGCCCTCGGGGTGGCGGCGGCGCTCGCGGCGGTGACCCTGGGGTCCGCCTTCGTCTTCGATCTGCTGCCGGGCCAGGGTTCCCGGGACACCGGTGCCCAGGACGGCCGGGACAGTACCGGCGATCCGGCCGCCACCCCCTCGTCCAGCCCGACCGGGACGGACCCGGAGGCGGGGGCGGGGCAGGGGTCCGGCGTACCGGAGCGCTACCTCGGCACCTGGGAGGGGCAGGGCTCCGCGCAGGGCCTGCCGATGGGCACCTTCCGGGTGGTCCTGAAGCAGGCGGAGATCGGCGGCGACCTGGGCGAGGTGCGCCAGACCGATCTGCTCGGCGGGGTCTGCGTGGACGAACTCAGTCTGAAGTCGGCCTCCGCGACCGAGGTGGTGGCGGAGGCGAAGGGCGCCGACGACAACCCCGTCCAGTGCTCCCCGACCCCGCACATGGTCACCCTCACCCCCACCGGGGACGACGTCACCTACACCTCGGACAGCGAGGACTCCGGCAAGCCGACGGCCCGCCTGTCGAAGGCCGGGTGACCGCCGGTGGGAACCGCGCTCGCGCTCACCGCGGCGGCCCTGCTCTGGGGCGCGGCCACCGGCACCCTGCTCCCCGGCGCCGCCCACCGCCTCTCCGTCCCCCCGGACGAGCCCTGGCGGACCACCGCCCCGGACGGCACCGCCCTGCCCCCCTGGCCGGTCCCGTCCCGCGCCCTCCCGCTTCCCGCCCTCACCGCCCTCACCGCCGTCCTCTGCGCGGGCCTCGCCGCCGCGGCCGGTCCCCGCCCGGAACTCGCCGTCTGGCTGCTCGCCGCCCCCGTGGGGGTCCTCCTCGCGGTCGTGGACATCCGTGTCCACCGCCTCCCCGACCTCCTCACCCTCCCCCTCGCCGCCGCGCTCCCGGCCGCCCTCGGCGTCGCCGCCCTGCTCCCCGCCCACGCGGGCCACTGGCCGACGTCCCTGCTCGCCACCCCCGCCGTCGGCGCCGCCTACCTCGCCCTCCACCTCCTCAACCCCTCCGGCCTGGCCTTCGGCGATGTGAAACTCTCCCTCGCCGCGGGCGCGTCCCTCGGCTGGTACGGCTGGCCGGCGGTCCTCGTCGGCACCTTCACCGCGTTCGTCTCCGGCGCCCTCTACGGCCTCCTCCTCATCGCCCTGCGCCGCGCGAACCGCCGCACCGCGATCCCGTTCGGGCCGTTCCTGCTGGGCGGGGTGTACGCGGGGGTGGTGCTGGGGGCGGTGGCGGCGGGCTGAGGCCATGGCGCGAAATGCGCTGACGTAGGCTGGTTGCGTCCGTCCGGAAGACCCCGGGACCCGGTCCCGACCCCGACGAAAGGGACGCTTCGGTGAGCGAGAAGGCCGACCTTCAGTCCGTGCTGGACCGTGCCGCCGAAGGGGGCCGGATCACGCCCGAGGAGGCCCTCGTCCTCTACCGGGACGCCCCGCTGCACGCGCTGGGCGCCGCCGCCGACGCCGTACGCCGCCGCCGGTACGCCGGGACCGAGCACATCGCGACGTACATCATCGAGCGGAACATCAACTACACCAACGTCTGCGTCACGGCCTGCAAGTTCTGCGCCTTCTACGCCCCGCCGAAGGCCAAGGACAAGGGCTGGACCCGGGATCTGGACGACATCCTGCGCCGCTGCGCGGAGACCGTCGAACTGGGCGGCACCCAGATCATGTTCCAGGGCGGCCACCACCCGGACTACGGCGTGGAGTACTACGAGGAGCACTTCGCGGCGATCAAGAAGGACTTCCCGCAGCTCGTCATCCACAGCCTGGGGGCCAGCGAGGTCGAGCACATGGCCCGGATCAGCAAGGTGGGCGTCGAGGAGGCCATCCGGCGCATCCACACCGCCGGGCTCGACTCCTTCGCCGGTGCCGGTGCCGAACTGCTGCCCGAGCGGCCCCGCAAGGCCATCGCCCCGCTCAAGGAGAGCGGCGAACGCTGGCTGGAGATCATGGAGACGGCCCACGGGCTGGGCGTGGAATCCACCTCCACCATGCTCATGGGCACCGGCGAGACCAACGCCGAGCGCATCGAGCATCTGCGGATGATCCGTGACGTACAGGACCGGACGGGCGGGTTCCGCGCCTTCATCCCGTACCTCTACCAGCCGCAGAACAACCATCTGAAGGGCCGCACCCAGGCCACCATCTTCGAGTACCTGCGGATGATCGCCGTCGCCCGCCTCTTCCTCGACAACATCGCCCACATCCAGGGCTCCTGGCTCACCACCGGCAAGGACGCGGGCCAGCTCACCCTGCACTACGGCGCCGACGACCTCGGCTCGATCATGCTGGAGGAGAACGTCGTCTCGGCGGCCGGTGCCCAGCACCGCTCCAACCTGCTGGAGATGATCGAGATGATCCGCGGCGCCGGCCGCACCCCCGCCCAGCGCTCCACCACGTACGAGCACCTCGTCGTGCACGACGACCCGGCGGACGACCCGGTGGACGAGCGGGTCATGTCCCACATCTCCTCCACCGCCATCGAGGGCGGCACGGCCCACCCGGAGCTGAAGCTCCTCGCCTCCAACTGACCCCCCCTCTCCTCCGTGCTGACGATCCACGCCGACGGACGGGGACGGGCGTACGCGGTCCGCGGGTCCCGGATCGCGGCCGTCGGTGACCTGGACGCCCTGACCGCCGCGTTCCCGGCCGCCCGGGTCCGCCGCTGGCCCGGCCTCCTCACCCCCGGACTGGTCAACCTCTACGGCCCCGAACTCCTCGACCACGCCTACCACCCCGACCCGCGCGAGGCCGACGCCCTCGGCACCGAGCCCCTGACCGGCCCCGCTCTGGACGCCCTGCGCCCGGACGACACCCGCTGGGGCGCGAGCGCCCGCCGGGGCCTCCAGCGGATGCTGGCCCACGGGACGGTCGCGGTGGCGGGCACCCCGACCCGCCCGGCGGTCGTCGCGGCCCTGCGCCGCTCCGGGCTGGGGATCGCCGGACGGCTGGGCGCGCCCCGGGGCCCGGCCTCCCTGGACCCCTTCGCCTGCGGAGCCCCACCGGAGTTCGCCCCGGCCCGGGAGGAGGGCTCGGCGGCCCGATTCGCGGTCTTCGACGTACGCGACGAGGGGGAACTGGCGGAACGGGGGGCGGGGACGTGCGTGGCGACGGTGGTGGAGGGCCGGATCGCCTTTCGACGCCGGTGAGCGCTGAGGCTTCTGAAAACGCGGGGCGGCTGCGCGACCGGCCCCCACCCACCCGCACCCGACAACGAAACCCCCACCCACCCCCACCCGGTGACGCCCCCCTCACCCCCCTCACCCCCCGAACGCCTCCCCGAACGCCCCCTCCCCCTGCTCCACCCCACTGCACTCCGTGGTCTGCCCCTCCCCGCACGCCCGGTCGCGATGAGCCGCCCACATCGACACCCACCCGATCCCCTTCTCCTCCGCGAACGCCCGCACCTGCCCCGCGTCCTCGACCGTGAAGGTCTCACCCTTCACATCGTTCACCCCGATCATCGAGGTCAGCGCCATCCCGCCCCACACCTCCGCCTCCGTACGCCCGAACACCTCCATCAACTGCCCGTGCGCCGCGCCCGCCGCCTCGATCGCGTAGTCCCCCATGTCACCGTCGAAGGACTCGCCGTAGTTCATGGTCATCAGATTGACCGTGTGGACCTCGACCCCCTGCTCCTCGGCGGACGCCAGCAGATCGAGCCCGTCCTCCTCCAGCCCGGACGGCATCACGGGCAGGGTGTACGACACCTCCAGATCCGCCCGCTCCCGCTGGAGCAGCGCGATCGCCTCGTTGCGCCGCTCGACCGACCCGGCGTCCCCGAGGTCGTCGCCCTCGATGTCGAAGTCGGCCTTGTCGGCCCCGGCCGCGTCCAGGGCCGCCCCGTACGCCCGGGCCAGTTCCTCCGCGCTGTCGCAGACCGCCGCCAGTTCCTCGCCGTCGGCGCCGCCGAAGGAGACCCGGACATCGGCGCCGGACCTGGTGAGCATCGAGATCCGGGTCGGTATCGCCGCGTCGTCGATCGCGACCACCCCGTCCCACATCGGCGTGCACCCCTTCCCGTCGGAGAGCACGAAGGCCAGGTTGTACGACTGCGGCGCGCCCGCCCCGTCGACCAGGGAGGGGGTGGTGGCGATGACGTACGGGGCGTATTCCGTCCCGTCGCCACCGCCACCGCCACCGCCACCGCTGCCGTCGCCGTCGCCCGCGTCCGTCGCCGACGCGGACAGCGACGGCTCGGCGGAGGATCCCGCGCCCGAACCCTCGCCCTCACCGGACGAGCACGCCGTGCCCCCCGCCGTCATGGCCAGAACGAAACCCAGTCCGGCCGCAGGCCGCAGCAGACCCCTCATCGCACACCCACCCGTTTCCACGACTTCTGTTCCTGTTGTGCCAGTTGAGGGACAAGGTATGTCGGGGGAGGGGCCGATGGGGTCGAATGCCCGGTTCCGGACGCCGGAGGCGCAGGCCGGGTACCGGGGGCGGGCTGCAAGAATGGCTCCGTGACCCGCGCCTCCCTGACCAAGCAGCCGCACGAAGTCGCCACGATGTTCGACGACGTGGCAGCCCGCTACGACCTCACCAACGCCGTGCTGTCTCTCGGCCGGGACCGCGCCTGGCGCGGGGAGGTGGCCAGGGCGGTCGACGCCCGGCCCGCCCAGAAGGTGCTGGACCTGGCCGCCGGTACGGCGACCTCCTCGCTGCCGTTCACCCGTGCCGGTGCCTATGTCGTGCCGTGCGACTTCTCGATCGGGATGCTCCAGGTCGGCAAGGAGCGCCACTCCTGGATGCCGTTCACGGCGGGGGACGCGACCCGGCTGCCGTTCAGGGACGATGTCTTCGACGCCGTGACGATCTCCTTCGGGCTGCGCAATGTGCAGGACACCGATGCCGCGCTGCGCGAGATGTACCGGGTGACCCGGCCGGGCGGGCGCGTGGTGATCTGCGAGTTCTCCCGGCCGACCTGGGCGCCCTTCCGGACCGTCTACACCGAGTATCTGATGCGTGCGCTGCCGCCGCTGGCCCGGACGGTGTGCTCCAACCCGGACGCGTACGTCTATCTCGCGGAGTCCATCCGCACCTGGCCCGACCAGCCCGAACTCGCCGAGCGGCTGAAGTCGGCGGGCTGGTCGCGGGTGGCGTGGCGGAATCTGACGGGGGGCGTGGTGGCGCTGCACCGGGGGTTCAAGGCGGACTGAGCACCCAGGCCCCGGGGGGCAAGGCGGACTGAGCGCCCAGGCCCCCAGGGTTTCGGGATTTCCCGGGGTTTCGGGGTTTCCCGGGGTCTCCCGGGGTTCCCCGGGGTTTCAGTGCATCGGCTCGAACGCGTCTCCCGGCGCCCCCAGCTCCCGCTGCATCCCGCCGCTCGGCGGCCTCGGCACCCGGGGTTCCCGGACCCCCGCGCCACCCCCGCCCCCGTCGTCCCCTCCGTCGTCGCCCCCGTCCAGGTCGAACCAGATGGTGACCACCGCGCCCCGGGGCACCTCGACCCCGGGCGGCGGATACTGCCGGACGACGTAGTCGACGACGGTGAGAGGGAAGTCGGGCCGGTCGGGCGCGGCGAGCAGGACCCCGTGGGTCTCGGCGGCGTCGCGGGCGTCCACAGCCATCAGTCCGACCAGCTTCGGTACACGCACTTCGGGCGTATTGGGTGGTATATGCACAGATGTCACCCCCAGCGGTACTGGCAGGGTAACCGCACGGGGGTGCCGACCGGAAGCGTCAAGTGTCTTTCTGTAGCCGACAATTACCCAGGGTGACGAGTGTCGGTGATCGTCAGAGGTCGAGCCGGTAGCAGTGGCCCTGCTGCCGGGTCTCCGGGGTCATGAAGGTCTCCGCGAGCCGCATGCCGAGCCGCTGGGTCACCGCGATCGACCGGGTGTTGCGGGCGTTGACCATGGCGACGACCCGCGCGGTGCGCCCGTTGCGCAGTCGCTCCAGGGTGAGCCGGGCGGCGGCGGTGACATAGCCCTTGCCCCAGTGCGCGCGCCCCAGCCGCCAGCCGATCTCGATCTCCCCCTGCGGGCCCCAGTCGCCGGGCCAGGGCTGCGCGCCGGTGAAGCCGAGCACCTGGTCCCGCTCGTCCAGCACGGTCCAGAGGCAGAAGCCGTACTCGGCGTCGTGGCGGCGCTGGCGGGCGGTCAGCTCCTCGTAGACGGACGGCTCGCTGCTGCGTCCCCCGTGGAACTCCATGACCTCCGGGTCGTCGAAAACCCGGTGCCAGGCCATCGCGTCCTCGTCGGTGGGGACCCGCAGCCGCACGGCGGGGAGAGCTGGGTTCACAGGGCATCCCTTCGGCCGGTCGATCAATTCTGCTGAATAGACTGCCCATGTCCAGTGCCGGCCGGCACGCAGATTTCGAGCATTGGGGAGATCCCAGTCGTGACCGAGCCCCTGACCGAGCCGCTGACCGAGCCCCCGACCGAGTCGCTGTCGGACAACACCGCCGATGTGATCGTCGTCGGCGCGGGCCCGGCCGGCTCCACCACCGCCTACCACCTCGCCCGCGCCGGACTCGATGTCCTGCTGCTGGAGAAGACCGCCTTCCCGCGCGAGAAGGTGTGCGGCGACGGACTCACCCCGCGCGCGGTCAAGCAGCTCGTCGCCATGGGCATCGACATCTCCGAGGAGGCCGGCTGGCTGCGCAACAAGGGGCTGCGCATCATCGGCGGCGGCTCCCGGCTCCAGCTCGACTGGCCGGATCTGGCCGCCTACCCGAACTACGGACTCGTCCGCAAGCGCGACGACTTCGACGAGCAGCTCGCCCGGCAGGCCCAGAAGGCGGGCGCGCGGCTGTACGAGCGCTGCAATGTGGGCGAGCCGATCGTGGACGACCGCACCGGACGCATCACCGGCGTCCGCGCCAAGCTCGGCGACCCCGACTCCACCGACAAGCGCGAGGTCACCTTCCACGCCCCGCTGGTCGTCGCCGCCGACGGCAACTCCACCCGGCTGTCCCTGGCGATGGGCCTGCACCGCCGCGAGGACCGCCCGATGGGCGTCGCCGTCCGGACGTACTTCACCTCCCCCCGCCACGAGGACGACTACCTGGAGTCCTGGCTGGAACTCTGGGACCGGCGCGGCCCCCAGGACCGGCTGCTCCCCGGCTACGGCTGGATCTTCGGCATGGGCGACGGCACGTCCAACGTCGGCCTCGGGGTCCTCAACACCTCCTCCTCCTTCAAGGAGCTGGACTGGCGGGAGATCCTCAAGGCGTGGTGCGCCTCCATGCCGGAGGACTGGGGCTACACCCCGGAGAACATGACCGGCCCGATCCGCGGCGCGGCCCTGCCGATGGCCTTCAACCGCCAGCCGCACTACACCCGCGGGCTGCTGCTGGTCGGCGACGCGGGCGGGCTGGTGAACCCGTTCAACGGCGAGGGCATCGCCTACGCCATGGAGTCCGGGCAGATCGCCGCCGAGATCGCCGTCCAGGCGTTCGCCCGCGCGACCCCGGCCCAGCGCGAGATCGCCCTCCGGCGCTATCCGCAGGTCCTCAAGGACACCTACGGCGGCTACTACACGATGGGCCGCGCCTTCGTGAAGCTGATCGGCAACCCGAAGGTGATGAGGCTCGCGACGGAACGCGGGCTCACGCATCCGCTGCTGATGAAGTTCACCCTCAAGCTCCTCGCCAACCTGACCGACCCGACGGGCGGGGACGCGATGGACCGGATCATCAACGGGCTGAGCAAGGTGGCGCCGAAGGCGTGACGCCGGGGGTGGTGGTGGCCGAGGGGCGTGGAGCGTGATGCCGGGGGGGGCGGTGGGGGCGGGCCCCGGTTGTCACGGCCGCGCCCTCACCCCGAGGTCACCGGCCCGTCACCCCGTCAGGGCCCGCCCCTCGGCGGTCCTCACCCCGTCAGCGCCCGCTCCTTGGCCGCGCGCCGCGCGTAGACCCGCTCCCGGCGGTCGTCCGCCTGGCGCAGGGCCTCCTTGCGCTCGCGCCGGGACAGCCGGTCGAGATACACCTGCCCGTTGACGTGGTCGGTCTCGTGGGCGAGGCAGCGGGCGAAGTACCCCGTCCCCTCGATGACCAGCGGCTGTCCCTCGCGGTCCTGGCCGCGCACCACCGCCCGGTCCGGGCGCGGCACCTCCATCGTCGCCCCCGGCACCGAAAGACAGCCCTCGTCCTCTTCGATGAGCCGTCGCTCGTCCGGGGTGAGCGGGTCCAGCACCGGGTTGACGAGATGTCCGACATGCCGCACCCCGTCGTCGTCCGCGCAGTCGTAGACGAACAGCCGCAGATCCACCCCGACCTGGTTCGCGGCGAGTCCGGCGCCCTCGGCGACGTACATCGTCAGGAACATGTCGTCGATGAGCGCGGCGAGGTCCGGTCCGAACTCGGTGATGTCCCGGCAGGGCTTGTGCAGCACCTCCGTGCCGAACTCGGTGATCCGCCGGACGGAGCCGCGCCGGGCCTCGGGCGCGAGCGGGGGGTAGGAGCCGACGGGGCGTCCCTGGACGAAGACACTGGGCATGGAGCTGTCCTGCCTCTCTCATACGGGTCTGTTCTCATTTGGGTCTGTTCTCATGCGGGTCTGCTGAGACGCGAGTGGCCGGTAACCGTCCTTTCGGTCCCGGCCGCTCCTCCGTACCCTCCCCTGCCCATGACCACGGAACACCCCCCACGCCCCGCGTCCGACGCCCCGCTCGGCGGCGCGACCCGCCGCCGCTTCCTCGCCGGAGCGGGTGCCGGTGCCGGTGCGGTCACCGGCCTCCTCGCGCTGAGCACGACGGACGCCGCCGCCACCACCCGTACCGCCCTTCCGGCCCCCCACGTCGCCGTCCTCGGCGGAGGCGTCTCCGGCCTGAGCGCCGCCCAGGAACTCGCCGAGCGCGGCTACCGCGTCACCGTCTACGAGTACTACGACGCCCTCGGCGGCAAGGCCCGCTCGATGGACGTCCCCGGCACCGCCGCCGGAGGACGCGCCCCGCTCCCCGGCGAACACGGCTTCCGCTTCTTCCCCGGCTTCTACCGGAACCTCCCGGACGCCATGCGCCGCATCCCCTTCCCCGGCAACGCCGACGGCGTCCGGGGCAACCTCCGCAACGGCACCGAGGCCCTGTTCGCCCGCGCCGACGGACGGCCCGACCTGCATGTCCCGCTGCGCCGCGTCACCACCCCGCCCGACCTGGGCAGTCTCACCCCGTCCTGGCTCCGCGACCAGCTCCTGTCCGTCCTCGACCTCGGCACCCGGCTGCCCGCCCACGAGGCCGCCTACTTCGCCGGGCGGGTCCTCGTCCACCTCACGAGCTGCGACGCCCGCCGCGAGGACCAGTGGGAGCGGACCGCCTGGTGGGACTTCATCCGGGCGGGGGAGATGAGCCCCGAGTACGGCACGCTCCTCGGCGTCGGCCTGACCCGCAATCTGGTCGCCACCCGCGCGGAGACCGCCTCCACCCGGACCGTCGGCCGGGTCATCGTCGAGGCACTGCTGCTGTGGGGCCTGCTCGGCCGGGGCATGGACGGCCCGGACGCCGATATCGACCGGGTGCTCAACGCCCCGACCAGCGAGGCGTGGATCGACCCCTGGGAGCGGTATCTGCGCTCACGGGGCGTGGAGTTCGTCCTCGGCACCGAGGTCCGCGAGATCGCGTACGAGGCGGGCCGCGTCACGGGCGTACGGGTCGCCGAACGGGGCCCCGGTGCGGGCGGACGGGTCCGTACGGTCCACGCCGACCACTACATCTGCGCCCTGCCCGTCGAGCACGCGCGGCGGACCTGGGGACCGGCCCTGCGCGCGGCCGACCCGCAGCTCGCCCGCTGCGACGCGCTGACCACCGACTGGATGACCGGCGTGATGTTCTATCTGCGCACCCCCACCCCCGTGGTGCACGGCCACGTCAACTGCCTCGACTCGCCCTGGTCGGTGACCGCGATCGGCCAGGCCCAGTTCTGGGACGGCCGGGACTTCGCCCGCGACTACGGCGACGGCCGGGCGCGCGACTGTCTCTCCGCGATCATCTCCGAGTGGGACAAACCCGGCATCCTGTATGGGAAGACGGCACGCGAGTGCACCCGGGAGGAGGTCGTCGCCGAACTCTGGGCGCAGCTCAAGGACAGCCTCAACGACTCCGGCAAGACCACCCTCACCGACGCCGACCGGCTCGGCTGGTTCATGGACCCGGCGGTGACGGGGCTGGGCGGGCCGGATCCGCAGAACCGGGAGCAGCTCCTCGTCCACCCGACCGGCACCTGGTACCACCGGCCCACGGCCCGGACCCGTGTTCCGAACCTCTTCCTCGCCGGGGACTACGTCCGCACCGATGTGGACCTCGCGACCATGGAGGGCGCCAACGAGTCCGCGCGCCACGCCGTGAACGCGCTGCTGGACGCGGACGGCTCGGCCGCGCCCCGCTGCCACGTCTTCGAGCTGTACCGCCCGCCGGAGTTCGAGCCCCTGAAGCGCGTGGACGAACTGCGGTACGGGCTGGGGCTGCCCAATACCTTCGATCTGGGGTGACCGACGGCGATACGGAGGACCCGGCGGTTCAGAGAACCCGAACCGCCCCCGACGCCGGGTAGCCCGACAGGTCCTGGATGACGACACCCTTCGCGGGGTTCGCCGCGTCCAGGTACTGGCCGTTCCCGATGTAGACACCGGTGTGGTAGGCGGAGCCCTTGCCGCCCCAGTACAGGATGTCCCCGACCTGGAGGTTGGACGTGCCGACCTCGGTGCCGACCGTCGACTGGTCCTGCGAGACCCGCGGCAGATCGACGCCGACCTGCTTGAACGCGGCCTGCACCAGGCTGGAGCAGTCCCAGGCGTTGGGGCCGGTGGCGCCCATGACATAGGCGTCGCCGAGCTGGGCCTTGAGGAAGGCGATGACGGTGCCGACGCTGCCGCTGGCGGGCGTGGACGTCGACTCGGAGCCGCTGTCGGACGAGGACGAGGACGGGGCGGGCGAGGACGCGGTGGTCAGCGTGGTGCGCTCGGCGTCGCGGGCGGCGCGCTCGGCGGCCTCCTTGCGGGCCTCCTCGGCCTTCTTCTTGGCCGCGGCCTTCTTCTTCGCCTCCGCGAGATCGGCCTTGGCCTTCTTCGCGGCGTCGGCCGCGGCGGCGTCCCGCTCGGCCCGCAGCTCGTAGTTGGCGGCGGCCAACTGGGTGGCGTGGGCCGACTTGGACACCTGGACGGACAGGTCCGCCGTCAGGGTGGGCAGTTCGAGCGTCTGCGTCACCGGCTCGGCGTTCGCCGAGGCCGAGGCCGAACCGACGGCCACGGTGCTGAGGATGCCACCGGCCACTCCGGCCTTGAGCGCGAGCGACGAGGCGCTGCGGGGCCGGGGTTTCCGGTGGCTGCGTATGTGAGCGGTGTGGGGCATGGGACCAACCGGTATCAGGGGCTCCTCCATACCTTCAAGGAACGTGTGCTGCGCCACAGTTGTTCAATCGGCGTGATGAATCCCGGGCGTGTCACTCTTTATTGACGCCGTAACGGACATTGCGGACGGGCTGTAATACGCCTGTGATCATGGGCTTTCGTGGTTACGTCCGAATTGCCCCGCGCCTACCACCGGTGGCGAAGGTTGGCCAAGCCCGGTTCCCGGCCACCTCCTGCGGGTGTGGCGGAGGTCACGGAACGGTCTCCGGGGGTGGTTGCGTCCAGTAAGGGCCACTTGGTCGATGCGTAACGACCGGGGTGGATCACTCCTGATCGGCTCGTGAATGCATGCACACGTCCACACCGGGCCCGAAGCCTCCCCCCGAGGTGTGAACGCGCTCCTCTATCAAGCGCCCCTGTCCACCGCCAATTTGCATGCAGCGGAACTCTCTTGATATGGAGACGCCCCCTTCGGGACCCCTCTGAGCTGCCGTTTCGTCGTGCGGGCGGCCGAGGATGTCGCGATTGGTGATCGCTCGACTGCTTCCAGTATGAAGATCACCGCTCATCCGGCTTCATGATCCTTCGTCAGGTGGTGGAGATCACAAAGCTTGTGTAATACCCCGTGTCGCAGATCACAGAGCGGCGGGCATAAGATGCGGAGCAGTTGGGCTTGTGACCTGCTTCACATGTTCTCGATCTTCGCCGGGACGAGTGGACCTCGTGGGACTGGTGGGGCGGATGTGAGCCCATGCACCACCGCCAGCAGTCAGTGCCGACTGAGAGGAGCGAGGAGCGGTGAACGCGTATGCGCCCATCCTCGTACTGGGAGCCCTCGGGGCAGGCTTTGCGATCTTCTCCGTGGTCATGGCCACGCTGATCGGTCCGAAGCGGTACAACCGCGCCAAGCTCGAAGCCTACGAGTGCGGAATCGAGCCGACCCCCACGCCGGCCGGCGGCGGGCGCTTCCCCATCAAGTACTACCTGACGGCGATGCTCTTCATCGTCTTCGACATCGAGATTGTCTTCCTCTACCCGTGGGCCGTCACCTTCGACGCCCTGGGTGTGTTCGGGCTCGTGGAGATGCTGCTCTTCGTGCTCACCGTCTTCGTCGCCTACGCGTATGTATGGCGGCGCGGCGGCCTGGAATGGGACTGAGGGGCCTTTAGCCATGGGACTCGAAGAAAAGCTGCCGAGCGGATTCCTGCTGACCACCGTCGAGCAGGCCGCGGGCTGGGTGCGCAAGTCGTCCGTCTTCCCGGCCACCTTCGGCCTCGCCTGCTGTGCCATCGAGATGATGACCACCGGCGCCGGCCGCTACGACCTCGCGCGCTTCGGCATGGAGGTCTTCCGCGGCTCACCGCGCCAGGCCGACCTGATGATCGTGGCCGGGCGGGTCAGCCAGAAGATGGCGCCGGTGCTGCGGCAGGTCTACGACCAGATGCCGAACCCCAAGTGGGTCATCTCCATGGGCGTCTGCGCGTCCTCGGGCGGCATGTTCAACAACTACGCCATCGTGCAGGGCGTCGACCATGTCGTCCCGGTCGACATCTATCTCCCCGGCTGTCCGCCGCGTCCGGAGATGCTGCTGGACGCGATCCTCAAGCTCCACCACAAGATCCAGAACTCCAAGCTCGGGGTGAACGCCCAGGAGGCGGCCCGGGAGGCGGAGGAGGCGGCGCTGAAGGCCCTGCCGACGATCGAGATGAAGGGGCTGCTGCGATGAGCGACGCCAACGGCACCGGGGGCGGGGCCCCGAACGGGGTGACCCCCGGGACGCCCCCCGCCCGGCGCGGCGAGGGCGGCGAGGAGATCCGCGTCCAGCGCGGCATGTTCGGCGCCAACAACGGCGGCGACACCTCCGGCTACGGCGGCCTGGTCCGCCCCGTCCGCCTCCCCGGCGCCTCCGCCCGCCCCTACGGCGGCTGGTTCGACGAGGTCGCCGACGAGCTGGAGGGCGCCCTGGAGGAACAGGGCCTGGTCCCCGGGAACGCCATCGGGAAGACCGTCGTCGACCGCGGTGAACTGACCTTCCACATCGAGCGCGAGCACCTGGTCCGCGTCGCCCGCACCCTGCGCGACGACCCGGCCCTGCGCTTCGAGCTGTGCACGGGCGTCAGCGGCGTCCACTACCCGCACGACAAGGGCCGCGAACTGCACGCCGTCTACCACCTGCGCTCGATCACCCACAACCGGCTGATCCGGCTGGAGGTCAGCGCCCCCGACGGCGACCCGCACATCCCCTCGCTGGTCCCGGTCTACCCGACCAACGACTGGCACGAGCGCGAGACCTACGACTTCTTCGGCATCGTCTTCGACGGTCACCCCGCCCTGACGCGGATCATGATGCCGGACGACTGGCAGGGCCATCCGCAGCGCAAGGACTACCCCCTCGGCGGCATCCCCGTCGAGTACAAGGGCGCCCAGATCCCGGCTCCGGACCAGCGGAGGTCGTACTCATGAGCACGCAGCACGCAACGCCGCGGGAGACCACCGAGGGCACCGTCTACACGGTCACCGGTGGCGACTGGGACGAGGTCGTCCAGTCCGCGGCCCGCGCCGACGACGAACGCATCGTCGTCAACATGGGCCCCCAGCACCCCTCCACCCACGGAGTGCTCCGGCTGATCCTGGAGATCGACGGCGAGACGGTCACCGAGGCCCGCTGCGGCATCGGCTACCTCCACACCGGCATCGAGAAGAACCTGGAATTCCGCACGTGGACGCAGGGCACCACCTTCGTCACGCGCATGGACTACCTGACGTCCTTCTTCAATGAGACCGGCTACTGCCTGGCCGTCGAGAAGCTCCTCGGCATCGAGGACGAGATCCCCGACCGCGCCACGATCATCCGCGTCCTCCTCATGGAGCTGAACCGGCTCTCCTCCCACCTGGTGTGCATCGCCACCGGCGGAATGGAGCTGGGCGCGACCACGATCATGATCTACGGCTTCCGCGACCGCGAGATGATCCTCGACCTCTACGAGCTGATCACCGGTCTGCGCATGAACCACGCCTACATCCGCCCCGGCGGACTCGCCCAGGACCTGCCGCCCGGCGCGGTCGACCAGATCCGCGCCTTCATCAAGAAGATGCGCAAGAACCTTCCCGAGTACGACAAGCTCGCCACCGGGAACCCCATCTTCAAGGCGCGGATGCAGGGCATCGGCTATCTGGACCTGGCCGGCTGCATGGCGCTCGGCGCCACCGGTCCGATCCTGCGCTCCACCGGCCTGCCCCACGACCTGCGCAAGTCCCAGCCGTACTGCGGCTACGAGACCTACGACTTCGACATCCCGACTGCCGACACCTGCGACTCCTACGGCCGCTTCCTGATCCGACTGGAGGAGATGCGCCAGTCGCTGCGGATCGTCGAGCAGTGCCTGGACCGGCTGGAGCCCGGCCCGGTCATGGTCGGCGACAAGAAGATCGCCTGGCCCGCCCAGCTCGCCCTGGGCCCCGACGGGCTCGGCAACTCCCTCGACCACATCAAGACGATCATGGGCACCTCCATGGAGGCCCTGATCCACCACTTCAAGCTGGTCACCGAGGGCTTCCGGGTCCCGCCCGGCCAGGCGTACACCGCCGTCGAGTCGCCCAAGGGCGAACTCGGGGTGCATGCCGTCTCCGACGGCGGCACCCGCCCCTTCCGGGTCCACTTCCGCGACCCGTCCTTCACCAACCTTCAGGCCATGGCGGCGATGTGCGAGGGCGGCCAGGTCGCCGATGTCATCGTCGCCGTCGCGTCCATCGACCCCGTGATGGGAGGCGTCGACCGGTGACCACCTCTTCTTCGGAGCGCGGCGTCAGCCTGGGCATGCCCGAGCTGCCCGCGCCCGCCTACCCGGACGACGTCCGCACCCGACTGGAGCGGGACGCGCGCGAGGTGATCGCCCGCTACCCCGACTCCCGCTCGGCCCTGCTGCCGCTGCTGCACCTGGTCCAGTCGCAGGAGGGCCATGTCACCCGCACCGGGATGCAGTTCTGCGCGGACATGCTCTCCCTGACCACGGCCGAGGTCACCGCCGTCGCCACCTTCTACACCATGTACCGGCGCCGCCCGTCCGGCGACTACCAGGTGGGTGTCTGCACCAACACGCTGTGCGCGGTGATGGGCGGCGACGCCATCTTCGAGGCGCTCCAGGAGCATCTGGCCGTCGGCAACAACGAGACCACCGACGACGGCAAGGTCACCCTGGAGCACATCGAGTGCAACGCGGCCTGCGACTTCGCGCCGGTCGTGATGGTCAACTGGGAGTTCTTCGACAACCAGACCGTGGGGAGCGCCAAGCGGCTGGTGGACGATCTGCGGGCCGGCCGCGAGGTGACCCCCACGCGCGGGGCGCCGCTGTGCACCTTCAAGGAGACCGCCCGGATCCTGGCCGGTTTCCCCGACGAGCGCGACGGCGCCGTCGCCGCGGGCGGCAGCGCCGGACCCGCCTCCCTGATCGGACTGCGCCTGGCCAAGGGCGACACCGCCGCCGCCCGGGTGGTCCACCCGCGCGACGCGGTCCCCGGGGCACCCGAGGACGCAGCACCGTCCGCCGGACCCACCGGCTCGCCCGACGCGCCGCAGGACACATCGGCACCGGACCCCGCCCACCCGGCGGGGCCGGTCGCCGAGGAGGGGGAGTGATGACCTTGGCACCCGAGCTGAAGGGCACCAGCCCGGAGAAACTGCTCGCACCCGTGCTGTCCGCCTTCTGGGACGAGGACCGGTCCTGGACGCTGGACGTCTACCGGCGGCACGAGGGCTACGAGGGCCTGCGCAAGGCGCTCGCCATGTCACCGGACGACCTCATCGCCTACGTCAAGGACTCCGGTCTGCGCGGACGCGGCGGCGCCGGATTCCCCACGGGCATGAAGTGGCAGTTCATCCCGCAGGGCGATGGAAAGCCGCACTATCTAGTTGTCAACGCCGACGAATCGGAGCCCGGGACCTGCAAGGACATCCCGCTCCTCTTCGCGAACCCGCACAGCCTCATCGAGGGCATGATCATCGCGTGTTACGCCATCAGGTCGTCGCATGCCTTCATCTATCTCCGCGGTGAAGTCGTCCCCGTGCTGCGGCGGCTGCACTCGGCGGTCGCCGAGGCGTATGCGGCCGGTCTCCTCGGCGAGAACATCCTGGGCAGCGGGCTCGACCTCGACATCACCGTGCACGCGGGGGCGGGCGCGTACATCTGCGGTGAGGAGACCGCGCTGCTCGACTCGCTCGAAGGCCGCCGCGGCCAACCGCGGCTGCGTCCTCCCTTCCCTGCTGTCGCGGGCCTCTATGCCTGCCCGACTGTGGTGAATAACGTCGAGTCGATCGCTTCCGTTCCCGCGATCCTGAATCAGGGCAAGGAATGGTTCAGGTCGATGGGCAGCGAGAAGTCCGCGGGCTTCACGCTCTACTCGCTCAGCGGCCATGTCGCCTCCCCCGGCCAGTACGAGGCCCCCCTCGGCATCACCCTGCGCCAGCTCCTGGAGATGGGCGGCGGGATGCGCCCCGGCCACCGGCTGAAGTTCTGGACGCCGGGCGGCTCCTCCACCCCGATGTTCACCGACGAGCACCTCGATGTCCCCCTGGACTACGAAGGAGTGGGCGCCGCCGGTTCCATGCTCGGCACCAAAGCGCTCCAGTGCTTCGACGAGACGACCTGCGTGGTGCGCGCCGTCACCCGCTGGACCGAGTTCTACGCCCATGAGTCCTGCGGCAAGTGCACCCCCTGCCGCGAAGGCACCTACTGGCTCGTCCAGTTGCTCCGCGACATCGAGGCGGGCAAGGGCACCCTGTCCGACCTCGACAAGCTGAACGACATCGCCGACAACATCAACGGCAAGTCCTTCTGCGCCCTCGGCGACGGCGCGGCGGCACCGATCTTCTCCTCGCTGACCTACTTCCGCGAGGAGTACGAGCAGCACATCACGGGCCGGGGCTGCCCCTTCGACCCGGCCAAGTCGACGGCCTGGGCGGACCGCCCGGAGGTGAACGCATGACCGTGACCACCAGCGCCCCCACCGGCGGGGGAGAGGCGGCGGTCCCGCCGGAGGATCTCGTCTCGCTGACCATCGACGGCGCGGAGATCAGTGTGCCCAAGGGCACCCTGGTCATCCGGGCCGCCGAGCAGCTCGGCATCGAGATCCCCCGGTTCTGCGACCATCCGCTCCTCGCCCCGGTCGGCGCCTGCCGCCAGTGCATCGTGGAGGTCGAGGGCCAGCGCAAGCCGATGGCGTCGTGCACCATCACCTGCACGGACGGCATGGTCGTCAGGACCCAGCTCTCCTCCCCGGTCGCCGAGAAGGCCCAGCACGGGGTGATGGAGCTGCTGCTCATCAACCACCCGCTGGACTGCCCGGTCTGCGACAAGGGCGGTGAGTGCCCGCTCCAGAACCAGGCCATGTCGCACGGCCAGGCCGACTCCCGCTTCGAGGGCAGGAAGCGCACCTTCGAGAAGCCGGTGCCGATCTCCACCCAGGTGCTGCTGGACCGCGAGCGCTGTGTGCTGTGCGCCCGCTGCACCCGCTTCTCGAACCAGATCGCGGGCGACCCGATGATCGAACTCCTGGAACGCGGCGCGCTCCAGCAGGTCGGCACCGGTGAGGGCGATCCCTTCGAGTCGTACTTCTCCGGCAACACCATCCAGATCTGCCCGGTCGGCGCGCTCACCTCGGCCGCCTACCGGTTCCGCTCCCGCCCCTTCGACCTGGTCTCCACGCCCAGCGTCTGCGAGCACTGCTCCAGTGGCTGCGCCACCCGCACCGATCACCGGCGCGGCAAGGTCATGCGGCGGCTCGCCGCCAACGACCCCGAGGTCAACGAGGAGTGGATCTGCGACAAGGGCCGCTTCGGGTTCCGCTACGCCCAGCAGCGCGACCGGCTCGGCACCCCCCTGGTGCGCAACGCCGAGGGCGATCTCGAACCGGCGTCCTGGCCGGAGGCGCTCCAGATCGCCGCCCAGGGGCTGCTGGCCTCGCGCGGCCGTACCGGGGTGCTCACCGGCGGACGGCTCACCATCGAGGACGCCTACGCCTACAGCAAGTTCGCGCGCGTGGCGCTGGACACCAACGACATCGACTTCCGCGCCCGCGTCCACAGCGGCGAGGAGGCCGACTTCCTGGCCGCCCGCGTCGCGGGCCGGGGCCGCGACCTCGACGGTACGGGTGTCACGTACGGGCTGCTGGAGAAGGCGCCCGCGGTGCTGCTCGCCGGGTTCGAGTCCGAGGAGGAGGCGCCCGGCGTCTTCCTGCGGCTGCGCAAGGCGTGGCGGGCCCATGGGCAGAGGGTGTTCTCGCTGGCCACGCACACCACCCGGGGCCTTCAGAAGGCGGGCGGCACCCTGCTGCCGGCCGCGCCCGGCACCGAGACCGAGTGGCTGGACGCGCTGGCGGGCGGCGTCGGTCTGGAGGCGCCCGGCGAGGAGGCCGCGCAGGCGCTGCGGGCCGAGGGCGCCGTCATCGTCGTCGGCGAGCGGCTGGCCGCGGTGGCGGGCGGGCTGACGGCCGCGCTGCGGGCCGCGACCGCGACCGGGGCGCGGCTGGTGTGGATCCCCCGGCGGGCCGGGGAGCGCGGGGCGATCGAGGCCGGTGCGCTGCCCTCGCTGCTGCCGGGCGGGCGCCCGGCGACCGACCCGCGCGCGCGGGAGGAGGTCGCGGCCGTGTGGGGCGTGGCCGAACTCCCGCACCGCTACGGCCGGGACACCGGGCAGATCGTGGAGGCCGCCGTCTCCGGCGAACTCCAGGCGCTGCTGGTGGCCGGGGTGGAGACCGCCGATCTGCCGGACCCCGCCCGCGCGCGGGAGGCCCTCGACGCGGTCGGGTTCCTGGTGTCGCTGGAACTGCGGCCCAGTGAGGTGTCCCGGCGCGCCGATGTGGTGCTGCCGGTCGCCGCGGTCGCCGAGAAGGCGGGCACCTTCCTCAACTGGGAGGGCCGGGTGCGGTTCTTCGACGCCGCCCTGAAGCCCGACCAGATGACCCGCCCTCTGCCGCCGGCCGACGCCCGGGTGCTCCAGATGCTGGCGGACGCCATGGACGTCCATCTGGGCCTGCCGGATCTGCGGACCACCCGCTCGGAGATCGACCGGCTCGGCTCCTGGGACGGCCCCCGCGCGGGTGAGCCCCGCGAGAGCGGCGCCCAGACGCCCCGTCCGGCCGCGGGCGAGGCGGTCCTCGCCGGGCACCGGCTGCTGCTCGACCAGGGCGTCCTCCAGCAGGGCGACAGCGCCCTCGCGGGCACCCGGCACGCCGCCCGCGCGCGGGTGTCCGCCGCCACCGCCGTGGAGGCGGGTGTCGCCGACGGTGAGCCGCTGGTGGTGACCGGTCCCGCCGGAACCGTCGAACTGCCGCTGGAGGTCACCGAGATGCCCGACCGCGTGGTCTGGCTCCCGCTGAACTCCACCGGCGGCGGGGTCGCCTCCGACACCGGTGCCGTGCCCGGCTCCCTCGTCCGTATCGGCCCGGCGGCCCCCGCCGACGAGGCCCCCAAGGAGGCCGGGGCATGAGCCCGTACTTCCTCGCCGCCGAGGACCTCTCGCTGTTCGGCCGCGACCCCTGGTGGCTGGTCGTCATCAAGGCGGTCTTCTGCTTCGCCTTCCTGATGGTGACCGTGCTGTTCTCCATCGTCTGGGAGCGCAAGGTCGTCGCCTGGATGCAGTTGCGCATCGGGCCCAACCGGCACGGCCCCTGGGGCATGCTCCAGTCGCTCGCCGACGGCATCAAGCTGATGCTCAAGGAAGACCTGATCGTCAAGCGCGCCGACAAGGCGGTCTACGTCCTCGCGCCGATCGTGGCCGCCATCCCGGCGTTCATGGCCATCGCGGTGATCCCCTTCGGCCCGGCCGGCAACGAGATCTCGATCTTCGGCCAGCGCACCACGATGCAGCTCACCGATCTGCCGATCGCCCTGCTCTACATCCTCGCGGTCGCCTCGGTCGGCATCTACGGCATCGTCCTGGCCGGCTGGAGCAGCGGCTCCACCTACCCGCTGCTCGGCGGCCTGCGCTCCGCCGCCCAGATGATCTCCTACGAGATCGCCATGGGCGCCGCCTTCGCCTCCGTCTTCCTGTACTCGGGCTCCATGTCCACCTCGGCGATCGTGGACGCGCAGGCGGACCGCTGGTACGTGATCCTGCTGCCGGTCTCCTTCATCATCTACATCATCACCATGGTCGGGGAGACCAACCGGGCCCCCTTCGACATGCCCGAGTCCGAGGGCGACCTCGTGGGCGGCTTCAACACCGAGTACTCGTCCATCAAGTTCGCGATGTTCATGCTTGCCGAGTACGTGAACATGGTGACGGTCTCCGCGGTGTCCGTGACGCTGTTCCTGGGCGGCTGGCGGGCCCCCTGGCCGATCTCCACGTTCTGGGAGGGCGCGAACCACGGCTGGTGGCCGATGCTCTGGTTCGTCCTCAAGGTGCAACTGCTGCTGTTCTTCTTCATCTGGCTGCGCGGCACCCTGCCCCGCGTCCGCTACGACCAACTGATGAAGCTCGGCTGGAAGGTGCTGATCCCGGTCTCGCTGGTCTGGCTGATGCTGGTCGCGACCGTGCGGACGCTGCGCAACGAGAACTACGACTTCGCCGACATCGCGCTGTACGTCGGCGGCGCCGTTCTCGTCCTGCTGCTGGTCTCCTTCGTCGCCGACCTCTTCCGCGACCGTGGCGCACCGGCGCCCGAACCGCCCGGCCAGAGCCCCGGGTTCGACCCGATGGCCGGTGGATTCCCGGTGCCGCCGCTGCCCGGACAGGAGCTTCCGCCGGTTCCCCGGCGCCGTTCCCGCGAGGAGCGGGAGCTGATTGTCAGTGGCGGGCCCGATACTCACAGTGACGGATCGCTGGATGGAAAGGAGGCGTCCGATGGCTGAGGAGCCCAAGGAGACCGACCCCGGTTTCCAGAACCCCGTGGCCGGCTTCGGCGTGACCTTCAAGGCCATGTTCAAGAAGCGGCTGACCGAGCAGTACCCGGAGCAGCAGAAGACCACCGCCCCCCGGTTCCACGGACGGCACCAGCTCAACCGCCATCCGGACGGCCTGGAGAAGTGCGTCGGCTGCGAGCTGTGCGCCTGGGCCTGCCCCGCCGACGCCATCTATGTGGAGGGCGCCGACAACACCGACGAGGAGCGCTACTCGCCGGGCGAGCGGTACGGCCGGGTGTACCAGATCAACTACGCCCGCTGCATCCTGTGCGGTCTGTGCATCGAGGCGTGCCCCACGCGCGCGCTGACCATGACCAACGAGTTCGAGCTGGCCGACTCCAGCCGCGCCAACCTCATCTACACCAAGGAGCAGCTCCTCGCCGGTCTGGAGGAGGGCATGGTCGACTCGCCGCACGCGATCTTCCCCGGCATGGACGAGCAGGACTACTACCGGGGCCTGGTCACCGAGGCCGCCCCCGGCACGGTCCAGCAGCCCGCGCTCTCCAAGGGCGAGAAGCCCGAGGACGAGGAGGTGGACGCATGAGCGCGCAGCTCGCCGCCTACTCCACCTCCACCGGCGAGGCCGTCCAGTTCTGGATCCTCGGCACGGTCGCGGTGATCGGCGCCCTGTGCACCGTGCTCATGAAGAGGGCCGTGCACAGTGCGCTGTGTCTGGCCGGGACCATGATCATCCTGGCGGTGTTCTACCTCGCCAACGGGGCCTACTTCCTCGGCGTGGTGCAGATCATCGTCTACACCGGCGCCATCATGATGCTGTTCCTCTTCGTGGTGATGCTGGTCGGGGTCACGGCCGCCGACTCGCTGAAGGAGACCATCAGGGGCCAGCGCTGGCTGGCCCTGCTGTGCGGTCTCGGTTTCGGCGTCCTGCTGGTCGGCGGGATCGGCAACGCCTCGCTGAACCAGTTCGACGGTCTGGCGACGGCCAACGCGGGCGGCAACGTCCAGGGCATCGCCGCCCTCCTCTTCACCAGGTACGTCTTCGCCTTCGAGATCACCGGCGCCCTGCTGATCACCGCCGCCGTCGGCGCCATGGTGCTCACCCACCGCGAGCGCGTCGAGCGCGCCCGGACCCAGCGCGAGCTGGCCGAGCAGCGGGTGCGCGAGGGCAAGCACCTGCCGCCGCTGCCCGCCCCCGGCGTCTACGCCCGGCACAACGCCGTGGACATCGCCGGTCTGCTGCCCGACGGCACCCCCTCGGAGCTGACGGTCAACCGGACCCTGCGCGAGCGCGGCCAGATCCGCGATGTCTCCACCGAGGCCATCAGCGACCTCAAGGCGCTGGAGCAGCGCTCGGCGGAGCGGCTGGAGCGGGACGAGATCGAGCCGCCGCACTTCCAGCGGACCGAGGAGGCGTCCAAGTGAACCCGGTCAATTACCTCTACCTCGCGGCCCTGCTGTTCACGATCGGCGCCACCGGCGTCCTGATCAGGCGGAACGCGATCGTGCTGTTCATGTGCGTGGAGCTGATGCTCAACGCCTGCAACCTCGCCTTCGTCGCCTTCTCCCGGATGCACGGCAATCTCGACGGACAGATCATCGCGTTCTTCACGATGGTCGTCGCCGCCGCCGAGGTCGTGGTCGGACTCGCGATCATCGTGTCCCTGTTCCGCGCCCGCCACTCGGCCTCGGTCGACGACGCCAGCCTGATGAAGCTGTAAGGGGTCGGAAGAATCGTGGAGAACCTGATTGCGCTGCTGATCGCGGCGCCCCTCCTCGGAGCCGCCGTGCTGCTGTGCGGCGGACGCCGGCTCGACGCGGTCGGCCACTGGATCGGCACCCTGCTGTCGGCCGTCTCGTTCGTGTTCGGCGTGATCCTCTTCGCCGATCTGCTGGGCCGGGGCGCCGAGGACCGCACCCTGATCCAGCACTTGTTCACCTGGATCCCGGTCGAGAGCTTCCAGGCGGACGTCGCCTTCCGCCTCGACCAGTTGTCGATGACGTTCGTCCTGCTGATCACCGGCGTCGGCACGCTCATCCACGTGTACTCGATCGGGTACATGGAGCACGACGAGCGCCGCCGCCGTTTCTTCGGTTATCTCAATCTGTTCCTCGCGGCGATGCTGATCCTCGTCCTCGCCGACAACTATCTGCTGCTGTACGTCGGCTGGGAGGGCGTCGGTCTCGCCTCCTATCTGCTGATCGGCTTCTGGCAGCACAAGCCCAGCGCCGCCACCGCCGCCAAGAAGGCGTTCCTGGTCAACCGGGTCGGCGACATGGGCCTGGCCATCGCGATCTTCCTGATGTTCACCACGTTCGGCACCTTCGCCTTCGGCCCGCTGCTCGGCGGCCACGAGGAGCCCGCCCTGATCGGCGGGGCGAGCGAGGGCGTGCTCACCGGCATCGGCCTGATGCTGCTGCTCGCCGCCTGCGGCAAGTCCGCCCAGGTCCCGCTCCAGTCCTGGCTCGGGGACGCCATGGAGGGCCCGACCCCGGTCTCGGCCCTGATCCACGCCGCGACCATGGTCACCGCAGGCGTCTACCTCATCGTCCGCTCCGGCGCGATCTTCAACGCCGCGCCTGACGCGCAACTGGTCGTCACCATCGTCGGCGCGGTCACGCTGCTGTTCGGTGCGATCGTCGGTTGCGCCAAGGACGACATCAAGAAGGCCCTCGCGGGCTCCACGATGTCGCAGATCGGGTACATGGTCCTCGCCGCGGGCCTCGGCCCCATCGGCTATGTCTTCGCGATCATGCACCTGGTGACCCACGGCTTCTTCAAGGCCGGGCTGTTCCTGGGCGCCGGTTCCGTCATGCACGGCATGAACGACGAGGTCGACATGCGCAAGTACGGCGGCCTGAGGAAGTACATGCCGGTCACCTTCGTGACCTTCGGGCTCGGCTATCTCGCGATCATCGGCTTCCCGGGGCTGTCCGGCTTCTTCTCCAAGGACAAGATCATCGAGTCGGCGTTCGCCAAGGGCGGCACCGAGGGCTGGATCCTCGGCGGGGTGGCCCTGCTCGGCGCCGCCATCACCGCGTTCTACATGACCCGCGTGATGCTGATGACCTTCTTCGGCGAGAAGCGCTGGCAGCCCGACGAGAACGGCCACGAGCCCCACCCGCACGAGTCCCCGCGGTCCATGACGATCCCCATGATCGTGCTGGCCGTCGGCTCCGTCGCGGGCGGCGCCTTCTTCAGCATCGGCGACCGCTTCGTGAACTGGCTGGAGCCCATCACCGGCTACGAGCACGGACACCCGCCGGTCAGCGCCCTGACCGTCACCCTGTCCACGGTCGCCGTCATGGTCATCGGCGTCGCCGTCGCCTGGGCCCAGTACGGGCGCCGCCCGGTGCCGGTCACCGCCCCGCGCGGCTCGCTGCTCACCCGGGCCGCCCGCCGCGACCTCCTCCAGGACGACTTCAACCATGTGGTCCTGGTCCGCGGCGGCGAGCACCTCACACGCTCCCTGGTGTACGTCGACCACAGCCTGGTCGACGGAGTCGTCAACGGCACGGCGGCCTCGGTCGGCGGCCTCTCCGGACGACTGCGCAGGCTCCAGAACGGCTTCGCGCGGTCGTACGCGGTCTCGATGTTCGGCGGTGCGGCGCTCCTGATCGCCGCGACCCTGCTGATGAGGGCGGTCTGATACCGATGTCCTTTCCCCTGCTGACAGCGACGGCGGTGCTCCCGGCCGTCGGGGCCATCGCCACGGCCGCCGTACCGGCCGCCAAACGCACCGCCGCCAAATGGCTCGCGCTGCTGTTCTCGCTCGCCACGCTCGCGCTCGCCGTCGCGATCCTGGTCCGCTTCGACCCCGGCGGCGACCGCTACCAGCTCACCGAGTCCCGCTCCTGGATCTCCGACTTCGGGGTCCGCTACGAACTGGGCGTGGACGGCATCGCGGTGGTGCTGATCGCGCTGACCGCCCTGCTGATCCCGTTCATCATCCTGGCGGGCTGGCACGACGCCGACCCGCTGGAGACCGGCTCCACGCGCTGGCGCCCCACCCAGGGCTTCTTCGCGCTGATCCTGCTGGTCGAGGCGATGGTGATCCTCTCCTTCGAGGCCACCGACGTCTTCCTCTTCTACATCTTCTTCGAAGCCATGCTGATCCCGATGTACTTCCTCATCGGCGGCTTCGGGGACCGGGCCCACGAGCACGGCGAGAAGACGGCCGCCACCCAGCGGTCCTACGCCGCCGTGAAGTTCCTGCTCTACAACCTGGCCGGCGGACTGATCATGCTGGCCGCGGTGATCGGCCTCTATGTCGTCGCCGGGAACTTCTCGCTGCCCGAGATCGCCGCCGCCCGCGCCAGCGGCGAACTGACCATGGCGACCAGCACCGAACGCTGGCTGTTCCTCGGCTTCTTCTTCGCCTTCGCGGTGAAGGCGCCCCTGTGGCCGCTGCACACCTGGTTGCCCAACGCCATGGGGGAATCCACCGCACCGGTCGCCGTCCTGATCACCGCGGTGGTCGACAAGGTCGGCACCTTCGCGATGCTCCGCTTCTGCCTCGGCCTCTTCCCGGAGGCGTCGAAGTGGGCCACCCCGGTGATCCTGGTCCTCGCCGTGATCAGCATCATCTACGGGGCGCTGCTCGCCGTCGGCCAGCGCGACATGAAGCGGCTGGTGGCGTACGCGTCGATCTCCCACTTCGGGTTCATCGTCATGGGCATCTTCGCGATGACCAGCCAGGGCCAGTCGGGCGCCACGCTCTACATGGTCAACCACGGGATCTCCACGGCCGCGCTGATGCTGGTGGCCGGCTTCCTGATCTCCCGGCGCGGCTCGCGGCTCATCGCCGACTACGGCGGAGTGCAGAAGGTCGCCCCGGTCCTCGCGGGCACCTTCCTGATCGGCGGCCTGGCCACCCTCTCCCTCCCCGGCCTCGCCCCCTTCGTCAGTGAATTCCTGGTCCTGGTCGGCACGTTCTCCCGCTACCCGGTGATCGGCATCATCGCCACCTTCGGCATCGTGCTCGCCGCGCTCTACACGCTGGTGCTCTACCAGCGGACGATGACGGGCCCGGTGAAACCGGAGCTGGCCAGGATGCCCGACCTCCGGGTCCGGGAACTCGTGGTCGTCGCCCCGCTGATCGCGCTGCTGATCATCCTGGGCGTCTACCCGAAGCCGGTCGCCGACATCGTCAACCCGGCGGTCGAGCAGACCATGTCCGATGTCCAGAAGCAGGACCCCCGGCCCGATGTGGAGGCGGCAAGGTGAGTGCGGCAGCCGTCCACAGCCTGTGGACAACCGCGGCGACCCCGATCTCGAAGATCGACGCGCCGAAGATCGAGTACGCCCAGCTCTCGCCCATCCTGATCGTCGTCGGCGCGGCGATCCTCGGGATCCTGATCGAGGCGGTCGTACCCCGCAAGTCCCGCTACTACGTCCAGACCTTCACGGCCGTCGTGGCGCTCGCCGCGGCCTTCGCCGGGGTGGTGGCGCTCGCCGCCGACGGCTACGCCACCACCAAGTCCGGCATCGCCGCCATGGGCGCCATCGCCATCGACGGACCGACCCTGTTCCTCCAGGGCACGATCCTGCTCGTGGCGCTGGTCAGCCTGTTCACCTTCGCCGAGCGCCGCCTCGACCCCGAGGCGCACGGCAACCGGGTCGACTCCTTCGCCGCCCAGGCCGCCGCCGTCCCCGGCAGCGACGCCGAGAAGGCCGCGGTGAAGGCCGGGTTCACCACCACCGAGGTGTTCCCGCTGCTGATGTTCGCGGTCGCGGGCATGCTGCTCTTCCCGGCCGCCAACGACCTGCTGACCCTGTTCGTCGCCCTGGAGGTCTTCTCCCTCCCGCTCTACCTGCTGTGCGCGCTCGCCCGCCGCAAGCGGATGATCTCGCTGGAAGCGGCCGTCAAGTACTTCCTGCTCGGCGCCTTCGCCTCCGCGTTCACCCTGTTCGGCATCGCCCTGCTCTACGGCTACGCGGGCTCCATGTCGTACGCCACGATCGCGCAGGTCGTCGACGGCACGGTCCCCACGGTCACCCCGGCGCTCGCCGACACCATGGACAACGACGCCCTGCTGCTGGTCGGCACCGCGCTCGTCGTCATGGGCCTGCTCTTCAAGGTCGGCGCCGTCCCCTTCCACATGTGGACGCCGGACGTCTACCAGGGCGCCCCGACCCCGGTCACCGGCTTCATGGCCGCTGCCACCAAGGTCGCCGCCTTCGGCGCCCTGCTGCGCATCCTCTACGTCGTCCTGCCCGGCCTGCGCTGGGACTGGCGGCCGGTGATGTGGGGCGTCGCGATCCTCACCATGCTGGGCGGCGCCATCGTGGCCATCACCCAGACCGACATCAAGCGGCTGCTGGCCTACTCGTCCATCGCGCACGCCGGATTCATCCTCGCCGGTGTCATCGCGACCAACCCCGACGGCATCTCCTCGGTGCTGTTCTATCTGGCCGCGTACTCCTTCGTCACGGTCGGCGCCTTCGCCGTGGTGACCCTGGTGCGCGATGCGGGCGGCGAGGCCACGCACCTGTCCAAATGGGCGGGGCTGGGCCGGAGATCACCGCTGGTCGCGGCGGTCTTCGCGGTGTTCCTGCTGGCCTTCGCCGGTATCCCGCTGACCTCCGGCTTCGCCGGGAAGTTCGCCGTGTTCAAGGCGGCGGCGGAGGGCGGGGCCGCGCCGCTGGTGGTGGTCGGTGTGATCTCGTCGGCCATCGCCGCGTTCTTCTACATCCGGGTGATCGTGCTGATGTTCTTCAGCGAGCCGCGGCCCGAGGGCCCGACGGTCGCCGTCCCGTCGCCGCTGACCATGACGGCGATCGGGGTCGGGGTCGCGGTCACGGTGGTGCTGGGGGTGGCGCCGCAGTACTTCCTGGATCTGGCGGGGACCGCGGGGGTGTTCGTGCGCTGAGGCGCGGGGGCTCGGGGCGCGGGCGCACCTGAGGTGCGGCGGTGCCGAGGCGCGGGGACTCGAAGGCGCGGCCGTGCCGAGGTGCGGGAGCACTGAGATGCGGCGGCGCCGACCGGGTGGTTCGTGCGGGCGGGTCCCGGCCTCCGGTTTTGCGCGGGCAGGACCCGGCTTTCAGTTCCGTGCTGCGGGCGGGTCCCGGCTTCCAGGGGAGCCGGGACCCGCCCGTTTTTCGGCGTCCGGCGAGGGTGGCCGGTTCCGGCGGAGCCGGATGGCCGGAGTGGGTCTGTGGATAACTCCGGCGGTGTCAGTGCAGGGGCCTATCGTGGACGCAGTGGTCGAAGCACGACGTACGGGGGCACGGCGATGCGTGGGACGGGCGGGATCGGTGGTATGGCGGCGGTAGCCGACAGCGAGGCGCTGGAGACGCTCCGCAAGGTCTTCGGGTACGAGGCCTTCCGGGGCGAGCAGGAAGCCGTGATCGAGCATGTGGTGTCCGGCGGGGACGCCGTGGTGCTGATGCCGACCGGCGGCGGAAAATCCCTCTGCTATCAGATCCCCTCCCTGGTCAGAGAGGGCACGGGCATTGTCGTCTCCCCGCTGATCGCCCTGATGCAGGACCAGGTGGACGCGCTGCGGGCGCTGGGGGTGAACGCCGGGTTCATCAACTCCACGCAGGACTTCGACGAGCGGCGGGTGGTGGAGGCCGAGTACCTCGCCGGGGAGCTGGACCTGCTCTATCTGGCGCCGGAGCGGCTGCGGCTGGACGCCACGCTGAATCTGCTGTCGCGCGGCCGGATCTCCGTCTTCGCGATCGACGAGGCGCACTGCGTGGCGCAGTGGGGCCATGACTTCCGGCCCGACTATCTGGCGCTGTCGGTGCTCGGCGAGCGCTGGCCGGACGTCCCCCGCATCGCGCTCACGGCCACCGCGACCCGGGCCACCCACCAGGAGATCACCCAGCGCCTCGGCATGCCCGACGCGCGGCACTTCGAGGCCAGCTTCGACCGGCCCAACATCCAGTACCGGATCGTCCCCAAGGCCGACCCCAAGAAGCAGCTCCTGGGCTTTCTGCGGGAGGAGCACGCGGGCGACGCGGGCATCGTGTACTGCCTGTCGCGCAACTCGGTGGAGAAGACCGCCGAGTTCCTCTCCCGCAACGGCGTCGAGGCGGTGCCGTACCACGCGGGGCTGGACGCCGGGACCCGCGCGGCGCACCAGTCGCGGTTCCTGCGCGAGGACGGCCTCGTGGTGGTGGCGACCATCGCCTTCGGCATGGGCATCGACAAGCCGGACGTCCGGTTCGTGGCCCATCTGGACCTGCCGAAGTCGGTGGAGGGTTACTACCAGGAGACCGGCCGCGCGGGCCGCGACGGTCTGCCGTCCACGGCCTGGATGGCGTACGGGCTCAATGACGTCATCCAGCAGCGCAAGCTGATCCAGTCCGGCGAGGGCGACGAGGCGTTCCGGCGGCGCGCGCAGGCGCACCTGGACGCGATGCTCGCCCTGTGCGAGACGGCGGCCTGCCGGCGCGGGCAACTGCTCGCCTACTTCGGCCAGGAGCCCGGCGCGGTCGGCTGCGGCAACTGCGACACCTGTCTGACCCCGCCGGAGACCTGGGACGGCACGGTGGCGGCCCAGAAGGTGCTGTCGACGGTGGTGCGGTTGCAGCGGGAGCGGGGGCAGAAGTTCGGGGCCGTGCAGATCGTGGACATCCTGCTCGGCAAGCGGACGGCCAAGGTGATCCAGTTCGACCACGACCAGCTCTCGGTGTTCGGCATCGGCGAGGAGATGGAGGAGGGCGAGTGGCGGGGCGTGGTCCGGCAGCTCCTGGCCCAGGGCCTGCTGGCGGTCGAGGGCGACTACGGCACGCTGGTGCTGACCGAGGCGAGCGGCGAGGTGCTGCGGCGGGAGCGCGAGGTGCCGCTGCGCAAGGAGCCGAAGAAGGTACCAGCGGCCCGGTCCGGGGGCTCCCGGGGCGAGCGCAAGGGGAAGTCCTCGGCGGCGGCCGAACTGCCGCAGGCGCTGGCACCGGCGTTCGAGGCACTGCGCGCCTGGCGCGCCGAGCAGGCCAGGGAGCAGGGCGTTCCGGCGTACGTCATCTTCCATGACGCCACGCTGCGGGAGATCGCGACCCAGTGGCCCGGGTCGGTGCGGGAGCTGGGCGGGATCAGCGGGGTGGGCGAGAAGAAGCTCGCCACGTACGGGGAGGGTGTGCTGGAGGTATTGGGGGGGCTGGAGCGGCCGGGGGAGAGCGCGGGGGCGGATACCGGTGCCGGTGTGAGTGCCGGTGCTGCCGGTGTGGTGGCCGGTGCCGGTGGTGCGGCCGGTGCTGGGGCCGGGCGTGGCTCCAGACCCGCCTCCGGGGCCGGGGCTGCGTCCGGTGGGGACGAGCTGTGGCCCGACGAGGAGATGGAGCCGGAGCCGGACGACTGGGCGTAGGGCGGGTCCGACGGATCTTCGCGGGCGCCGCGACGCCCGGCACGCCCCAGGGGCCGGTCCGGTGGAGCTGCTGCTCGCCGCCCGGAGGGCTGACCCTTGTCGGCGGGCTCAGCCCAGGGCGTTCAGCCCCGGCAGGAACGTGATGATCAGGGGCAGGAGCGGGACCAGCGCGGCGGCGGTCGTGGTCAGGGCGCGGCGGCGGCGGTTCAGGCGGGGCTTCGGCTCCAGCAGCCGGTCGACGCGCTCGCCCAGCAGCCGGTGGCTGGAGGAGCAGGACAGCACACCCCGGTGCTGGTTCAGCTCGATCAGCGCGAGGGCGGTGGTGAGGTGGCCGCAGCGGCGTGAGGCGGTGTCGTCGGCGGCCAGCTCCACCAGTCGCCGGGTCTGGTCGCAGAAGTGGGCGAACAGCGGAACCCGGGGGAAGCCGGTGGCCAGCGCGGTGGACAGATGCAGCAGCCAGTCGTGGTGGGCGCGGGCGTGACCGCGCTCATGGGTGAGGACGGCGTCGAGCTGGTGGTCGGTGAGCTTGTGCAGGGCGCCGGTGGTCACCACGAGCTGGGGCGGATGGCCCGGCAGCCACCAGGCGTCCGGGTAGTCGTCCTCCAGCACCAGCAGCGGGCCTCGCGAGCGGGGCAGCCCGGCGGGCAGCTCGGGGGCGCGTTCGCGCAGATGGGCGCGGGTGGTGCCGCGCCGTCGGCGGACCTCGACCAGTTCCCGGGCGAGCATCGCGGTGGTCCAGGCCGCGCCGCAGGCCAGCAGCACGGTGAGGACCACGGCCCAGACCGGCGCGGCCGACAGATCGTAGGCGGCGGTGACGGCCGGGGGCGCCGGGGCGAAGACATGGTCGCGGACGGTCTGGAAGACGGCCGCCGCGCCCAGCGTCAGCGCGGTGAGACAGCTCAGCAGGACCGTGGCGACCAGGCACTGCCACACCCACAGCCCGACCACCGGCTCCCGCTCGGGCCACTCGGCCCGGGTCAGCGCACGGGGTGCCGGCACGGCGGCCATCAGGCCGACGACGGTCAGCAGGAGGAGGGTGACGGTCATCCCAGGGTCTCCGGATCCTGGTCGGGACGGGCGGCGGCTCGGGCGGGCGGGGCGGGGCGGACAGGGCGAGTGAGGGGCAGGCGATGAGATGGCGTGGATCATGAGGACGGAGCGGACGATGCGGAGCACCCCACACAGGTCACTCACATGCGCGCCGCCGCCCAGTATGACGGCCCCGGGCCCCTGGAGTCAGCCGTCGGAACGGGGAAACCCCTCACCCCCTCATGACCTCCCCGCGACCACCGCCCCCGCGGCCACCGTGCCGTCGACCACCGTTCCCTCGACCTCGCCCAGCCCCACCCGCAGACCGTTCTGCCCCGGGGCCCAGCCCGTCAGCGTCACCACGTCCCCGTCCTCCAGGAAGGTCCGTCCGCCGCCGGGCAGCTCCAGCCGGTCGCGGCCGTTCCAGGTCAGCTCCAGCAGACAGCCCCGCTCGCGCTCGCCGGGTCCGCTGACCGTGCCGGAGGCGTAGAGGTCGCCGGTGCGCAGCGAGGCCCCGTTCACCGTGAGGTGGGCGAGCTGCTGGGCGGCGGTCCAGTACATGGTGGAGAAGGGCGGCTCGGAGACGACATGGCCGTTGATCGCGACGGACAGCCGCAGGTCGTATCCGTTCGGCTCCTCGTCGCGGTCGTCGAGATACGGCAGCGGTGGATGGGTGCGCTCGGGCGGGGCGATCCGGGCCTGCTCCAGCGCGTCCAGCGGAGTGATCCACGCCGAGATCGACGTGGCGAAGGACTTGCCGAGGAACGGGCCCAGGGGCACGGTCTCCCAGGACTGGATGTCCCGGGCCGACCAGTCGTTGAGCAGGCAGAGCCCGAAGACGTGGTCGCGGAAGGCGCTCTGCGCCACCGGGCTGCCCAGGGCGCTCGGCACGCCCACCACGAAACCGACCTCGGCCTCGATGTCCAGGCGGGTGGTGGGGCCGAAGACCGGTGCCGGGTCGGCGGGGGACGTGTGCTGCCCCGACGGCCGTACGACGTCCGTGCCCGAGACGACGACCGTCCCGGCGCGGCCGTGGTAGCCGATGGGGAGGTGCTTCCAGTTCGGGGGGAGGGAGTCGGGGGCGCCGGGGCGGAAGATCCGGCCGACAGTGCGGGCGTGGTTCTCGGAGGAGTAGAAGTCGACGTAGTCGGCGACCTCGAAGGGCAGGTGCAGGCGCACCGAGGACAGCGGGTACAGCAGCGGGGCGATCACCTCGCGGTGCGCGGGCACGGTCACCCAGGCGGTCAGCGCCCGCCGCACGTCCGACCAGGTGGTACGTCCGGCGGCGAGCAGCGGGCCGAGGGTGGGGCGGGCGAGGAGCGCGGCGTAGGGGGAGCCCAGGGCGTGGGCGGCGGCCCCGGCGTCCAGGACCCGGTCACCGAGCCGGACCCCGACGCTCCGCCCACCCGCACCCGTACCCGTACCGGCACCCGTACCCGTACCTGTACCGGCACCCGTACCCGTACCGGCATCCGCCCCGGCCGGTGAGAAGACGCCGTAGGGGAGATTGTGCGGCCCGAAGGGGTGGCCCTCCGGGATGTCGAAGGGGTCGCCCCCATCCGCGCGGGAGGGGTCACTGTCGGGGACGCCGATGGGTGGCATGCGGTCTGCCTCGCTCTCGTCTGCCGGAAGGGGTGCCGAGCCGGTGCCGCGCCGGGCCACCGGCCACGGTACGTCGTCTCCCTACCCCCGCCCCTCATGATCTAGAACGCCCGAGAGATTCAGAAATGTCATGAAAGGAGCCCACTCCAGCGAATACCCGCCCACCCGGACACCCGCACACCCGGCATCCCTGCGGAGCGCGCCCCCCTTCGCAGAGCGCCCCTCACAGGGAGCACCTCCCCCCGAGCAACTCCTGAGTGCTCCCCGAGCACCCCCCCCCGAGGACCCCCAAGCACCCCCTGAACGTCTCCGGAACGCTCCGGGAACGCCCCGGGGACGCCCCCCGGCCCCTCGCGGAGCGACCCCCTCTGAGTGAAAAGCGGACCCGTTTTCAGCAGTCGTCCCGGGCGCCCGCCGAGTGAAAGGCCGCATGGTACAGGGGAGTTGACCGGGGCGGGCGGGTCGTCGGGGAAGCCGGCCGACGTCCGGTTCGGGCCGGGTCGGGGCCGCGCGATGTCCGTATTCTCTGATCATGGCCGCACCCACCGCATATGCCGCACGCACCGCGCGCATGACGTTCGCCCTTGTCGCCACCGACCTCGACGGCACTCTGCTGCGCGGTGACGACACCTTCTCCGACCGCTCGCTGGCCGCGCTGGCGCGGACCGCCGAGGCCGGTGCCCGGCATCTGGTGGTGACCGGTCGCCCGGCCCCCCGGGTGCGCCCGCTCCTGGAACGCCTGGGCAGCACCGGTCTCGCGGTGTGCGGCCAGGGCGCGCAACTGTACGACGCGGGCGCGGACCGCCTGCTGTGGTCGGTCACCCTGGACCGGGAACTGGCGGAGACCGCGATCGGCAAGATCGAGGCCGAGGTCGGGGAGGTGTACGCGGCGGTCGACCAGGACGGCGTGGACGGGCTCACCCTGATCGAGCCGGGCTATCTGATGCCGCACCCGACCCTGCCCGCCGTCCGCGTAGGGCGCCGGGCCGAGCTGTGGGCGGAGCCGATCAGCAAGGTGCTGCTGCGCCACCCGGACCTCACCGACGACGAGTTGGCGTCGGTGGCCCGCGCGGTGGTCGGTTCCCTGGCGACGGTCACCATGTCGGGTCCGGGGACCGTCGAACTCCAGCCGTGCGGGGTGACCAAGGCGACCGGGCTGGCGCTGGCGGCCGGGCGGCTGGGGGTGCGGGCGGAGCACACCATCGCGTTCGGGGACATGCCCAATGACATTCCGATGTTCGACTGGGCCGGATATGGCGTGGCGATGGCCAATGCCCATCCCGAACTGAAGGCGGTGGCCGACGAGGTCACCACATCGAACGAGGACGACGGCATCGCCGTCGTCCTCGAACGGGTCTTCCCCCGGCGGCTGCCCCAACAGTCGCCCGGGAATCCATGAATGCGTTGATCCCGAATCGCGAATGCCGCATGGGGAATTCAAGAATGCGGCATTCGGCCCGTCTGCGCTTTGCGGGCCCCAACCCGCAAAGCGCAGTGGATCAGTAGGCGCCGAAGACGTTGTCGATCGACCCGTACCGGTCCGCCGCGTAGTTGCAGGCGGCGACGATGTTCGCGATCGGGTCGTACGGGTCGTAGACCGTCCCGGAGACGTGGTACGCGGCGAAGGTCGGGTCGATCACCTGGAGCAGGCCCTTGGACGGGGTGCCGGCGGCGGCGTTGGAGTCCCAGTTGTTGACGGCGGCCGGGTTGCCGGACGACTCGCGCATCACATTGCGGTGGATGCCGTCGTAGCTGCCGGGGATGCCGTTCTGCCGCATGACGTCGAGGGCCTGGCGGATCCAGCCGTCGAGGGTGTTCGGGTAGGCCGAGGTGGCCGCCGAGACGACGGTCGGGGTGGCGGCGGTGGCGGTGGTGGCGCCGATGATCGGCAGGGCAAGCACGGCGGCGCCGGTACCGGCGACGGCCAGTCGGCGGGCGATGCGGCGGACCCGGGTGGAGCGGTGCGCGGACCCGGGAAGGGCGGACACGGGAGCGGACAGGGGAAGGGACATGGGAACGGTTCCTCTCCTACGCCTGCGAGGTGAGCTGTCGGGTTCGGGCGGGGAGGTGCCCGGCCGGCCCTTGCGGGCACGGCTTCACCCCGAGCCGCGCCAGGACGTCAAGACGTCCGGCCCGGCGACTTACCTGGGTCCCCCGCTCCTGCCGTGGATCTAGTGAGTTGGTGCGGGCGGTGGCAGGACTAGGCGTCCGCCCGACTGGCCGGGAACGTATGCGAGAGCGGATGTCCGAAACAAGTGGTGGAATCACAGATCGCCGCTTCTGATCTTTATCCCGCCATCTGCCGCACATGATCCTTTGCGGCTGGAAAGGTTCAACTCGTGCGATGGGGAAGGTGAATCGGGGTGCGGCGGCGGAACGGCTCCGGATCGGGGGGAGGTGGATGCGAGTGAGTCAAGTCACGCCCGTGCGCAAGAGTGGTAAATCGGGCAATGCTCCCAAGTCCCTATTAACCAGCGGTGCGTGGAATCCGACGTTCCCAGGTGCGGTGGAAGATCACCTCGCGGCCGAGGGTGCAAATCACCTCATTAACGGTCAAAAACTCCGTCGCCGTGCAGGTGATCTCCGACCGGGCCCGGACCCTGGTGTCCCAGGCCGCGTCCGGCCGGTGCAGCCGGATCGTCCGGTCCGACCGGGTCCGCGCCGACAGCGCGTCGCTGTCCCGGATCGTGTACGACTCCAGCGCCTCCTCCGTGACCTCCAGACCGTCCGGATGCACCTCGGTGCCGCCCGGCCCCGGTGCGACCTCCAGCCGCCACTCGCCCCGGGCCACGT
Organism: Streptomyces sp. NPDC093252; assembly: GCF_040683675.1. Taxonomy (NCBI): domain Bacteria; kingdom Bacillati; phylum Actinomycetota; class Actinomycetes; order Kitasatosporales; family Streptomycetaceae; genus Streptomyces; species Streptomyces sp. NPDC093252. The sequence goes on along the minus strand of NZ_JBFBEM010000005.1, from coordinate 390,008 downwards.
CCCGCACCACCAGCCGCCCGGGGCGCGGCTCGTCCAGCGTGACCGGGGAGACCACCCCGAGCGGCCCCGCCTGCTCCGCCTCCCCCTCGGGCCCGCCGCCGCTCCCCGGCCCCCGCTCCGGCTCCCGCACCGGCAGCTCCAGCGCGCTGCCCGCCGGGTCCAGGACGAACCCGGCCTCGGAGCCGGGCTGCGGCCACACCCACGGCCAGTACGCGGACGAGACGGCCAGCCGCACCCGGTGCCCCGGCGCGAACACATGCCCCGCCGCCCCCAGCTCGAAGGCCACCTCCTCCGTCGTGCCCGGCGGCCACGGCACCGCCCGGTCCCGCCCCGCCCGCGCGCAGAGGTTCAGCACCCCCCGGGTCACCAGCACCGAGGAGCCGTCCGGGGCGACATCGCACAGCCGCGCGATCACCTGCCCCCGCTCCACCTCGCAGCGCAGCCGCAGCCGCACCCGGGGCCGCCCCAGGACCCGGATCCCGCTGCCGCCGGCCGGGAACTCGAAGCAGACCGACCGCCCGTCCTCCGCCCGCTGGTCCGGCGGCAGATCGGCATCGCCCCCGCGCGGCAGGAAGGCCCCCGCGTCGACCCCGGTGTGCATCGGGGACCGTACGGCCGCGGGGGCGCCCTGGAGGGCGTACACGACCGGGGTGATGTGCGGGGAGGGCCAGGCGGGCTCGGCGGTCCAGGGGCCCGGCAGGGACCCGCGGGAGGGGGTCAGGCAGGCGCGCAGGGGCGGATCGGCGCTGACGCCGGTGTCCCGGCCCTTGAGCCAGTGGTCCCACCAGCGCAGGGTCTCCTGGAGGAAGCCGATCGCCGGGCCGGGCGGGCGGCCCCGGTCGGGGTACTCGTGCGGCCAGGGCCCGAGCAGCCCGCGCACCCGGGCCGCCGGAAGGTGCTCCACCAGCCGCAGCACGGTGTCCCGGTACGGGTCGTGCAGCCCGCCGACCGCGAGGACCGCCGCCCGGATCGCGCCATAGTCCTCGCGCACCGCGCCGGCCGCCCTCCAGTACCCGTCACGGAGCTGATGGCCCAGCCAGGTGTGCAGGGGCGGCTCCAGGGCGTCCAGCCGGTACTGCCACAGGTCACGCCAGCCGTCCCCCAGGTACCGGGGGTCCGGCGGGCGGGCGGCGAGCGCCAGGGAGCGCGCCGCCCAGTGGGGCAGATCCGCCGCCTGGACGGAACCTCCCGCGTACTGCCCGTCGTTGTCGTAGTGGTCGTCCGTGGCGCAGACGCTGACGACCGCCTTGAGCGGTCCCGGTGCCAGGGCCGCCGTCCGCAGCGCGAGGGAGCCGCCCCACGAGATGCCGATCATGCCGACCCCGCCGTCGCACCACGGCCGCGCCGCCAGCCACTCCACCACCTCGGCGGCGTCCGCCGCGTCCGCCGAGGGCCCGTCCCCGGGTACGCCCCCGCTGTTGCCGTGCCCGCGCGCGTCGACCCGGACGCTCGCGTAGCCGTGGCCCGCGTACCAGGGGTGGCGCTGGGCGTCGCGGGCGGCGGTCGCGTCGGTCAGCCGGAAGGGAAGGTGTTCGAGCAGCGCCGGTACGGGGGCGGCGGTGACCGGCCGCCATACGCGCGCGTAGAGCAGCGTCCCGTCGCTTAGCGGGATCCGGAGGTCGTCGTGGGTCGTCTCGTAGGGGAAGGAGGTACGGATGCGCACCGGACCGGACATGGGACTGCCCTCGGCTGGACGGCAGCGCAGGAGGGAGAGGCTCAGCGGGGTGGCTGAAAATGATGCGGTCGGCTCTCGGTATCGAGGGGCAGTCCGCGACACTTCTCCCTATTGCTCTGCAATTCAATAAATATCCGCTCGTATCAGGTGATCAAAAACATACCGGGCCTGATCCGATACCGCCCGTGCTGCGCGGTGGGCGGCATCGGTGATCGAAACATGACCGGATACGCTGACGTGAGTGATGGCAGCGATCAATCGACATACCGGGTAATCGCCAGTAGGCACCAGTAGACACCAGCAGACAGGAGACCCTCGTGACCGTCGTCGGGCCGTTCGGGCTGAGCGTGCGGGACCAGGTTCTGGAAGCAGATGTCCAGGCCGGATTGGTGGCTGTCGAGGAAGGGCTGCTAGAGGCCACCAAGAGCGAGGTGCCGTTCATCACGGAGGCCGCGCAGCACCTGGTGCGGGCCGGTGGCAAAAGATTCCGGCCACTGCTGGTGATGCTCTCCGCCCAGTTCGGCGACCCCTATGCGCCCGGGGTCGTCCCCTCCGCCGTCGTCGTCGAACTGACCCATCTGGCCACGCTCTACCACGACGACGTGATGGACGAGGCCGCCGTCCGGCGCGGGGTGCCCAGCGCCAACACCCGCTGGGGCAACTCGGTCGCCGTGCTCACAGGTGACTTTCTCTTCGCGCGCGCGTCGCACATCCTCGCCGACCTCGGGCCGGAGGCCGTCCGGGTGCAGGCCGAGGCGTTCGAGCGACTGGTCACCGGCCAGATCCTGGAGACCGCGGGCCCCGCCGACGGCCGCGACCCGGTCGACCACTACCTCGATGTGCTCGGCGGCAAGACCGGCTCCCTGGTCGCCGTCTCCTGCCGGTTCGGCGCGATGATGTCCGGCGCCGACGACTCCGTCGTCGATGTCCTCACCCAGTACGGCGAGCGGCTCGGCGTCGCCTTCCAGCTCGCCGACGACGTCCTCGACATCGCCTCCGACAGCCATGAGTCGGGCAAGACCCCGGGCACCGATCTGCGCGAGGGCATCCCCACCATGCCGGTGCTGCGGCTGCGCGAACGCGCCCAGCGCCTGGGCCTCGCCGAGGACCTCGCCCTGTGCGCACTGCTCGACTCCGACCTCACCGACGACGCCCGCCACACCGAGGCGCTCACCGCGCTGCGCGCCCACCCGGCCCTGGAGCAGGCCCGGCGGGACACCGTCCGCTACGCCGAGGAGGCGCGGGCGGCCCTGGCACCGCTGCGGGAGTGCGACGCGCGGGGGGCGCTGGAGGAGTTGTGCGACGCGGTGGTGCATCGCGCGGGGTAGGGGAGTAGGGGGCGGGGCAGAGCGGCCGGTCGGCGGTGAGCCCTGTCCTCGGCGGTGCGCGGCCCTTGAGGCTGCCTCGGCCCTCACGCTGCCGCGACCTGCGGCAGCGCCCCGACCCTTACGGGTGGGAGTAGCCGTGGGCGCCCGGTGTCATACCGGGGCAGTACGCGGAGTTGGCTCTGGGGAGTGACGCCTCATCGCCGGTGATTTGGTCAGATGGTGAGTACGGAAACACACCACTCCTCACCGGTTCGGGTGAGAATGGCGGCTCAGGGTGGACGAGTGTACGGACGCGACAAGACGGAGAGCCGCCGCCGACACGGAGGTAGGGCACACATGGCACCGTACGAATCCGACGACAGCACGACCGGCGCGGGCATCGACGACCAGCGCGCGGGGCGGCGCAAGAAGGCCGCTCGGTACATCGTCCCGGTCGCGGTGACGGGGGTGGCGGCGGCGACCATCGGACTGGTTCCCGCCATCGCCGACTCCGGCAGCCCCGACCTCCCCGAGATCAGCGCGGAGCAGCTCATCCAGCGGATCGCCGAGTCGGACACCGAGCAGTTGTCCGGCACGGTGAAGATCACCACCGACCTCGGCCTGCCCAACCTCGGCGGGCTGGAGAGCGGTCTGCTCTCCGGCGCCACCGGCTCCGGCGGTGACGAGTCCGGCTCCTCGGCCGACCCGCAGTCCAAGCTCACCGCGCTGGCCGCCGGTACCCACACCCTGCGGGTCGCGGTGGACGGCCCCGACAGGCAGAAGCTGTCCCTGCTGGAGGACGCAGCGGAGTACAGCGTCATCCACAACGGCGACGACGTCTGGGGCTACGACAGCGCCTCCAACGAGGTCTACCACTCGGCGTCCGCCGAGGGTGCCGAGGACGGGAAGGACGTCCCGGCCACCCCGAAGGACTTCGCCGAGGAGGCCCTGAAGGCGGTCGACGACACCACCTCGGTCACCGTCGACGGCACCGCCCAGGTCGCCGGGCGCGACGCCTACAAGCTGGTCGTCAAGCCCCGCCAGTCCGGCTCGACGGTCGGCCAGATCACCATCGCGGTGGACTCGAAGACGTACACCCCGCTCAAGTTCACCCTCACCCCGGCCGCCGGTGGGGCGGCGGTGGTCGACGCCGGGTTCACCCAGGTCGACTTCGCCCGCCCGGCCGCCTCGACCTTCGACTTCACCCCGCCCGAGGGCGCGAAGGTCACCGAGGAGTCCGATCTGCCGGCGGCGGGGTCCGGGTCCGAGCAGCCGAAGTCCGAGGAGGACTTCGGCAAGGGCCTCGACGGGGCGAAGGTGCTCGGCGAGGGCTGGAACGCCATAGCGGTCCTGGACACCGGCGGCCAGGGCGTCCCGTCCGGCGCCGGGGCCGGCCAGTTCGGCGGCTTCCTGGACTCCCTCGGCGACCAGGTCAGCGGCAAGTTCGGGGAGGGCACGGTCTTCAAGACTCGGCTCATCAACGCCCTGATCACCGACGACGGCACGGTCTATGTGGGCGCGGTCACCCAGGACGCGCTGGTGAAGGCGGCCGATTCGGGGCAGTAAGCAGCAGCGGCGGCGATCGGGCGCGGTCGATAGGCAGCGGCAGCGGCGATCGGGCGGGTTCGATTCGGAGCGCGCCCGGTCGGGCGGGTCGGGCGCGGCGGGTCGGGCGAGGCCGGTCGTGAGGCGAGGACGAGCGGGGCCGGGTCCACGATCCCGGCCACGACGACGAGGACCGGCGAGGACTGACCAGGACCGGCGAGGACCGGCGAGGACAACCGGGGGAGGCCGGATGGCGGAGGCGTCCGCAAGGGGACCGCGGCGGGAGCGCGCAGGGGAGGGTGACCGGGGTGCCGGGGGCGTGCAGGGTGCTGTGCGTACGCAGGGTGCTGCCGGGACCGGTGCCCAAGGCGCCGAGGGGATCATCCAGACCCGCGCGCTGACCAAGCGCTACCGCGGCGGGCAGCTCGCCGTGGACGCCCTCGATCTGACCGTCCCGACGGGCAGCGTCTTCGGCTTCCTCGGCCCCAACGGCTCCGGCAAGACCACCACCATCCGCATGCTGATGGGCCTGATCGAGCCCACCTCGGGCACGGCGCGGATCCTGGGGCGGCCCATGCCCCGGGCCACCCGCGCCGTGCTCCCGCACGTCGGCGCCCTGATCGAGGGCCCCGCCCTCTACGGCTTCCTCTCCGGCCGCGACAACCTGCTCCGCTACGACGCCGCCGACCCGGCCGCCGACCCCCGCACCCGGCGGGCCCGGGTGGGCGCGGCGCTGGAGCGGGTCGGGCTCGCGGCGGCGGCCGGCAAGAAGGCCAAGGCGTACTCGCTCGGGATGAAACAGCGGCTCGGGCTGGCCGCCGCCCTGCTCCAGCCCCGCCGCCTGCTGGTGCTGGACGAGCCGACCAACGGGCTCGACCCCCAGGGCATGCGGGAGATCCGCGCCCTGATCCGCGAGCTGGCCTCCGACGGCACCACGGTCTTCCTCTCCTCCCACCTCCTGGACGAGATCGAGCAGGTCTGCACCCATGCCGCCGTGATGGCCCAGGGGCGGCTGATCACCCAGGGGCTGGTGGCCGATCTGTCCGCCGGGGCGCGGGGCCGACTGGTCGTCCTCACCCCGGACCCGGGGGACGCGGCCCGGGTGCTCAAGGAGCGGGGGGTGGGGGATGTGGTTGTGGAGGACGACAGGGTTTCGGGGGAGCCCCCTGAGGGGGAACTCGCCGATCTCAACGCCGCGCTGGTCGCGGCCGGGGTGCGGGTGCGCGGTTTCACCGTGGAGCGCGCCTCGCTGGAGGACGCGTTCGTGGCGCTGACGGGGGAGGGTTTCGATGTCGCGGGCTGAGACGGCCGCGGAGGGTGGCGGGGGTGATGCGGGAGTGGGGGCCGATGCCGGGGTCGGGGCCGACGCTGGGATGCAGGTCGACGCCGGGGTGGGGGCCGATGATGCCGGGGTGAAGGTCGATGGTGGGGTGAAGGCCGATGGTGGGATGAAGGCTCACGCCGGGGTCGGGGCCGACGCAGGGGTGCAGGCCGGCGCCGGAGGCGATGCCGGGAGGGTGGTGGCCGTGCGGGGGCCCGGTCCGTTGTGGACGTTCGGGTTGCTGCGCAGTGAGCTGGTCGTCACCTTTCGCCGGTGGCGCACGATCGCGCTGCTCGGCGTCCTGGCCGCCGTGCCGGTCCTCGTCGGGATCGCGGTCCGGATCGAGACCGGCGACGGGTCCTCGCTGGGCGGCGGGGGAGGCGGCGGCGAGGGACCCGCCTTCATCTCGCAGATCACCAACAACGGGCTCTTCCTGGTCTTCACCGCCCTGGCCGCCACCCTGCCGTTCTTTCTTCCGATGGCCGTGGGGGTGGTGGCGGGCGACGCCATCGCGGGCGAGGCGAGCGCCGGGACCCTGCGCTATCTGCTGGTCGCCCCGGCGGGCCGGACGAGACTCCTGCTCACCAAGTTCGCCACCGTGATCGCCTTCTGTCTGGCCGCGACCCTGACGGTGGCGGTGTCCGCGCTGGCCGTGGGGGCGCTGCTGTTCCCGATGGGGGAGCTGACGACGATCTCCGGGACCCGGATCGGTTTCGCCGAGGGGCTCGGGCGGGCTCTGCTGATCGCTCTGGTGGTCGCCGCGTCACTGGTGGGCGTGGCGGCGCTGGGGCTGTTCGTGTCCACGCTCACCGGCAGCGGGATCGCGGCGATGGCGACGACGGTCGGGCTGCTGATCACCGTGCAGATCCTCGGCCAGATACCGCAGCTCGACGCGCTCCACCCGTACTTCTTCTCCCACTACTGGCTGTCCTTCGCCGACCTCATGCGGGAACCGGTGTACTGGGACGAGCTGGTCAAGAACCTGGGCCTCCAGGCGCTGTACGCGGCGGTGTTCGGATCGGCGGCGTGGGCCCGGTTCGCGGCGAAGGACGTGACGTCGTGAGAGCGCGGGGCGGGCGGGAGGCGGCGGACGCGCCCTACGCCGCCCCCTCCTCGTAGGGGAAGCGGGCGAGCGGGGCCTCCTGGGCGAAGAAGGTCTTGGCCCGTGCCAGGGCCCCGGTGTCGGTGCGGACATCGCCCGGCTTGCTGCCGTTGCCCAGCAGGACCCCGCCGAACCGCATCCGCATATACGCCGCCGAGTGGTGCAGGGCGCCGATCAGCGGGTCCGCCACCTCGGACTCCTCGTGCGCCAGCACCGTCACACCCCACAGGGTGCGGTCGGCCATCGTCTCGTGGAAGTCGATACCGGGGGTGCGCAGCCAGCCCGACCAGTGGTCGAGGTAGCGCTTCATCGGCGCGGACAGGGTGTACCAGTACAGCGGGGAGGCGATCACGACGTCCGTCGCCGCGAGGGTGGCGTCCAGCAGGGTGGCGAGCGCGCCCTCGGCGGGGCGGGCGTGGTCGCTGTCGTGCCGCAGATCCTCGAACTCCGGGACATCGAGGTCGGCGAGGTCGATCCAGCGCTGCTCGACATCGGCGGGCAGTTGCGCGGCGGCCTCGCGGGCCAGCAGTTCGGTGTTGCCGTCGGCACGGCTGCTGCCGAGGACGAAGAGGAAGCGGCGGGCGGTCATGACGTCTCCCGGGTCGGCGGGGTCCCCGTGCGGCTGTCCACGGGGAACGGTCGTGGCGGCGAGCGGGCTCCGCGGTGATGCTCCAGGGCCCCTAATCCGCGTACGGCAATTAAGCGCATCTGCATTATGTGCATACGCATTCAGTGTCTGTCCACCGTCATGCCCTCCACTGCCGCGCCACCGCCAGCAGCAGGTCCTCCCGCCCGTGCGGTGCGACGAGTTGGAGCCCGGCCGGGCAGCCGTCGTCGTCGAACCCGGCCGGGAGGGTGATCGCCGGATGGCCGCTGAGGTTGAACGCCCAGGTCAGCTCGGTGGAGTAGCGGTCGCCGGGACCGTCGTGGCCGTGTGGGGCGAGGGGGACGGCCGGGGTGAGGAGCAGCTCCGTGCGGCTGAAGAGGGTGGCGAGGCGCCGGTCGTTGGTGGCGCGGAGGCGGTGCGCCGGGGCGGGGTCGGCGCCCGGGGTGCGCAGCGCCAGCCAGGCTGGGGCCGGATCGACCAGGCGCAGGGCGGCGGGCGGGGCGGTCAGCCGCAGGACGCCCAGGTCGGCGAGGCGGAGGGCGGCGGCACGGGCGAGGGCCAGGGGCTCGGGATCGGGCGTGGCGAACCCGAGGTCGGGGGACCAGAGGGCGGGGATGCCCGATGCCGGGTTCGGGGATGGGGGGCGGGGGGAGGGCGCGTGCGGCGCCGGGTCCGGGGGCTGGGGGGAAGGCGCGTCCGGCGCCGGGTCCGGGGGCGGGACGGTGGGTGCACGGGGTGCCGGGACTGGGGGGCGGAGGGTGGGTGCACCCGAGGCCGGGTTCGGGGAGTGGGGGGCGGGTGCACTCGGCGCCAGGTCCGGGGGCGGGGCTGCGGGAGCACGGGGCGCTGGGTCCGGGGAGTGGACGGCTGGTCCGCTCGGTGCAAGTCCCGTGGGCCGCAGGGCTGGTGCGTCCGAGGCGAGTCCCGCAGGACGGACGGTGGGTGTGTCCGAGGCAAGTCCCGGAGGCCGGACAGTCGGCGTACCCGGCGGGACCCGGAGTGGCAGCGGATCTCCCGGCGGGGCGCCGGACACCACCGACCAGTACAGCGCGGCGTCCCCCGGGCAGCGGGCCAGCACGCCCGGGGCGGTGAGGCCGGTGGGGTCGCTGACCGGGAGCCGTCCGTTGGTGGTCTTCAGGCCCAGCACCCCGCACCAGGCCGCCGGGATCCGGATCGACCCCGCCCCGTCGGCGCCGGTCGCCAGGGGTACCAGCCCCGCCGCCACCGCCGCCGCGGCCCCCGCCGACGAGCCGCCCGGCGTCCGGTCCGCCCGCCAGGGGTTGACCGTACGGCCGTACCGGCCGAGCCCCCAGGTCTGCCATGCCGTGCCCGGCCCGGGGACGGAGGTGGCACCCACCGGTATCGCCCCGGCACCGGCCAGCGCCCGCGCGTCCGCCGCGCGCAGCCCGCCGCGCCGCCCCTTCACCGCGAACGGCACCCCGGCCAGCGGTCCCGCCGATCCGGCGCGGGCCTCCGCGTCCACCTCCGCCGCCCGCCGCAGCGCCTCGTCCGCCCACACCTCGGTGAACGCGCTCAGCGCCGGGTCGGTCCGCTCGATCCGGTCGAGGGCCGCCGACACGGCGTCCACCGCGCGGGTGACACCGGAACGGACGGCCGCAGCGATCTCATGGGCGCAGTCCATGGTGCAGGTCATGGCGTGGTTCACGGGCTCCATGCGGCCCCTTCCTACCGGCACCGACGGCCCGGGGGCCAGTTCTTGGGACGAGGCTGTGACGCCCCGGTGACGCCTGCGGTCCGGCCGGGGCGGGACACTCGACACAGGTGTGCGCGGAAGGCTCGCGGACACATCCGAGTGAGGGAAGCGATGTCTCGACCCAGCCGCGAGCAGCAGCGGGAAACCCAGCACGCCGCCGACGAACCGGCCCCCGCCTCCACGGCGACCCCGATCGAGGTACGGGTACCCGGCCCCGGCGGCGACGGCGCCCTTGTCGGGGGAGTGCGGATCACCGCGGTACCCGGTCAGCCGCTCCAGCGGACCGTGCTCGACCATCTCCACCGCGCCGCGCGGGCCGCCGGCCACCCCGTCCTGGCGACCGTCCACGACGAGCGCACCGGCTATGTCATCCCGCTCCGGGTCGACCCCGACGGCACCAGCCAGCTCGCCGCAGACCCGGTCCCCCTGCCCCCGACGCCGCAGCCCTTCCCGCCGCCGACCCCGCTCGGCGAGAACACCCCGACCTTCCCGCTGCGCGCCGCGCCCGGCACCGTCGCGGCTCCGACGGGCGAGTTCGGACCACCCCCGGTCATGCCTCCGGTCATGCACCCGGTCATGTCCTCAGCCATGCCCCCAGCCATGCCACCGGCCACGCACCCGGAGCGGGACCGGGGCGCGAACGACGTACCGGCGCCCCCCGCTCCCCCCTCCGTGCCCCCCGCTCACCCCTCCGCGCCCCCGGCAACACCCACCGCCGCCCCCGCCACCCCCTCCACCCCCAAACACCCCCTCCGCCCCCTCCTCCCCCCGCACGATCTCGCGCTCGACCCCGACCCGGTGCCGACGCCGACGCCGCCGCGCGGGTTCGACGCGGTCGCCGAGGCGGTACTGGACGACCGGCCGCCCGCCGCCACCCCGCTCGCGGGGCCGATGACCCTGATCGGGGACGCGGTCAAGGAGGGCCGGGCGCAGGACGCGGCGACGCTGGCGGAGCGGGCGCTGACCGAGGCGTCCGCCACGCTCGGCGCCGACCACGCCGAGGTCCGCAGGCTCGCCGGGCTCGCCGCCTATGTTGCCTATCTGGCCGGGGAGCCCGAGCGGGCGTTCCGGCTCTCCCTGGACCTCGCGCGCGGCTACGCCGGTGCCGGGGAGGCGGAGTCCGCGTACGGGAACGTCCAGAGCGCGGCGACGGCGTGGCGGGCGGTGCGGGACGCCGGGCGCGGACTGGAGCTGGGGCGGGAACTGATCGCCGTATGGGCGGAGCTGGCGGCCGAGCCCGGGGGGCCGGCCGCCGTGGACGGGGAGGAACTGGACGGGGCGCGGGCGCGCATGGACCGGCTGACCGCCCGCGCGGCGGCAGCCGCCGCGAGCCGGTGACGGCCGCCGCCAGCCGGTGGCGGGCGCGCCGCGAGCCGGACACGGGCGCCGCGAGCCGGTGGCGGGCGCGCCGCGAGCCGGTGGCGGTGACGGGTGCCCCAGCCGGTAGCGGACGCGCCCGGCCGGTGACGGACGCGCCCGGTCGCTGACGCCCCGCCCGGTTCCGGTGGCCCCGGGTCAGTCCGAGAGGTCCCAGATCGCGTGGGCTATCGCGTCGGAGTTCCGGTTGAGCGCGGTGTCGTTGACGCTGGCGGTCGTGTCGCAGGACGAGTGGTAGCAACTGTCGAAGGCACGGCCCGCCGTACCACCCCACTTGGTGGCCTGGGCGGCGCTCTTGACCCGGCTGGCGCCGGTGAAGAGACCGCCGACCGGTATGCCCGCGTTCTTGAACGAGGCATGGTCGGAGCGGCCGTCACCCTCCGTCTCGATCTCGGTCGGGACCCCGAGACCGGCGAAGTACGTCTTGAAGCTCTGCTCGATCGCGGGGTCGTCGTCGTAGACGAAGTAGCCGGCGTTGGTCGAGGAGATCATGTCGAAGTTGAGATAGCCGTCGATGCGGGCGCGGTCGGCGGCCGTGAGGCTGTTGACGTAGTAACGCGAGCCGACCAGCCCGAGTTCCTCGGCGCCCCACCAGGCGAACCGCAGATGCTTCACCGGCTGGTACCCGGCGCGGGAGACGGCGAGGGCGGTCTCCAGGACGGCGGCCGAACCGGAGGCGTTGTCGTTGATCCCGGGCCCGGAGGTCACGCTGTCCAGATGGGCGCCGGCCATCACCACCTGCTCCGGGTCGCCGCCGGGCCAGTCCGCGATCAGGTTGTAGCCGGTCCGGCCGGACGAGGTGAACTGCTGGATCGTGGTGGTGAACCCGGCCGCGTCCAGCTTGGCCTTCACATAGTCCAGCGAGGCCCGGTAGCCGGTCCGGCCGTGCGCTCTGTTGCCGCCGTTGGCGGTGGCTATGGACTGGAACTGGGTGAGATGCGCCTTGACGTTCGCGAGGGGGATGTCCGGCGCGGCGAGCACCGAAGGCCCGGGGGAGGCGGGAGCGGCACCGGCGAGGGATCCACCGGTGAGCACGGTCGCGACCGCGACGACGGCAGCCGTGGCCGCCCGCCCGGAAACGGAGAGCTTCATGTGGGGGCTCCGAATTCCGTGGGGAACCCTGTGGGGTGACCACAGGGATTCCACAGTGAATGGGGTGCCTGGATGGTGAAGCTGAGGCTGATTCTCCGTCAAGGGACGTATTCGGCCATGCGTTTGAATGGGGCCCGGAGATCGACTCTCTGTCCACCCGGGGTCCGCCAAGCCACGCAGAACTCATTCCCCTCCCCGAGGTCCCCGAGGTCCTCCAGATCCCCCGAGGCCCCCAGATCCCCCGAGGTCCCCCAGGCCCCCCAGATCCCCCGGGATCAGCTAAGCCACGCAGAACTCATTCCCCTCCGGGTCCCGCATGAGCACCCACGTCCCCGCGGCCTCCCGTACCTCCCGCAGCACCCCCGCCCCCAGCTCCGTCAGCCGTGCCACCTCGGCGGTCCGCCGGTCGGGGCCGGGGTGCAGATCGAGATGGATCCGGTTCTTGCCGGACTTCTCCTCCGGCACGCGCTGGAAGAGGATCCGCCGACCGAGCCCGGTCCCCGACTCCCCGTCGTACGGATCGTCCGGATGCCGTACGGCGACCAGGTCCCGGAAGGCCAGCCGGCCGTGGAACTCCGCGGTGGCCTCGCGGGACAGCGCGCCCAGCTCCAGCAGGCGCCGGATGAGCGCGTCGTTGTCCTCCACGGTGTAGTGCAGGGCGGCGCCCCAGAAGTCGGCCTGGGCGTGGGGGTCGGCGCAGTCGACGACGAGTTTCCAGTGGATCGGCCCGGGGGCCTGCGGTGCGTCGGTCATGTGACCCTCTCTGCCTGGAGTTGCTGACGGCCGGCGGCCCCGGCGTCTTCGCCCGTTACGAGGTGCCGCGCGGCCCCGTCGGCCCGGGCGGCCCGCAGCCGCCTGCCGGAAGGGCTGGAACTCGCCGTCGCCGACGCCGAGCCGACCACCGTACGCGAGGTGCGCGACGCGCTCTTCCTGCTCACCGCCGACCGGGCGCACGGCCGCCCGGCCGCCCGGCGGATCCCGCGGGCACACCGGGCACACCGGGCACAGCGGGCAGTTGGCGGAGAGTAAGGGAAGGCAGCGGAAAGTATGGAGTCAGTGGGGGGAGGCGGCTGTCGTCGGGGTGGGGCGGGGGGACGCCGGTGCGGCGGTGGCGGGGCCCGTCTCCGCCGCCTCCCGGGCGTCGTACGCCGCCCGGGCCGTCGCCACCTCCTGCCGGTGCTCCTCGGTCCAGGTCACCAGGGACTGGATGGTGGCGTGCAGGGTCTTGCCGAGGGAGGTCAGCTCGTAGTCGACGCGCGGCGGCACCACCGGGTGGACCGTCCGCCGGACCAGGCCGTCGCGCTCCAGTTGGCGCAGGGTGACGGTCAGCATCCGCTGGCTGACCCCGTCGATCTCCCGGCGCAGTTCGGTGAAGCGCAGTCGCCGGTTGTCCAGCAGGGCGATCACCAGGAGCGACCACTTGTCGGCGATCCGGTCCAGGATCTGGCGTACCTCGCAGTCCTCGCGGGTGTCCCACTGGAACGGATCCGCGTCGCCGTAGTCCACGGTGCTGTCGCAGTAACTGGGTGACTTCGAAGTGCCTTCTTCCATGTCGCCCGATGATGCCGCATTCTGGCCATGGTTACAAGAGAGAACTGACCCTCACTCTCGTAACCGCCCTATTCCTTCTTCTCCTCATCAAGGAGTCCCCATGGGCACCCGTGCCTGGGCCCTGCTGCTCGTGCTCTGCGGAACGATCTTTCTGGAGGGCATCGATGTCGCCATGCTGGGGATCGCGATCCCCTCCATCCGGGCCGATCTCGGCCTGACCACCGGCGCCGCCGCCTGGGTGATGAGTGCCTATGTGCTCGGCTACGCCGGGTTCACCCTGCTCGGCGGCCGGTCCGCCGATCTGCTGGGGCGGCGCCGGATGTTCCTGGGCGGACTGGTCGTCTTCCTGGTCTTCTCCGGCCTCGGCGGCGTCGGCACCGAGGGCTGGATGCTGATCGTGTCCCGGTTCGTGACCGGCATGGCCGCCGCCTTCATGACCCCCGCCGCGCTCTCCCTGATCACCACCTCCTACCGCGAGGGCCCGGAGCGCAACAAGGCGCTGCTGATCTTCGCGGGTACCGGCGCGGGCGGCTTCTCGCTCGGTCTGGTGATCGGCGGACTGCTCACCCAGGTCGGCTGGCGCTGGGTCTTCTTCGCGCCGGTGCTCCTGGCGGCGGTGATCCTGGTGGCCGCGCTGCGCCTGGTACCGGCCGACAGCGCGACGACGGCCGAAGCCCGCCGGGGAGGCTTCGACATCGTCGGCGCGGTCACCGCCGCCGGGGCCATGCTGCTCGCCGCCTACACCGTCGTACGGCTGGAGCACGGGCTGGACGGCTGGCCGCTCACCCTGGCCGCCGGGCTCGGGGCGGTGGCGTTCGGGGTGGTGTTCACCGGGGTCGAGCGGCGGACCGGGACACCGCTGGTGCGGCTCGGCATCCTGCGCAACAAGGCGATGGTCCGGGCGGATCTGGGGGCGCTGCTGTTCCTCGGCGCGTTCTTCGGCTTCCAGTTCGTGGCGACGCTCTACCTCCAGGAACTGCGCGGCTGGTCCTCGCTCCAGACCGCCGTCGCCCTGGTCGCCATGGGCGTCGACGCGGTCCTCGCCCCGACCCTCACCCCGCGCCTGGTCAACCGCTACGGCAACGCCAAGGTCGTCCTCGGCGGCTTCCTGCTCGCGGTCGTCGCCTACGCGATGTTCCTGCCGGTGGGCATGGACTGGACGTACGCGGCCATGTTCCCGACCTTCATCCTCGCCGGGGTCGCCTTCGCGCTGGCCTACGGGCCGCTGACCATCGCGGCGACGGACGGGGTCGCCGAGCACGAACAGGGCCTCGCGGGCGGACTGCTCACCACGGCGACGCAGTTCGGCTCGGCGGTCGGGATCTCCGCGGTCACCGCCGTCTACGGCTTGGCGTCGGCCGGGGCGGACGCCGGATCGGCGGAGCGGCTGTCGGCGTTCCGGGTGGCGCTCTCGGTGCCGGTGGTGATGGTGGTGCTCGGGGCGCTGGTCGCGGCCCTGAGCGTGCGCGCCGCCCGCCGGGAGGTGCGCAGCGCGTCCCAGGTCAGCATGGACAGCGCCAGCCAGACCAGCGCGAACCCGGCCCAGCGCTCGGAGGGCATGGCCTCCCGGAAGTAGAGGACGCCCAGCAGGAACTGGAAGACCGGGGCGAGGTACTGGAGCAGGCCCAGGGTCGACAGGGGCACGCGGATCGCCGCCGCGCCGAAGCAGATCAGCGGCAGCGCGGTCACCACACCGGTCGCCGCGAGCAGCGCCGCGTGCCCCGCGCCCTCGGCGCCGAACGTCGACTCGCCCCGGCTGCCCAGCCAGAGCAGAAAGCCCAGCGCGGGCAGGAACTGCACGGCGGTCTCGGCGGCCAGCGACTCCAGGCCGCCGAGATTGACCTTCTTCTTCGCCAGTCCATAGGTGGCGAAGGAGAAGGCGAGGACCAGCGAGATCCAGGGCGGTCGCCCATAGCCGACGGCGAGCACGACGACCGCGGCGAAACCGACCCCGACCGCCGCCCACTGCACCGGGCGCAGCCGCTCCTTGAGCAGCAGCACCCCGATCGCGATGGTGACCAGCGGATTGATGAAGTAGCCGAGGGACGCCTCCACGACCTGGTCGTTGTTCACGGCCCAGATGTAGACGCCCCAGTTGACGCTGATGGTGGCGGCGGCGATGGCGACCAGCCCGAGCTTGCGGGGCTGGCGCACCAGTTCGACGGCCCATGCCCAGCGCCGTACGACCAGCAGCACCACCGCGACCACGCCCAGCGACCACACCATCCGGTGGGCCAGGATCTCCAGGGCGCCGGAGGGTTCCAGCAGCGGCCAGAAGAGGGGGACCAGCCCCCACATGCCATACGCGGCGAAACCGTTCAGCAGCCCTATGTGCCGCTCGCTCCGCCCGCTGCCGCTGCCGCTGCTGCTGCCCCCTGTGCCCTTCGGGTTCCCCGTCACGGGCCGCCTCCCTTGCGCCTCACCCGGCCGCCGGCCCGCTGTGCCCGGCCTGCTCTGTCGGCCCGGCCGCGCCGGGTCTCGGACGACGGTAGCGCCGGGCCGGGCCCGCTGTCATGTCTGTACCGGAATACGGTCATGACAGATGAGGGGGAGGGGGGTGGCCGGGGTGGTCCCGGGAGGGGGAGCGCGGGAGTGGGGAGTGCGGGAGTGCGGGAGTGCGGTAGTGGGGAGTGGGGAGTGCCGGAGTGGGTCAGTCCTTGAGCGCGGCGGCGACCCCCTTCGCCACCGCCTCCGCCAGCGGGGTCGTCGGGCGACCCGCCAGTCGGGACAGCTCCGTGCTCCCGCCCGCCAGCTCGCCCTTCCCGATGGACACATCCACCCCGGCCAGCATCGCCGCGAACGGCTCCGGCAGCCCGGCCCCGGTCAGGATGGAGGTCAGGGCATCGGGGGTGACGTTCGTGTACCCGATCTCCCGCCCGGTCGCCCGGCTCAGCTCGGCCGCGTACTCGGCCATGCTCCAGGCGGTGTCCCCGAAGAGTTCGTACGCCTTGCCCTCGTGCCCCTCGCCGGTCAGTACGGCGACCGCGGCGGCGGCGTAGTCGGCGCGGGCGGCGGAGGCGATCCGGCCGTCACCGGCGGCGGCGACCACGGCGTTGTGCGCCAGCACCGGGGCGAGGTTCTCGGTGTAGACCTCGTGGTACCAGCCGTTGCGCAGCAGGACATGGGGCAGGCCCGAGTCCCGGATGACCCGCTCGGTGCCGCGATGGTCGTCGGCGAGGGCGGCGGTCAGGCTCGCGGGGGCGCTGGTGTACGCCAGCAGCGCGACCCCGGCGCTCCGGGCGGCGTCCACGACGACCCTGTGCTGGGCGACCCGGCCCTTGTCGAACTCGTTGCCCGAGATCAGCAGCACCTTGTCGCCGGGGGAGAACAGGTGGTCGAAGGTCTCGGGGACGTTGTAGTCGGCGACGGCGAGGCGTACGCCGCGGGCCGCGAGGTCGGCGGCCCTGGCCTCGTCGCGCACGACGGCGGTGATCCGCCCGGCCGGCACCCGCTCCAGCAGTTGGGTGACGACGAGGCGGCCGAGGTGGCCGGTGGCTCCGGTGACGACGATGCTCATGGGGTGCTCCCGTGGGTCCCGTAGGGGGTGGTCGAACTGGTTCCGCTGCTCGCTCCTCACCCTAGGAAGGGCACTACCTTTTCGTAAGTACCCACCTTGAAGTAAGGTACCGGCGTGTCGGTAAGCAGGGTAAGCAAGGTGGGTGAGGTGAGGGCGGTGGGTGCCGTGGGCGCGGTGGGCGAGAGCGGGAAGGCGGCGTCGCGCGGCGCGGGCGAGGAGATGTGCCCGTACCGGCTGGTCCTGGAGCATGTGACCAGCCGCTGGGGCGTTCTGGTGCTGATCGCGCTGCTCGACCGCCCGCACCGCTTCAGCGAGTTGCGCCGGGCGATCGACGGGGTCCGGCGGGTCAGCGAGAAGATGCTGACCCAGACCCTCCAGACCCTGGAGCGGGACGGCCTCGTCCATCGCGACGCCCAGTTGGTGATCCCGCCCCGCGTCGACTACTCCCTCACCCCGCTGGGCCGCGAGGCCGCCGAACAGGTGCGGACGCTGGCGCTGTGGACGGAGCGGCGGATGGAGGCGGTGGAGGAGGCGCGGGAGCGGTACGACGGGGCGCGGGAGCAGCATGACGGGGCGCGGCACGGCGCCGGATAGGGCCGTGCCCGTGCCTGTGCCGGTGTGAGTCCGGGGCCGGGGGCGTGGGGTGGTCGGGTTTGGCTGCAAAGGGGCAAAGGGGCGGGCCCGGGTGCGCCGTACAGCACAGCAGCACCCGGGCCCGCCGCTTCATCGCCGGTCGGGTCGGCTACCCCACGACCGTCCAGGTGTCCCCGCCCGCCAGCAGTGCGGCGAGGTCGCCCTTGCCGTTCTGTTCGACGGCGGTGTCGAGCTGCTCGGTCATCTGGTCGTCGTAGACCGGCCGGTCCACGGAGCGCAGCACGCCGATGGGGGTGTGGTGCAGGGTGTCCGGGTCGGCGAGCCGGGACAGCGCGAACGCCGTCGTCGGCGACGCGGCATGCGCGTCATGGACCAGGATGTCCCCCTCGTTCTCCGGGGTGACATCGACGACCCGCAGATCACCGGTGAGCGGATCGCGGACGACCCCCCGTGCGCCGTCGGCCCCGAAGCGGATCGGACGGCCGTGCTCCAGCCGGATCACCGCCTCCTCGGCCCGCTGCTTGTCCTTGAGGGCGTCGAAGGCGCCGTCGTTGAAGATGTTGCAGTTCTGGTAGATCTCGATGAGGGCCGTGCCGGGGTGGGCGGCGGCCTCGCGCAGCACCTGGGTGAGGTGCTTGCGGTCGGAGTCGATGGTGCGGGCGACGAAGGACGCCTCGGCGCCGATCGCCAGCGACACCGGGTTGAAGGGCGCGTCCAGCGAGCCCATCGGCGTCGACTTGGTGATCTTCCCGACCTCGGAGGTGGGGGAGTACTGGCCCTTGGTCAGCCCGTAGATCCGGTTGTTGAAGAGCAGGATCTTGAGGTTGACGTTGCGCCGCAGGGCGTGGATGAGGTGGTTGCCGCCGATGGACAGGGCGTCGCCGTCGCCGGTGACGACCCAGACGGACAGATCGCGGCGCGAGGTGGCGAGCCCGGTGGCGATGGCGGGGGCGCGGCCGTGGATCGAGTGCATCCCGTAGGTGTTCATGTAGTACGGGAAGCGGGAGGAGCAGCCGATGCCGGAGACGAAGACGATGTTCTCCTTGGCGAGGCCCAGTTCGGGCATGAAGCCCTGCACGGCGGCGAGGATCGCGTAGTCACCGCAGCCGGGGCACCAGCGCACTTCCTGATCGGACTTGAAGTCCTTCATGGACTGTCTGGCCTCGGCCTTGGGGACGAGCGAGAGTGCCTCGATCGTGCCCGTGCCCGTGCCTTCCGTGGTCGTCTCAGCCATCGATGGCCTCCTTGAGCGCCGTGGCGAGCTGTTCGGCCTTGAACGGCATGCCGTTCACCTGGTTGTAGCTGTGCGCGTCGACCAGGTACTTCGCCCGGATCAGGGTGGCGAGCTGGCCGAGGTTCATCTCGGGGATCACGACCTTGTCGTAACGCTGGAGGACCTCGCCCAGGTTCCTCGGGAAGGGGTTGAGATGGCGCAGATGGGCCTGCGCGATCGGCAGCCCCGCGGTGCGCAGCCGTCGGACGGCGGCGGTGATCGGCCCGTACGTCGACCCCCAGCCCAGGACCAGGGTGCGGGCGCCGTCCGGGTCGTCGGTCTCGATGTCCGGGACCTCGATCCCGTCGATCTTCGCCTGCCGGGTGCGGACCATGAAGTCGTGGTTGGCGGGGTCGTACGAGATGTTGCCCGTGCCGTCCTGCTTCTCGATGCCGCCGATGCGGTGCTCCAGACCGGGCGTGCCGGGGACGGCCCAGGGGCGGGCCAGGGTCTGCGGGTCGCGCTTGTACGGCCAGAAGACGTCGGTGCCGTCGTCCAGGGTGTGGTTGGGGCCCTGGGCGAACTGCACCGTCAGATCCGGCAGTTCCTCCGGCTCCGGGATGCGCCAGGGCTCGGAGCCGTTGGCGAGGTAGCCGTCGCTGAGCAGCAGCACCGGGGTGCGGTAGGCCAGCGCGATCCGGGCGGCCTCGATGGCGGCGTCGAAGCAGTCGGCCGGGGTGCGCGGGGCGACGATCGGCACCGGCGCCTCGCCGTTGCGCCCGTACATCGCCTGGAGGAGGTCGGCCTGCTCGGTCTTGGTGGGCAGCCCGGTGGAGGGGCCGCCGCGCTGGATGTCCACGATCAGCAGCGGCAGCTCCATCGAGACCGCCAGCCCGATGGTCTCCGACTTCAGGGCGACGCCGGGACCGCTGGTGGTGGTGACGGCGAGAGAGCCGCCGAAGGCGGCTCCCAGGGCGGCTCCCACACCGGCGATCTCGTCCTCCGCCTGGAAGGTGCGCACCCCGAAGTTCTTGTGCCGGCTCAGCTCGTGCAGCACGTCCGAGGCCGGGGTGATCGGGTACGAGCCCAGATAGAGCGGCAGATCGGCCTGGCGGGACGCGGCGATGAGCCCGTAGGCCAGGGCGAGGTTGCCCGAGATGTTGCGGTAGGTGCCGGTGGGGAAGGCGGTGGAGGCGGGCGCGACCTCGTAGGAGACCGCGAAGTCCTCCGTCGTCTCCCCGAAGTTCCAGCCCGCGCGGAACGCCGCGATGTTCGCCGCCGCGATCTCCGGCTTCTTGGCGAACTTCGAGGTCAGGAACTGCTCGGTGCCCTCCGTCGGCCGGTGGTACATCCACGAGAGGAGCCCCAGCGCGAACATGTTCTTGCTGCGCTCGGCCTCCTTGCGGGACAGGGCGAAGTCCTTGAGGGCCTCCACGGTCAGCGTGGTCAGCGGCACCGGGTGCAGGTGGTAGCCGTCCAGCGAACCGTCCTCCAGCGGGTTGCTGGCGTAGCCGACCTTCTGCATGGCCCGCTTGGTGAACTCGTCCGTGTTGACGATGATCTCCGCGCCGCGCGGCAGATCCCCCACGTTCGCCTTCAGCGCCGCCGGATTCATGGCGACCAGGACATTGGGGGCGTCACCGGGGGTGAGGATGTCGTGGTCGGCGAAGTGGAGCTGGAAGGACGAGACACCGGGCAGGGTTCCGGCGGGCGCGCGGATCTCGGCCGGAAAGTTCGGCAGGGTGGACAGGTCGTTGCCGAAGGACGCGGTCTCCGAGGTGAACCGGTCGCCGGTGAGCTGCATGCCGTCACCGGAGTCCCCCGCGAACCTGATGATCACCCGGTCCAGCCGGCGGACGTCCTTCCCTCCCGCCGGTTTGCGCTGCTCTCCCACGACGGTTCCGTCGGCCTGTTCCTTCTCGCTACTGACCTGGCTGGTCACTGAACGGGACCTCCTTCGCGGCGGCTGTCGGGTACGGCCCTCCCGCAGGCCCACCCAGGATCAACCCTACGTCCGCCGGGGTCGCCCGCTCGGGGCCATTCGCATGATGAACACCCCTTTGAGCGCCCTATTGCGCCTCGGGGCGCGTCCGCCGCGCGGGAGCCGGGGGATTCGGGCGCTCTCAGGAATTGAGATACGTCAGCACGGCCAGCACCCGCCGATGGTCCCCCTCGCTCGGCGACAGGCCCAGCTTCAGAAAGATATTGCTGACGTGCTTCTCCACGGCACCGTCGCTCACCACGAGCTGCTTCGCGATGGCGGAGTTCGTCCGCCCCTCCGCCATCAGCCCCAGCACCTCCCGCTCCCGCGGCGTCAGCCCCGCGAGCACATCCTGCTTCCGGGACCGCCCGAGCAACTGCGCGACCACCTCCGGGTCCAGCGCCGTCCCGCCCTCCGCGACCCGCACCACCGCGTCGACGAACTCCCTGACCTCCGCCACCCGGTCCTTCAGCAGATACCCGACCCCCCGGCTCGACCCGGCCAGCAACTCCGTCGCGTACCGCTCCTCCACGTACTGCGACAGCACCAGCACCCCCAGCCCCGGGTGCGACTTCCGCAACCGCACGGCCGCCCGTACGCCCTCGTCGGTGTGCGTCGGCGGCATCCGCACGTCCGCCACCACGACGTCCGGCAGCCCGCCCTCCGCGTCCAGCTCGGTCACGGTCTTGATCAACGCCTCCGCGTCACCGACCCCGGCGACCACATCGTGCCCCCGGTCGGTCAGCAGCCGGGTCAGTCCCTCCCGCAGCAGTACCGAATCCTCGGCGATGACCACCCGCACTCTGTCCTCCACGATCCTCGGCCCCCCGCCCGCCCCCGCCGTTCCCCGGCGACCGGCTTCGTCTCCTGCATGAACAAGTCCAGCCAACTGGACGGGTCCAGCATTACAGAGTGCGGTGGGGTGGGGTGATCCCCGGTGGGGTGGTCTTGGGTGGGGGGTGGTGGTGGTTGGGTGCGGGTGGGTGGGGGCTGGTCGCGCAGTTCCTCCCCCAGGGGGGTACCCCCGGCGCCCCTGGGGGGTGGGTGGACCGGGGTGGGGTGGTACGAGGGGTTGGGTGGGGTGTCCGGGTGCCGCGGAGCGGGTCTCAGCGGCGCCAGGGGAGTTCCGCCGTGATCCGGGTGGGGCCGCCCTCGGGGGAGTCGACGACCAGGATTCCGTCCACCGCGTCGAGCCGCCCCGCGAGACCGGCGAGGCCGGAACCCGCGTCGGAGTCGGCGCCGCCCACCCCGTCGTCCGTGACCTGGAGCATCAGCCGGTTCTCCACCCGCCACACATCCACCCACGCCGACCTGGCCCGGGAGTGCTTGCTGATGTTCTGGAGCAGCTCGGACACCGTGAAGTACGCGATCCCCTCGATGGCCGGCGCCGGACGCTCCACCAGATCCACATCCACCCGCACCGGCACCGCGCACCGCGAGGCCACCGACGACAGCGCCGCGTCCAGCCCCCGGTCCGTCAGCACCGCCGGGTGGATGCCCCGGGCCAGATCCCGCAGCTCCTGCAACGCCGTCTTCACCTCACCGTGCGCCTCGTCCACCATCCGCGCCGCCGCCTGCGGGTCCTCGGACAGCTTCTCCTTCGCCAGCCCCAGATCCATCGCCAGATTGACGAGCCGGGCCTGCGCCCCGTCGTGCAGATCCCGCTCGATGCGCCGCAGATCGGCCGCCGCGGTGTCCACCACGACCCCGCGGTCCGACTCCAGCTCCACCACCCGTGTCGCCAGCCGCGACGCACCCAGCAGACCGTGCACCATCAGCCGGTCCACCGTCGTCAGTGCCCGCACGATCCACGGCGCCGCCAGCACGAACAGCAGCCCCACGGCCCCCGTCACCGCGATCTCGAAGGGGTTGTCCAGGTACACCTGGTGCGTGTCGTCGCCGTAGAGCTGGATGCCGTCCTGCCCGCCGTACATGGGCAGGACCCAGAACCACAGGGGATAGGTCACCAGGCTCCAGCCCGTCACCCACACCGTGAGCGCCACGCTGAACGAGAAGACCGCCCACGGGAGCTGGAGTACCGAGTACAGCAGCGCCCGCCACGACGCCCCGTCCTTCAGCGCGGCCCACATCCATCCCATCGCGCCGCCCTTGCGGACCCGCAGCGGCTCCGGCGCGGCCACCTCCAGCCGCAGCAGTCCCCGGGCCCGTACCCGCTCCAGCGCGCCCAGGCCCCGGGCGCCGGCCAGGGTCCCCGCCAGCACCGGGATGCCGAGGAACGTCACCAGCAGGCCCACCCCCAGCGAGAACATCGTCACCGCGTAGGTGAACAGCGCGATGCTGATCGGCAGGCTGAGCAGCACATAGAGGAACTCCCGCCAGGCCCGCCCCCCGAACGGCGCCCGCAGCCCGACCGGCACCCGCCCGCCCCGGCGTCCGTACCCGGCCCCGTACTCGTGCCCGTACTCCGTTGTGGTCATCGGTGTCGTCCCGTCCCGTTCCTTCGCTACCGATCTGGGCTTGCTCTCGTATCCGTTCCTGCGCCACCAGCCTCCTCTGCGCCCGGCCCCCGGACCATGGAGCGCGTCGGCCTCTTGAGAGGGGGGTTTTCCCTACCTTGGGGGCGGAGGCGGAGCGGAGGTGGGGCGGGCGCGGGGGCGGATGGTGGGGTGGGGGGACGGGCCTGGCCTCACTCCGTCCTCCCGGGTCTCACCCCGTCCTCCCGGGTCTCACTCCCTCCCCCCGGGTCTCACCCCGTCCCAGTGCCCGCCCGCGGCGCACCCACCCTCAGCCCTTCCGCTCCCGCCACGGCAGTTCCGCGGTGATCGTCGTGGGCCCGCCCTCGGGGGAGTCGATGATGAACAGCCCGTCCACCGCGCCCAGCCGCTCCGCCAGGCCCCGCATCCCCGTACCGCCGTCCAGGCTCGCGCCGCCCCGGCCGTCGTCCGTGACCTGGATGAGCAGCCGCTCCTCGGAACGCCACACCTCCACCGCCGCCGACCGCGCCGCGCTGTGCTTGCTGACGTTCTGGAGCAGCTCGGAGACCGTGAAGTAGGCGATGCCCTCGATGGCCTCGGCCGGTCTCGCCGTCAGATCGACCGTCACCTTCACCGGCACCGTGCACCGCGAGGCGACCGAGGACAGCGCCGCGTCCAGCCCCCGGTCGGTCAGCACCGCCGGATGGATGCCCCGGGCCAGATCCCGCAGCTCCTGGAGGGCGAGCTTCACCTCGCCGTGCGCCTCGGAGACCATCTCCGCCGCCGTGTCCGGGTCCTCCAGCAGCTTCTCCTTGGCCAGCCCCAGCCCCATCGCCAGATTGACGAGCCGGGCCTGTGCCCCGTCGTGCAGATCCCGCTCGATGCGCCGCAGATCGGCCGCCGCCGTGTCGACCACGACCCCGCGGTCCGACTCCAGCTCCGCGATCCGCCGCTCCAGCTCGTCCGAGGGCGACAGCAGCCCGCGCACCATCGCCCGGTCCACATTGGCCAGGCCCCGCGCGATGAACGGCAGCACCGGCCACAGCACGAACAGCGACACCAGGGTGATGACGAAGGTGAGGATGCCCCAGGGCAGCCGTATGACGTCGTAGAGGAAGGTCCGCCAGCCGACCGGGTCCTTGATCATCATCCACATCTGCGCGAGGAAGCCGCCCTCCCGCTGCCCGCGCCAGCGCAGCCGGCTCGGCTCCTCCACCCGCACACCGAGCAGGGCCCTGGCCCGCGCCCGCTCCAGTCTGCCGAGCCGGCGCGCGCCCATCAGCCCCACCGCGAGCAGCGGGAGGCCGACCACGGTGACGGTCAGCAGGGCGCCGGTGGACAGCACGGTGATCGTGTAGACGAAGCCGACGAGGGCCATGGGCAGGTTGATCAGGAGATGCGCGATCTCCTTCCAGGTGTGCTTGTCGTAGCCCAGGCGGGGCGGCGGCAGCCGGTTGCCCAGCTCTTTCCCGCCGCCCGCACCCCGGTCGACCCGGTCGGCCAGATTGGTCCGGTCGACCCGGTCGGTCCGGTCATCGGCGGCCCGGTCGGCCCGGTCGGCTCCATCGCTCCGGTCGCTCCGGTCGCTCCAGCCGGTCGCGGTGCTGTCGGCAGACGGGATTCGTTCGGTCATGACAGCCAGCGTGCCTGCCGGGCGACTCCCGCGCCATGAGGTGGGCCGCACGCTTGGACTGAGGAAAACCCCACCCCCGCGTCCCACCCTCACCACCCGACCCCCGACAGGCTGCTTACCGTGCCTTTAGCAGGGCCTAGACTCCCGTGCGTGCAGATCGTCGAACGGTGACGCACACAGTGTTCGTACAGCAGGACACGACCCACACCAGATCGAGCAGAAGTTCGAACAATGGGTCGATCGACAGCTCGATCAACAGGTCGAGCAACAGGCCGAGGCCAGGGAACAGCCGAGGCCAGGGAGCGAGGGACGGACGTGAGGCAACCGACCGTCGAACCGACCGAGGTCGTCGCGGCGGACTACTTCCAGTCCTACTCGGTCGTCGGACTGCTCGCCGCGGTCGGCGTGCTCTTCGTCGCCATCGCCTTCGGCGCCGGACGGCTGCTGCGCCCCGTCGTCCCGACGCCCGAGAAGCTGATGACGTACGAGTGTGGCGTCGACCCGGTCGGCGAGGGCTGGGCCCACACCCAGGTCCGCTACTACGTCTACGCCTTCCTCTACGTCATCTTCGCCGTCGACTCGATCTTCCTCTTCCCCTGGGCGACCGTCTTCGCCGATCCCGGCTACGGCGCGACCACGCTGGTCGAGATGTT
The DNA here is from genome assembly GCF_040683675.1 of Streptomyces sp. NPDC093252. Taxonomy (NCBI): domain Bacteria; kingdom Bacillati; phylum Actinomycetota; class Actinomycetes; order Kitasatosporales; family Streptomycetaceae; genus Streptomyces; species Streptomyces sp. NPDC093252. Next base: position 364,691 of record NZ_JBFBEM010000005.1, on the reverse strand, counting down.
CATCTTCCTCGGCTTCCTCGCCGTGGGACTGCTCTACGCCTACAAGAAGGGGGTCCTGACATGGACGTGACCCCACCTCCGGGGGAGCCGCGCGAACCGGCACCGGCACCAGTACCGGCACCAGTACCGGCACCAGTACTGGCACCAGTTCCGGCATCGGCACCGGCACCGGTACCGACTCCGGCGCTGTCACTGGAGCCCAAGCGCCTCGGCGCCCTCGCCCGGCTCGCCCCCGAGCCGATGAAGGTCGTCCTCAACTGGGGCCGCCGCTACTCCCTCTGGGTCTTCAACTTCGGCCTCGCCTGCTGCGCCATCGAGTTCATCGCCGCCTCCATGGCCCGGCACGACTTCATCCGGCTCGGCGTCATCCCCTTCGCGCCGGGCCCCCGCCAGGCCGACCTGATGGTCGTCTCCGGCACGGTCACCGACAAGATGGCCCCCGCCGTCAAACGCCTGTACGAGCAGATGCCCGAGCCCAAGTACGTCATCTCCTTCGGCGCCTGCTCCAACTGCGGCGGCCCCTACTGGGACTCCTACTCCGTCACCAAGGGCGTCGACCAGATCATCCCCGTCGACGTCTACGTCCCCGGCTGCCCGCCCCGCCCCGAGGCGCTCCTCCAGGGCATCCTCAAGCTCCAGGAGAAGATCGCCCGCGAGTCCTTGGGCGAGCGCTACGCGAACCCCGGAACCGGCGAGCCCTACGCGAACCCCGGAACCGGCCCCTCCGTCGCCGCCCTCCAGAGCGGCCTGGTCGCCCCGCCGACCGGCGCGGGAGCCCTGCCGACCGGCGAGGGGGAACCCCGGTGACCGCCGTCGGCTGGCTCCCGGCGGACACCGAGGACCTGTTCGGCCCGGACGCGACCGCCGAGGAGTCCTACGACCTCCTCACCGTCGACGTACCCCCCGCCACCTGGACCGAGGCCCTGCGCACCGCCCGCGACCAACTGGACTGCCGCTACTTCGACTGGCTCAGCGCCGTCGACGAGCCCGGCACCGGCTTCCGCGTCGCCGCCCATGTCGTCGCCCTGGCCCCCGTACGCCGACTGCTCCTGCGCACCACCGTCCCGCACGACGCGCCCACCCTCCCCACGGCCGTCGGCGTCTACGCGGGCGCCGCCTGGCACGAGCGCGAGACCCACGAGATGTTCGGCGTCGACTTCACCGACCACCCCGGCCTCGACCACCTCCTCCTCCCCGAGACCTTCGAGGGCCACCCCCTGCGCAAGGACTTCGTCCTCGCCGCCCGCGTCGCCAAGGCATGGCCCGGCGCCAAGGAACCGGGGGAGTCCGAGCACGGCGGCCCCAAACGCCGCCAGATGCTCCCCCCGGGCGTCCCCGACCCCAACGAATGGGGCCCCCTCAAGGGCCGGCTCCCCCCGGCCCCGACCCGCCCCGCCCGAGCAGCGGGCCGCAGCGCCACCGCCGGTACGCCCGCCCGCCCGGCCGCCGGAGACCGCCCGGTACGACGCTCCCGCACGGCCTCGGAGGGCTCGGCCTCCCAACAGCCCGCCACCCCACGCCGCGCCCGCACCGCCTCCGAAGGATCGGCGACCCAACGGGCACGACCCCCAGAGCCGACCGAGGCCACGGAGGGCACGAGGGCTGCGGAGACCTCGGAGACCCCGGGCGAGGCACAGAAGACGACCGCGCCCCCGTCCGACGAGACCCGCCCTCCCACACCCCCGCGCAGCCCGGACGCCCCCTGGCACCACGCCCGCCCGGCCCACGAGGACCACCACCCCCAGGACGCCGCTCCCCCCGCCCCCGAGCCCAAACCAGAAGCCCCCTCCACCCCCGAACCCCCCACCCCACCCACAGCCGAAACCGAAGCCACACCCGAACCCGAACCCACACCCGAAACCACACCCGAACCCGAATCCAGTGCCGAAGCCGACCCCCCGGAAGGAGGCCGCCAGTGAACGACGCCCTCGACATCGCCCTGCGACTCCTCATCGTCTTCGTCGCGTTCCTCGTCCTCCCCCTGCTCGTCGGCCAGACCGAGCACAAGGTGATGGCCCATATGCAGGGCCGCCTCGGCCCGATGTACGCGGGCGGCTTCCACGGCTGGGCCCAGCTCGTCGCCGACGGCGTGAAGTTCGCGCAGAAGGAAGACATCGTCCCCAACGGCGCCGACCGCCGTATCTTCCAGCTCGCCCCCGCCGTGGCCCTCCTCCCCTACCTCCTGGTCCTGCTCGCCATCCCGATCGGCCCCGGCGAGGGCGCGGTCGGCGAGGTGATCGACGCGGGTGTCTTCTTCGTGCTCGCCGTGATGGGCGTCGGCGTGCTCGGCTCGCTGATGGCCGGGTGGGCCTCCGCCAACAAGTTCTCCCTCCTCGGCGGCCTGCGCACCGCCGCCCAGCTCCTCGCCTACGAACTCCCCATGCTGCTCGCCGCCGCCTCCGTCGCCATGGCGGCCGGCACGGTCTCGCTGCCCGGCATCCTCGACGCCTTCGAGTGGTGGTGGCTGCCCTGGCAGATCGTCGGCGCGATCGTCTTCTTCGTGGCGGGCCTCGCCGAACTGCAACGTCCGCCGTTCGACATGCCGGTCGCCGACTCCGAGATCATCTTCGGCGCCTACACCGAGTACACCGGGCTGCGGTTCGCGCTCTTCCTCCTCGCCGAGTACGCCGGGATCGTCGTCCTGTGCGGACTGACCACCGTCCTCTTCCTGGGCGGCTGGCACGGCCCCTGGGGCGCCGACGGGTTCGGCTGGGTGTGGACCCTGCTGAAGACCGCCGTCCTCGCCTTCATCGTGATCTGGCTGCGCGTCACCTATCCCCGGATGCGTGAGGACCAGCTCCAGAGGTTCTCCTGGACCCTCCTCGTCCCCCTCTCCCTCGCCCAGATCGCCCTCACCGGCGTCGTCAAGGTGGTGATCCAGTAGCCATGGCCGAGTCCCCTCCGCCCACCCGCTCCCGCATCCCCGGCAGCGGCCTCGCCAAGGGCCTGGCCGTCACCCTGCGCACGATGACGAAGAAGTCGGTCACCGAGCAGTACCCGGACGTCCAGCCCGACCTCCCGCCCCGCACCCGCGGGGTCATCGGTCTGTTCGAGGAGAACTGCACGGTCTGCATGCTCTGCGCCCGCGAGTGCCCGGACTGGTGCATCTACATCGACTCCCACAAGGAGACCGTCCCCGCCGCGACCCCCGGCGGCCGTGAACGCAGCCGCAACGTCCTCGACCGCTTCGCCATCGACTTCTCCCTGTGCATGTACTGCGGTATCTGCATCGAGGTCTGTCCTTTCGACGCCCTGTTCTGGTCACCGGAGTTCGAGTACGCCGAGACCGACATCCGCGAACTCACCCACGAGCGCGACAAACTCCGCGAGTGGATGTGGACGGTCCCGGCCCCGCCCGCCCTCGACCCCGCCGCCGAGGAGCCCAAGGAGATCGCCGCGGCCCGCAAGACCGCCGAGAAACTGGCGGCCACCCCGCCCACGGCCTCCACGACCCACCCCCCGGAACCCCCCGCTGAGGCCGGACACCGCCCCACCCCGCCCCCGCCGGCCGACCCCGAGGGAGGCGACTCGTGACCCTCGCCGCAGCCGCCGCCACGGCGACGCACACCACCCTGACCACCCTCGCCACCACCCCCACCGCCGACACCCGCGGCTTCCTCTCCCCGACCGGCGTCGAGATCGCCTTCCTCCTGGTCGGCCTGGTCACCCTCGGCGCCGCGATCATCACCGTCACCACCCGGCAACTCGTCCACGCCGCCCTCTGGCTGGTCGTCGCCCTCGGCGGACTCGCCGTCGAGTACCTCCTCCTCACCGCCGAGTTCATCGCCTGGGTCCAGGTCCTCATCTACGTCGGTTCCGTCGTCGTCCTCCTGCTCTTCGGTCTCATGCTCACCAAGGCCCCCATCGGCCGCAGCCCCGACGCCGACTCCGGCAACCGCTGGGTCGCCCTCGGCGTGGCCGTGGTCGCCGCGCTCTGTCTGGTCTGGGTGGTCGTCGACGCCTTCCGCGCCACCTGGATCGACCTGGAGGGCGCCGCCGCCGGCTCCACCCGCGTCACCGGCGAGAGCCTCTTCCAGAACTGGGTCCTCCCCTTCGAGGCCCTCTCCGTCCTCCTCCTCTCCGCCCTGGTCGGCGCGATCGTCCTGTCCCGCAAGGCCAAGCCCCACCCCCCGACAGCCCCCGCACAGCCCCGCCCGGCCCCGCGCACCACCACGAGCCCCACCACCCCCACAGTCTCCGCAGCCCCCGCCGCCACCCCGGGCACCCCCACAGAACCCCCCGCCGACCCGGAAGGCGCCCGCTGATGCATCTCGCCTATCCCGCCGTGCTGTCGGCCCTCCTGTTCTGCACCGGCCTGTACGGCGTCCTCGCCCGCCGCAACGCGATCCTCGTGCTGATGTCGGTCGAGCTGATGCTCAACGCGGTCAACCTCAATCTCGTCGCCTTCGACGTCTGGCTCAGCAAGGCCGCCGAGGAGACCCTGCACTCCGGCCAGGCCCTCACCCTGTTCACCATCGCCATCGCCGCCGCCGAGATCGGTATCGGCCTGGCGATCGTCCTCGCCGTTCACCGCAACCGCGGCACCTCGGACATCGACAAGCTCCGCGACACCGCCGAGGGCCCGGACGGCGGCCCCGCCGACGGCCCGGAAGACGGCGACCCCGACCCCCACGGCCCCGATGACGACGGCCCCGGCTCCGCCGCCGCGCTCCCCGCGACCCACCGGCCCGCCGGCGCCGCCGAGAAGGCCGAGGCCACCGCGTGACCACCACCACCCTCGCCGCCCTCGTCCCCCTCCTTCCCTTCCTGGGGGCCGCCGCCGGTCTCTCCGTCGGCAGATCGGGCCCCGGCTACGTCCGCCCGCTCGCGGTCCTGCCCACCCTCGCCTCCCTCGTCCTCACCGTGCTCGTCGCCGTGCGCCAGGGCGGCGACGCCCCGATCGCCGCGGCCACCGAACTGACCCCCACCGGCTCCGTCCCCATCGAACTCGCCCTGTACATCGACGGCTTCGCCGCCCTCGTCGCCGTCCTGGTCGCGTTCATCGCCTGCTGTGTGCAGATCTACTCGACGGGCTATCTGCGCGACGACCCGCGCTACCCCTCCTACGCCGCCCTGGTCTCGCTGTTCACCTCCGCGATGCTGCTGGTGGTCTACTCCGGGGACCTGATGGTGCTGCTGGTCGGCTGGGAAATCATGGGCATCTGCTCCTACTTCCTCGTCGGCCACTACTGGGAGACCCCCGAGGCCCGCGCCGCCTCCCTGAAGGCGTTCCTGGTCACCAAGCTCGGCGACGTCCCCTTCCTCATCGGCCTGTTCGCCCTCGCCACCGACGCCGGCTCCTTCGGCATCACCGAGATCCTGCGCACCGTCGCCGACGGCGGCCTGGACCACCCCACCCTGATCGCCCTCCTTCTGCTCGCCGGTGTCGCGGGCAAGTCGGCGCAGTTCCCGCTGCACACCTGGCTCCCGGACGCGATGGCGGGCCCCACACCCGTCTCCGCGCTGATCCACGCCGCGACGATGGTCGCCGCCGGTGTCTACTTCGTCGCCCGGCTCCTGCCCGTCTTCCAGGCGTCCGGCGCCGCCCTGGTGGTCCTCGCCGTGATGGCCGCCGTCACCATGGCCGGCTCCGGCCTCGCCGCCCTCGCCCAGGACGACATCAAACGCGTCCTCGCCTACTCGACCATCGGCCAGCTCGGCTACATGACCGGCGCCCTCGCCGTCGCCGACCGCGGTGCCGCCGTCTTCCACCTCCTGTCCCACGGCGCCTTCAAGGCGCTGCTGTTCCTCGCCGCCGGCGTGATCATCCACGCCGCCGGCACCAACTCGCTGGCCGCCATGTCCCGCATGCGCGATCTGCGCGACCGCGTCCCCGACGCCTACTGGACGATGACCGTGGCCCTGCTCGCGCTCGCCGCGATCCCGCCGTTCAGCGGCTTCTTCTCCAAGGAGTCCGTCCTCGGCGCCGCCGAACAGGTCACCGCCGGCCACGGCGAGAACGTCCCCGCCACCGCGGGCTGGATCGTCCTGGTCGCCGGACTCGTCACCGCCGTCCTCACCGCCGCCTACGCGACCCGTCTGTGGCTGCTCGCCTTCCGCGGCCGGGGCGAGGAGGCCCCCGACCACGGCCGCCAGCCGCTCGCCATGACCCTGGTCCTCTGGGTCCTCGCCGCGCCCTCGCTCGCCTTCGGCGGATTCGCCTACCGCGGACTCCAGGGCTGGTTCGACGGCGGTGACCTCGGACCGACCCTGCTGACCTCGGTCCTCGGCACCGGCGCCGCCCTCACCGGCGGGATCGTCACCTACGCCGCCTGGCGCCACACCCGGGCCCGCGCCCGGAGCGCCCCGCTGGGTGCCGTCGCCGCCCATCCGGAGGCGGACGCGGCACGGGTGGAGGCCGAGGCCATCGCCACCCACACACCCGCCTACGGGGACATCGCCGACGCCCCCGACCCGGCCGACCCGGGACGGCTGCTGCTGGGCCCGCTGCACCGGCCCGCCGCCGCGGGCTTCCACCTCGACGCCCTGTACGCGGCGCTGTTCGTCCGCCCGGTCCAGGCGGCGGCCGGACTCGTCCGGTTCCTCGACCGCGAGGTCGTCGACACCTATGTCCAGGGAGCCGGGGCGCTACCGCGCTGGCTGGGGGCCGCCGTACGCCGGGCCCAGACCGGCAATGTGCAGACCTATGTGAGCGCGCTGCTCGCCGGCACCGTCGTTCTCGCGGTCGCCGCCGTCCTTGTCGCCACGGGAGCGTGAGCAGGCGTGATCGATATCAACGAGTCCGTGATGCAGTTCCTTCTGGCGTTCGTCGTCGTCGGCCCGCTCCTCGGCGCCGTCGCCGCTCTCCTCCCCGCCCCGCCCGGACTGAAGGGGAAGTCGCCCGAGCAGGCCGTGCTCCGCCACGGGGTGACCGTGACCGGTGTCGTCCTGGCCGCCACCGTCGTCCTGGCGCTGGGCTTCGACCACGACCAGCCGTCGAAGATGCAGGCCGGCACGGACATCAGGTGGATCCCCGCGCTCGATGTGCGCATCCACCTCGGCATCGACGGCATTTCCCTCCCCCTTCTGGTCATGACCGCGCTGCTGACCTTCCTCTGCGCGCTCTACTCCTACTTCAAGATGCCCGCGGGCCCGACCCCGAAGGCGTTCGTCGCCCTGCTGCTCGTGCTGGAGGGCGGCACCCTCGCCACCTTCGCCGTCCTCGACCTGCTGCTGTTCTTCCTCGCCTTCGAGATGGTCCTGATCCCGATGTACTTCCTCATCGCCCGCTGGGGCGGCGAGGGCCGGGCCGCGGCGGCCTGGAAATTCATCCTCTACACGCTGCTCGGCTCCGTCATCATGCTGCTCGGCCTGCTGCTGATCGGAATCACCGCGGGCACATTCGACATAGTCGCACTCGCCACTGACAACGGCCGGTCGCTGACCACATCCGTGCAGGTCATCGCGGTTTTGGCGATCGGTCTCGGGCTCGCCGTGAAGACGCCGATGTGGCCGCTGCACAGTTGGCTGCCCGACGCCCACACCGCCGCCCCGACCGTCGGCTCGGTCCTGCTGGCCGGCGTCATGCTGAAGATGGGTACGTACGGGTTCGTCCGGATTCTTCTGCCGGTCGCGCCCGAGGGGATGCGGACCTTCGCGCCCTACCTCGCCGCCTTCGCCGTCGTCGGGATCGTCTACGGCTCGCTGGCCTGTCTCGCCCTCGCCAAACAGGGCGCGAAGGGCGATCTGAAGCGGCTGATCGCCTACTCCTCCGTCGGCCACATGGGCTTCGTGCTGCTCGGCATCGCCACGATGACCCCGACCGGCGTGAACGGCGCCCTCTTCGCCAACATCGCCCACGGCCTCATCACCGGCCTGCTGTTCTTCCTGGTCGGAGCCCTCAAGGACCGCACCGGCACCACCGACCTCGACGCCCTCGCCGAGCAGACCGGCGCCGCCCTGTACGGCAGGGCCCCGCGCTTCGGCGGACTGCTCGCCTTCGCCGCCGTCGCCTCGCTCGGCCTGCCCGGTCTCGCCGGGTTCTGGGGCGAGATGCTCGCCCTGTTCGGCGCGTTCGACCCGGCCGAGGGACTCAGCCGCCCCGCCTTCCTCACCTTCATGTCCATCGGCGCCTTCGGCACCCTGCTCACGGCCGCGTACCTGCTGATCGTGGTCCGCCGCGTCTGCATGGGCGCGGTCCCGCAGGACGCACCCCGCCTCGCCGACGTCCAGACGTACGAGTACGCGGCCTGGGCCCCGCTCGTCGCCCTCACCGTCGTCGCCGGTCTCTGGCCGAGAACCCTCCTCGGTCTCACCGACCCGGCCGTGCAGCAGCTCCTCGCAGGAGGCAACCGATGAGCGCCCTCGCCCAGCCTGCCGCCGCCGCGTCCCTGGTGCAGTCCGTCGACTGGCTCGCCATCGCGCCGCCCACCATTGCCGCGGTCGTCGGCCTCGCCGTCCTGGTCGCCGACCTCTTCATCGGCGAGCACCGCAAAGCCGTCCTGGGCGGCATCTCCATCGCGGGCCTCGCCGCCTCGACCCTGATGCTGCTGCCCCTCCTCGACGGCGACCGCAGCACGTTCTGCCTCACCGGCGACCCGGACGTGTGCAGCTACACCGCCGACCGCTTCACCCTCGTCGTCCAGCTCCTCGTCCTCGGCGGCGCCCTGCTCACCGCCCTCCTCTCGGTCACCGCCCTCAAGGACTCCCACACGACACTGCCCGACGGCGAGTACTGGTTCCTGCTCCTGTGCTCCGCCGCCGGTGCCGCCCTGCTCCCCGCCTCCCGCGACCTGGCCACCCTGATCGTCGCCCTGGAGGTCGCCTCCCTGCCCGCCTTCGCGCTGGTCGGCCTCAAGTACGGCGACCGGAGGTCCTCCGAGGCGGCCCTGAAGTTCTTCCTCTCCTCGGTCACCGCCACCGCGGTCACCCTCCTGGGCGTGAGCTTCCTGTACGCCTCCACCGGCACCCTGTACCTCACCGAGATCGCCACCCGGATCCAGGACGTCGACGGCCAGCTCGCCACCCTCGCCGAAACCGGCGTGATCCTGACCCTCATCGGCTTCGCCTTCAAGACCGCCGCGGTCCCGTTCCACTTCTGGGTGCCCGACACCTACACAGGGGCCCCGCTCCCCATCGCCGCCTATCTCTCCGTCGTCGGCAAGGCGGTCGGCTTCTCCGGCCTGATCCTCGTCACCGTCATCGCCCTCCCGTCGTACGCCGACCTCTGGGGCCCCGCCCTGGCCGTGCTCGCCGCCCTCACCATGACCGTCGGCAACGTCGGCGCCCTGCGGCAGCGCCCCACGCGCGCGTACAGCGCCGTACGCCTGCTCGCCTGGTCCTCCGTCGGCCAGGCCGGCTACCTCCTCGTCCCGATCGCCGCCGCCGCGTACTCCGACGACCCCCGGCGCTCCGTCGGCTCCACCCTCGCCTACGCCCTGATGTACGCCGCCGTGAACCTCGGCGCGTTCGCCGTCGTCGCCCTGGTGGCCCGTACGAAGCCCCGCAACCGGGTCGGCGACTACCGGGGCCTGTACGCCACGAGCCCGCTCACCGCGCTCCTGATGGCCTTCTTCCTGCTCTGCCTCGCCGGACTGCCCCCGGGCATCATCGGCCTCTTCGCCAAGGTCACCGTGTTCGGCGCGGCCGTGGACGCGGGCCTCGGCTGGCTCGCCGTCGTGATGGCCGCCAACGTCGTGATCGCCCTGTACTACTACCTCCAGTGGACGGCGCTGCTCTTCCGCGCCCCCGCGGGTGCCCCCGCGGCCCTGCGGGCCCCCGCCCCCGCCCCCGTCACCGCCGCCCTCGCCCTCACGGCCGTCATCGGCATCGCCCTGTCGGGAGCCCCCCAGCTCGTCCTGCGCTTCGCGGACACGACCCTCTTCTGACCCCCGCCGAGCGGCCACCGCCCGCTCCATGTCCCCTTCCACGTGTCGGCACCCCGTCACCCGGACGGCCCACCCGTGCCCCGGCGAACAAAAGGGAACTAGTGGCCTTCGCCTGGCGTTGACCAGAGCGGGAGGGTCCACTGGACCGTGACAGGACGAGACACCACGGCACCAGTGGCATCGCACACCAGACAGCGCAGACCAGACAGCAAAGGGTTCCCCTGCCGCACCACTTGGAGGGCGTACCGTGCACCGCCGGCACAACGGGCTCAGGACCGCAGTACTCCTCGGGGGACTGTCCGCACTCATCATCGTCATCGGCAGCTTCTTCGGCCGCACGGGCCTGATCGTGGCGGTCCTGATCGCGCTGGGGACGAACGCGTACGCGTACTGGAACAGCGACAAGCTGGCGCTGCGCGCGATGCGGGCCCGTCCGGTCAGCGAGTTCGAGGCGCCCGCCCTCTACCGGATGGTGCGTGAGCTGTCCACGCAGGCCCGCCAGCCCATGCCCCGCCTCTACATCTCACCGACCGAGGCACCCAACGCCTTCGCGACCGGCCGCAACCCGCGCAACGCGGCGGTGTGCTGCACCGAAGGCATCCTCCGGCTCCTCGACGAGCGCGAGCTGCGCGGGGTCATCGGCCATGAGCTGAGCCATGTCTACAACCGGGACATCCTGATCTCGTCGGTGGCGGGCGCCCTGGCCTCCGTGATCATGTTCCTGGTCAATTTCGCCTGGCTCATCCCCATCGGCCGCTCCGATGACGACGACGGCCCCGGTCTGCTCGGGATGCTGCTGATCATGATCCTGGGCCCCCTCGCGGCCGGCCTCATCCAGATGGCCATCAGCAGATCCCGGGAGTACGAGGCGGACGCCTCCGGCGCCCAGCTCACGGGCGACCCGCTCGCCCTCGCCAGCGCCCTGCGCAAGCTGGAGACCGGCACCAAGCAGCTTCCGCTGCCCCCCGAGCCCCGGATCGAGACGGCGAGCCACATGATGATCGCGAACCCGTTCCGCCCCGGCCAGGGCCTGTCCAAGATGTTCTCCACCCACCCGCCGATGGCCGAGCGCATCGCCCGCCTTGAGCGGATGGCGGGTGGTGGCCGCGGACAGTGACCCGCGCGCGGGTCACCACCCGGCGAACCGCCGGTCGGTCGGGACGACCTCCTGCCCCAGCGGCATCAGCGACAGCGGAATCATCTTGAGATTGGCCCAGCCGAACGGAATCCCGATGATCGACAGGAACAGCGGGATGCTGGTGAGGATGTGCCCGATGGCGAGCCACCACCCGGCGAAGATGATCCAGATGACATTGCCGATCAGCGACCCCACCCCCGCCTCCGGCTTCACCACGGTCGTCCGCCCGAACGGCCAGAGCACATACCCGGCGATCCGCAGCGAGGCGATACCGAACGGAATCGTGATGATCAGGATGAAACAGATGATCGCCGCCAGCGTGTAGGCCAGTGCGAGCCAGATCCCGCTGAAGATCAACCACAGGATGTTGAGAACAAGGTTGATGATTTTCACAGTCACTGCCCCTTCGCGGATTCCGCCCCGGGCCCGGTCCTACCTGCCAGTATCCAGCGTGCCCCGCACAGGGGAAAACGCAGAGCCTCCACCTGGGCGGCAGTGACGCACGGGCCGCGATCCACGCAAGGGACGGGCCGCACACAGCCCCCAGTGACGGACAGCCACAGCCGCCAACCGGCACCAGAGGGGGACCGATGTCGAAAACGCCGAGCGGCCCACCGCCCCCCGAACCACCCTCCACTGCCCCGCCACCCCCGAAGTACGCCCTCCTCTCCTGCGACCGCCGAGCCGAGTACGAGGGCGAGCCGGGCTACGAGGAGCCCTGGGGCACCTGCACGGACGTCACGGGCCTCCTGGCCAAGGCCCCCACCCCCTCACGGGAGACATACACCCTCCTGGGCAGTGCCCCGGACGGTCCCCTGCGCGAAGCGGTGGCCCGCGCGCGTACCGACGGCTCGGCCCCACTCGGCGCACTGACCCTGGAGATCCTCGACCGCCGGGGACGAGCAGTGGGGGAGTGGTGGCTGGAGGACGTCCGCGTCCTCACCGCCCGCCCCTGCGCCCGCGACCTCTCCCTGACCGACATCACCGTCGAGGGCACCCCCGCCGAGGACAACCCCTGCGACTACCCCCAGTGCCCACCCCTCTCCCCGGGCTACCGCGCTCTGTCCCCGACGGGCGAGCCGTACGGCACCTGCCGCGACCTGGCCCGCACACCCACGCCCCCACCCGAACCGCAACCGCCCCCGGTACACCTGCTGGGCTGCTCCCCGAGAGGCACCCTGCGCTCCACTCTGAACGGAACGGCGAAGCAGAACGGAACGGCCGGCCTGGGCGAGGCGAAACTGCTGCGCATCGACACCTCCGGCCGCCCGGTGCAGTCAGCGGCCGAGGGCCGACTGCTGTCCTGGACACCATCAGCGCTCGCCCCCGACCTGGTCGACCTCCTCTTCGACCCCGGCGCGGACCGGCCCCCGCTCGTGGCCGAGCAGGTCTGGCGACTCTGGAGCGACGGCAGACCCGCCGAACCCGGCCGCTGGGCCGAATGCACCACCGAAGCCCGACATTTCTGGCTGGAGACGGCACTCTCCAACCACAACCACAACCAAGCGCACCCCCACCCCGACCACCCCACCCCCACCACCTACCACCTCGACGGCCGCCACATCACGGACGTCCCCGGCTTCTTCTGCGCCCTCGGCGAGGCCGTCAACGGCCCCGGCGGCTACTTCGGCTGGGGCCAGGACGCCCTCATCGACTGCCTCAGAGGAGACTGGGGCACGCCCCCGGGCTTCACCCTCGTCTGGCACCACTCCGCCACCGCCCGCACCTGCCTGGGCGTCACCCCCTACGCCCACCCCCGCACCGCAACCTTCGAGGAACTCCTCGCACTCCTCGCACAGAGCGGAGCAGCGGTACACCTCACCTGACCTTCCCGCCCCTCCGAAGCACCCCCGCCACGCGGCCTCCCGGCGAAGAAAGTTATCCACAATCTCACGGTTGTCCACAGGGCTGCCCGAATGTCAGTGGCACCCGGCACCATGAAGTCATGACCGCGAACGAGCAGTTGCTGAGCCAGGTGCGGACGAAGGCAGCCAACGACCACCCGTGGGGACACACCTCCCTCCCCGCCCCGGCAGCCCCGGACACCGTGTCCCGAGCCGAGGCCGCACTCGGCTTCCGCCTGCCCGAACTGCTCGCGGACCTGTATCTGCGGATAGCCGACGGCGGATTCGGCCCGGAGTACGGCCTGCTGCCCCTTCTCGACAACTCCCCGTCCGAGGAGTCGTCGGCGGTCGCCGAGTATCTGGACCGGCGCGGCTGGAGCAGCGACGACCCCGACTGGCTCTGGCCCGAGGGCGTCCTGCCGATATCCCACTGGGGCTGCGGCATGTTCGCCTGCGTCGACTGTCTCACCCCGCACTCCCCGGTCCTGCTCTACGAACCGAACGCGGACGACGCCGAACACGCCTGGTACGTGGACGCCCCGGGCCTGGATGACTGGCTGCGCACCTGGATAGCCGGCACGGGCTGGTACGAGGAGACCAACGAGGGCATGGACCTGACCCCCTGGGATTCCTTCCGCACCCGCACGACCAAGACCCCCACCCCGTAGCCACCTCCCCCAGCCCTAACCCTCCCCCCGGAGACCTCACGCCACAAATCACCACCCGGCCCTACACCCGCGCGGCCCCCCACCACTCCCGCACCCCATACGCGACCACACCCACCACCAGCACCCCCGCACCCACCAGCACGGACACCACCGGCAGGGCGAACGCCAGCACCACACACCCGACGAGACCCACCACCGGCACCAACCGCGCCCTCGCCGCCGGATCCAGCGTCCAGGCCGAGGCGTTGGCGACCGCGTAGTACGCCAGCACACCGAAGGAGGAGAAACCGATGGCACCGCGCACATCCACCGTGGCGGCCAGCACCGCGACCACCGCGCCGACCGCCAGCTCCGCCCGGTGCGGCACCTGGAACCGGGGATGGACTGAGGCGAGCGCGCCCGGCAGATACTGGTCCCGGGCCATGGCCAGCGTCGTCCGGGAGACGCCCAGGATCAGCGCGAGCAGCGAACCCAGCGCGGCCATGGCGGCGCCGACCCGCACCACAGGCGCCAGTTCCGGCATCCCGGCCGCCCGTACGGCCTCCGCCAGAGGCGCGCCCGCCCGCCCGAGACCCTCCGGCCCCAGCACGGAGAGCACGGCAACCGCCACACAGGCGTAAACCGCCAGTGTGATGCCCAGAGCCAGTGGGATCGCCCGGGGAATGGTCCGCGCCGGATCGCGCACCTCCTCGCCCAGGGTGGCGATCCGCGCGTACCCCGCGAACGCGAAGAACAGCAGCCCCGCCGCCTGGAGCACCCCACCCACCCCACCCGACGCCCCGATGCCGAGCCGCCCGGCCCCGGACGCGTCCGACCCCAGAGACACGACCACCACGAGAGCGAGGACCGCCAGCACGACCGCCACGATCACCCGGGTCACCCACGCGGACTTCTGGACCCCGCCGTAGTTCACCGCGGTCAGCGCCACTACGGCCGCCACCGCCACCGCATGCGCCTGCCCCGGCCACACGTAGGCCCCCACCGTAAGCGCCATCGCCGCACAGGAGGCCGTCTTACCGACCACGAAAGCCCAACCGGCCAGATACCCCCAGAAAGGGCCGAGCCGTTCGCGGCCGTACACATAGGTGCCGCCCGACCGCGGATACCGGGCGGCCAGCCGCGCCGACGAGGCGGCGTTGCAGTACGCGACCAGGGCGGCCAGCGCGAGCCCGAGCAGCAGACCCGACCCGGCCGCGCGGGCGGCGGGGGCCAGCGCGGCGAAGATCCCGGCGCCGATCATCGAGCTGAGCCCGATGACAACGGCGTCCCCGACCCCGAGGGTGCGTCGCAGTCCAGGACCGGCCGACTGTGTCATACGCCGCACCCTATTGACCGTTGCAACCACCACACACCGGGCAGACGTCCTTCCCACCAACACGACGCGAACGCCCAACCACCACCCACCTACTCACTCAACCCACCCACTCGCTCACAACGGCAAGACCACCACAGTGCGACGCACGGCCGGAGCGCACCCCGCCAAGAGACAAACAAGAGACAAGCAAGAGACAAGACGAATGTCACAGAGCGGGGACTGCACAGACGCCGTACGGAAGGGCAGGTTCACGACATGGGCATTATCAGTTGGATCATTCTGGGACTGTTGGCGGGAGCCATCGCCAAGTTCCTCCTGCCGGGCCGCGACCCCGGCGGCTTCATCGGGACGACCCTGATCGGAGTCGTGGGCGCGTTCCTCGGCGGCTGGATCTCGGCCCGGTTCCTGGACCAGCCGATCACCAAGGACTTCTACGACGGCGCCACCTGGCTCTCCGCGATAGGCGGCTCGCTGGTCCTGCTGATCATCTACCGCCTGCTGTTCGGCAACTCGCGAAGCTGAGGCCGGGAGAGCAGCGGGAGACGGAAGGAAGCGAAGGCCAGTTGGCGAGCAAAGCCCAGGCGGAGCAAGCCGAACCCCCTCCCCGAGCCGACCGAGCCCGCCTACCGGACCAAGCACGGCAATAGGAAAGGGCGGATGCCTCGGCCGCACCCGCCCCCTCACCTCACTCCTCGACCGCCCCCGCCCCGGCTCGCCCCATCCCGATCGGTCACCGCCAGGCGCGCGCCGGCCGGCCACCGCCCCCCGAAGCGATCACCGGCCGCTGACGATCACCGGTAGTTCACGAACTGAAGCGCGAAGTCGAAGTCCTTGCCCTTGAGGAGGGCGATGATGGCCTGAAGGTCGTCGCGGCTCTTCGACGTGACGCGCAGTTCGTCGCCCTGGACCTGGGCCTTCACACCCTTGGGACCCTCGTCGCGGATGATCTTCGCCACCTTCTTGGCGTTCTCCTGGGAGATGCCCTCCTCGATCGAGGCGAAGATCTTGTACTCCTTGCCCGAGAGCTGGGGCTCACCCGCGTCGAGCGCCTTCAGGGAGATACCGCGCTTGATCAGCTTGGACTGGAAGACGTCAAGGACAGCCTTCACCCGGTCCTCGGAGTTGGCCTCCATGAGGATCTTCTCGCCGGACCACGCGATGGAGGCGCCGACGCCCTTGAAGTCGTAGCGCTGCGAGATCTCCTTGGCGGCCTGGTTGAGGGCGTTGTCGACCTCCTGCCGCTCGACCTTCGAGACGATGTCGAAACTGGAGTCGGCCATGTCCTGTGGCTCCTTGTATCAGGGGGCGAACGGGTGCGTCACGACGTCCTGCGAGCGGGCGCCGAGCCCGGCACGAGACCGGGTCCGCATCCGCACAAGCCTAGCCACCCACCTGGCTCAGGGCGCCGATCAATCGGGTGGCGGAGCACCCCTCGGCATCGGGTATTGTTTACGTCGTTGCCAGCAAGGACCGCCAAAAAGCGGTACGAAAAGGCAGCAAAATCCCCGGCGGTGTGCCCGAGCGGCCAAAGGGAGCAGACTGTAAATCTGCCGGCTTCGCCTTCCCAGGTTCGAATCCTGGCGCCGCCACACGGAACAAAGGGTCCGTGACCTGTGATCACCACAGGTCACGGACCCTTTGTCATGCCGCCACCGCCCAGGTCATCGCGTCTCGTCGCGCACTCGCCTCGTACTTGCCCCGCAGTCGTCTTCTGCTCATCGCGCGTGTCGTCGGGCAGGGCGATGTCAGTGGGGGCGGGCAGACTGGGGGTATGTCGTCGCGTCGTAGGAAGTGCCCCGAGTGCCGTCGCGAGATCGCCGTCGTCGCCGGGCGGTACGCGCGGCACGACCCGCCCGGAGCACGGGAGAGCGGACGGCTCCTCTCGTGCCCGGGGTCGCGCAGTCAGGCGCAACTGGGGGCCGTGCAAGCGGGCTTGGACGGGTACGTGCTGCCCGACTTCCCCGGGCAACTGCCGCTCTTCTGACAGTGTGGACAGCCGATGCGCCCAGGAGCCGTCCCCTCCCGGGTGCCGATCTGCCGGGCGCGCGCCTGTTCGACCGACAGCCGCCGTCCGGAAGCCGCCCCTCCCGGGAGCCCCCCGGTGTCCGAGAGGCGTCCGGTCAGTTGCCCGCCACCGACTTGACCGCCACCGGTACCGGAGTCGAGCCGCCGATCAGCTCCAGGGTGAGGCCCGCCGTCGCCGGGGTCTCCAGCAGCTCCACCAGGACGGTAGCCACGTCGTCGCGGGAG
Organism: Streptomyces sp. NPDC093252; assembly: GCF_040683675.1. NCBI lineage: Bacteria > Bacillati > Actinomycetota > Actinomycetes > Kitasatosporales > Streptomycetaceae > Streptomyces > Streptomyces sp. NPDC093252. The sequence continues at coordinate 347,649 of NZ_JBFBEM010000005.1, read as the reverse complement.
ATCGCCCCGCGTCCGGTGTGCGCCTCCAGCCGGACCAGGCCCTTGCCGGGGTCATTGGTCAGGGCGCCGGGCCGCAGGATCGTCCAGTCCAGCGCGTCCAGGCCCCGCACATACGCGTCGGCCGCGCCCTTGGCCCGCAGATAGATGTCGAAGACCTCGTCACCGGGGTGCCCGGGATCGGCGCCGTACGAGGAGACGACGACGAAGCGGCGTACGCCCGCGCGGACCGCCGCGTCCGCGAACAGCACCGCCGCGTCCTTGTCCACCGTGTCCTTGCGCGCCGCCCCGCTGCCCGGCCCCGCGCCCGCCGCGAACACCGCCGCGTCCGCGCCCCGAAGGTGCGCCGCGACCTCCTCCACCGAGGCCGACTCCAGGTCCATCAGCACCGGTTCGGCACCGGCCGCCCGCAGCGCCTCGCCCTGCTCGGCGCGGCGGATGAGCCCCGCCACCTCGTACCCGCGCGCGGAGAGCAAACGCTCCAGCCGCAGCGCGATCTGACCATGACCACCAGCAATCACCATGCGCATGCCTTTGACCGTACGCCCGGACGGCCGCGTTTGCCGCACGACGTCCTGGCGACCCTCGGACGCACCCCTCGCTCCCCCGGCGCACGCGCGGGAGCGCACTCTCCCCGCCTCACCACCTCGTCACGACAGCTCCCCCCTCCCCTGCCGCGGCAGCCCCAACTCCGCGGCCACCGCCGAATTGCAGTACTCCCGCACCGCGCTGGTGCGCGCCACCACCCGCCCCCGGTGCACCACGATCCGGCTGTACGCCAGCGACAGCGCGCCGGAGAGCCGCTCCCCGCGGACGGCGAGCAGCTCGGCCGGGAAACCGGCCTCCACCCGTACCTCGGGAAGCCCCAGCGCGGCCCGCGCGGCGGAGCTGACGCAGTCGTAGGCGTCCGCCGGGCGCAGACCCTCACGGGAGGCCAGCAGATAGGCGGCCTCCAGGGGGTCCCCGCGCCCGACCGGGTTCGACACGTCCCGCAGGGCACCGCTGCCCGCGGCCACCCGGACACCGGCCGCGCGCAGCAGCCGCACCGGAGCCGTCCCCGTCCCCGTGCCCTTCCCCGGCCGGTCGATGCCGCCGCAGCCGCCCTGCGGCAGACAGACGACGGTCACACCGGCCGCGGCGAGCTGGTCGGCGGTCCGGGACGCGAGTTCCGGGGGCAGGGCGCCCAGGCCGCCGCACGGGCCCAGGGTCACACCCGGCCGCAGACCACCGGCCATCGCCGCCAGCCGGGACAGCCGGGCCGGGTCGCCGGCGTCGGTGTGCAGATCGACCGGGCAGCCGTGTTCCGAGGCCACCTCCAGGACCGTCTGGGCATAGCCCGTCGGATCCGGGTCCAGGTCGGGGCAGCCGCCCACCACCGACGCGCCCATCTTCACCGCGTCCCGCAGCATCGCCAGCCCGTCGGCGCCGGCCAGCCCGGTCAGGACGCGCGGCACCGCCACCGTCGTCAGCTCCGCGAGCCCGCGCAGCGACCGCCGGGCCTGGAGCACCGCCTCCAGCACGCTCAGCCCCTGCACATCGCCCACCCGCACATGCGCGCGCAACGCGGTGGCCCCGTGCCCGAGCTGGAGCAGTGCCGCCTCCGTGGCCCTCCGCTGGACGTCCCCGGGGTCGTACGAGACCGGACCGTCCTCGTCGGCGGTGAGCGCGGTGTCGGAGTGCGCGTGCGGCTCCGCGGGCGCGGGCAGCAGCAGATAGCCGGACAGATCCACACGCGTGCCCGAGCCCCGGCCGACCCCCAGACTGCCCGCCGTACCGACCGCCTCGATCCGGCCGTGCCCCAGCCGTACGTCCACCTGCCGGCCGTCCGTGAGCCGGGCGCCGCACAGGAGCAGCGACGAAGCGGCGTCGGCCGCCCCCACGGCTCCGGACAACCCCGAGGCCCCCGAGGCCCCCGAGGACTCCGAAGAGCCGGAGGAACCCGAAGGCGTCCTCCCTGACGAGGACCCGGTGGACGACCCCGAGGAGGACGGCCCCGAGGACGACGACGGCGTTCCCGACGCGGAATCGGGCGAAGGGGGCGGCTGAGGCTGGCTGTCGGGCATCGCGCTCCAGGGACTCGGCGCTCGGACGGCGGAACTCGGTGAAACTTGGGGAAACTAGACAAAAATCACTGAGGCTCGGTGGGAATCGGTAGAGCTCGGCGGGGCCGTGCGGCATGGTGCGGGCGGGACGGCATCAAGGACAAGGCGGACGGTGTCGGTGAATGGGGAAGGGCAAGGGCGGCGCCGCGCGTGATCACACAGAGTGAGTCGAGCCTAGGGTGGCGATCCCTGCCCCACGGGGAGGAGCGCAATAGTCGTACCGGTGTGGTTGCCGAGGTGACGGAGGTCCCTGAGGCACCCGGTTCAGCGCCCGCGCCGGGGCCCACGTCGGCGCCCGGATCGACGCCCGGATCGGCACCCGAAACAGCGCCCCTGGTGACGCCCGCAACAGCCCCTGTAGCGGCACCCGCAACAGCCCCCGCAGGGCCCCCGCGGGGGCTCCGCAAGGCCCCCGGACGGGTGTGGACGGGCCCGGCGAAACGGATTTGGGTGAACGGCTGCCGAGCGTGTAATGTCTTCATCGCTCGCCCCAATAGCTCAGTCGGCAGAGCGTCTCCATGGTAAGGAGAAGGTCAACGGTTCGATTCCGTTTTGGGGCTCTGGTGTGTGAGGTTCCCGTCGAGAGGCGGGACCTGATCGCATCACAGCGGTGTAGCTCAGTCGGTAGAGCAAGCGGCTCATAATCGCTGTGTCACCGGTTCAAGTCCGGTCACCGCTACTGACAGTAGCCGATTGCGGGGTCGGTCCTCCGATCGGCTACTCTTTCTTGCGTTAAATCATCCCATCCGTTCGTCAAGGAGCACTCACGTGGCTGCCACCGACGTCCGCCCGAAGATCACGCTGGCCTGCGTGGAGTGCAAGGAGCGGAACTACATCACCAAGAAGAACCGGCGTAACAACCCGGACCGACTGGAGATGAAGAAGCACTGCCCGCGTTGCAACGCGCACACCGCGCACCGCGAGACGCGATAACTCAGGCTCGTTCACGAGGCCGCCCCCAGCCAGGGGGCGGCCTCGCGTCGTTTTCCGACCGTACGACGACGACAGACACCGTTCGACGACAGACACCAGGAGGTCCGCTGCCATGGCGCTCGACCAGTCCTTCGTGGGGCGCAGCTACGCGCCCACCGAGCCCTATGAGGTGGGGCGGGAGAAGATCCGGGAGTTCGCGGAGGCCGTGGGGGACGCCAATCCGGCCTACACGGACCCGGAGGCGGCCCAGGCGCTCGGGCATCCGGATGTGATCGCTCCGCCGACCTTTGTGTTCGCGATCACCTTCAAGGCGGCGGGCGAGGTCATCGCCGACCCGCAACTGGGCTTGGACTACAGCCGGGTGGTGCACGGCGACCAGAAGTTCTCGTACGTCCGTCCGGTTCGCGCGGGGGACCGGCTGACGGTGACCTCGACGATCGAGGCGATCAAGTCCCTGGCGGGCAACGACATCATCGACATCCGCGGCGAGGTGCACGACGAGGCCGGCGCGCCCGTCGTGACCGCCTACACCAAGCTCGTGGCCCGCGCGGCCGGGGAGGCGTGACCACCATGACCGCGAAGATCGCGTACGCCGACGTCGAGGTCGGCACGGAGCTTCCCGCGCAGAGCTTCCCTGTGACGCGCGCCACCCTCGTCCAGTACGCGGGAGCCTCCGGGGACTTCAACCCGATCCACTGGAACGAGACGTTCGCCAAGGAGGTCGGGCTGCCGGACGTCATCGCGCACGGCATGTTCACCATGGCCGAGGCGATCCGCGTGGTGACCGACTGGACCGGGGACCCGGCGGCGGTCGTCGAGTACGGGGTCCGCTTCACCAAGCCGGTCGTCGTCCCGAACGACGACAAGGGGGCCGTGATCGAGGTCTCCGGCAAGGTCGCCGCCAAGCTGGACGACAACACCGTGCGGGTGGATCTGACGGCCACCAGCGGCGGGCAGAAGGTGCTGGGCATGTCCCGGGCGGTTGTTCGCCTGGGGTGAGCGAAGGCAAGCAGGAGTGAGCAAGAAAGGGGGCGGGCAGCAGGTCCCGCTCCCTTCCCCTTGACTTAGTTAGTGATTGAGTACTAACTTACCTTCCATGGTCAGGATGAGCGCGGAAGAGCGACGCGACAGCGTCATCCGTGCCGCCGCGCGTGAGTTCGCCCGCGGCGGCTACTACGGCACCTCCACCGAGGCGATCGCCAAGCAGGTCGGCGTCTCGCAGCCGTACCTCTTCCGCCTTTTCCCGGGCAAGAGGGCGATCTTCCTGGCGACGGTCCAGTGGTGCATGAACGACCTCATCCGGGTCTTCGAGGAGGCGTCCGACGGGCTGGAGGGCGACGAGGCCCTGCACGCCATGGCGAACGCCTACATCCGGATCGTCACCGAGGATCCCGATCGGCTGCTGATGCAGATGCAGATGTATGTCACGGTCGCCGCCGCCGAGCAGGCCGGTGATCATGAACTGGGGGACGAAGTGCGGGCCGGCTGGATGCGGCTCTGGGACACCGTGCATCTGCCGCTCGGTGGCGACGCCGACGAGACGACCAATTTCATGGCGCGCGGCATGCTCATCAACTCGCTGGTCGCGATGGGGTTCCCACCCGGTCACCGGGTCTGGGAAGGGTGTTATCCGGCGGCGCTGAACAAGGGTCGGCCGAGCGCCTAGGACTCCGCCCGGAGTCTGCCTCCCACGCCCCCCCGGCCCCCCTCCCTTCTCCGTTCCCTCTCTCCCCTCTGTCCTCTCCTCGGTCTCCTCTGGTCCGGGTCCTTGCCTGTTGCTCATCGATCATCGCTCATCGCTGTCCGGTCAAGTTAGTCAGTGATGACTAACTTCTGCTCTCTGAAATTAGTAATGGATCACTAGATCTCCTTGGGGGAGTCATGTCACAGCACAGCGCGCCGGAACACGGCGGCAGCGCATCGGGCGCACGCCGTGGCGGCGTCGGGTGGGCCCTGGCGCTCACCGGCGCCGCCGGGTTCATGGCGGCCCTGGACAACCTCGTCGTCACCACCGCGCTGCCCTCCATCCGGGAGGACCTCGGCGGGGCGCTGCACGACCTGGAATGGACCGTGAGCGCCTACACGCTCACCTTCGCCGTGCTGCTGATGTTCGGCGCGGCACTGGGGGACCGGTTCGGGCGGCGGCGGATGTTCATCGCCGGGCTCGCCGTGTTCACCGCCGCCTCCGCCGCCGCGGCGCTCGCCCCCGGCCTCAACGAGCTGATCGCCGCCCGCGCGGTGCAGGGCGTCGGCGCGGCCGTGATGATGCCCCTGACACTGACCCTGCTCACGGCGGCCGTCCCGGCCGAGAAGCGCGGCATGGCGTACGGCGTCTGGGGCGCTGTGAACGGGCTCGCGGTGGCCTCCGGGCCGCTGATCGGCGGGACGCTGACCGAACACGTGTCCTGGCAGTGGATCTTCTGGCTGAACGTTCCGCTGGGGGTGGCCCTGCTGCCGCTGGCCCGGCTGCGGTTCGCCGAGTCCTACGGCACCGGCGCCCCGCTCGACATCCGCGGCACCCTGCTGGCCAGCGGCGGGCTCTTCGGGATCGTGTACGGGCTGGTGCGCGGGCCCGCCGACGGCTGGACCAGCACCTCCGTGCTGCTCGGACTGTTCACCGGGGGTGCGCTGCTCGCCGGGTTCGTCCTGCACGGCAGCCGCGCGGCCCACCCGATGCTGCCGATGCGGCTGTTCCGGTCCCGCGCGTTCGCCGGGATCAACGCGGCGAGCATGCTGATGTTCCTCGGGATGTTCGGGTCGATCTTCCTGCTCAGCCAGTATCTGCAAGGCGTCCTCGGCTACTCGCCCACCGAGGCGGGCCTCAGGATGCTGCCCTGGACCGCGATGCCGATCCTCGTCGCCCCCATCGCCGGGATCCTCTCCGACCGCGTCGGCGGGCGCCCCGTCGTCGCCACCGGGCTCTTCCTCCAGGCCGCCGGGCTCGGCTACCTCGCCGCCATCGTCACCCCGGACTCCTCCTACGCCGGACAGCTCCCCGGGCTGATCCTCAGCGGCGTCGGCATGGCCCTGTTCTTCGCACCCGCCTCCGCCCTCGTCATGGCCAGCGTCACCGCCAAGGAGCAGGGCATCGCCTCCGGCGCCAACAACGCGCTGCGCGAGGTCGGCGGCGCACTCGGTATCGCCATCATGTCCTCGATCTTCGCGTCCCGGGGCGGCTACGAGACCGGCCAGAGCTTTGTCGACGGACTCCGGCCCGCACTGGTCGTCGGTGCGGCGCTGGTCGCCGTCGCCGGTGCCGCGGCCCTGGCGATCCCGGCCCGGCGCCGGTCCCCGGGAGAGGCACCCGGTCCCGTTCCCGTTCCTGGTCCCGGTTCCGTGGGAGCGGCCCCCGCGCGCGTGCCGGACGACGACCACCTCGACGGCGCTCTCCTCGACACCGGTGCCCGCCCCTGAGGGACCGGCCCACCCGTAAACCCCTTGCGCCCCTTCCGGCTCTTCCGATGGAGTACGCCATGCCCACCCTTCCCTGGAGCACCCCCAACACCCCGCCCCCCGGCGCCGAGGTGCATGTCTTCGCCTCCCGGTTCGAGACCCGCACCCTGTGGGGCGCCCTGGTCTTCTTCGCCCGTACACCCCGCGTCTGGCGGCAGGTGCTGCGCGCGCCCGGCGTCTATGGGGCCGGGCTCAGGGCCGAGGTCCTGAAGCGGACGTTCTGGACGCTGTCCGCCTGGGAATCGCCCGAGGCCCTGCGGGAGTTCACCCGGTCCGGCGCCCACGGGCCGACCTCCCGCGGGCTCGCGCCCCGGATGCGGGACGCCGCCTTCGTGCGCTGGACGACCTCCGCCGATCAGTTGCCGGTCGACTGGGCGGAGGCCCGGCGGAGACTGACGGAACGGGAGTAGCGCCAAGGCAGCGGGAGCGCGGCGTTGTCAGTGCCGTCTCGTAGTCTTGGGCGCGTGCAGGAAATCCACGACGCCCCGCTCGCCCCGCTGACCACCTTCCGGCTGGGCGGCCCCGCGACCCGGCTGGTCACCGCGACGACGGACGCCGAGGTGATCGACACCGTCCGCGCGGCCGACGCCTCCGGTACGCCGCTGCTGCTGATCGGCGGCGGCTCCAACCTGGTCGTCTCGGACAAGGGCTTCGAGGGCACCGCCCTGCGCATCGCCACCCGGGGCTTCGAGCTGACCGGGACAGCGCTGGAGCTGGCCGCCGGCGAGGTGTGGACCGACGCGGTCGCCCGGGTGGTGGACGCCGGGCTCGCCGGGATCGAGTGCCTGGCCGGCATCCCCGGCTCGGCCGGCGCGACCCCGATCCAGAATGTGGGGGCGTACGGCCAGGAGGTCTCCACCACCCTCACCGAGGTCCTCGCCTACGACCGCCGCGCGGGCGAGACCGTCACCCTCACCAACGCCGACTGCGCCTTCTCCTACCGGCACAGCCGCTTCAAGGACGACCCCGAGCGCTATGTCGTGCTGCGCGTCCGCTTCCTCCTGGAGGACGCGGGCGGGCTGTCGGCCCCCCTGAGATACGCCGAGACCGCCCGCGTGCTGGGCGTCGAGGCGGGGGAGCGCGTCCCGCTGGCCGACGCGCGCGAGACCGTGCTGAAGCTGCGCGCCGGGAAGGGCATGGTCCTGGACCCCGAGGACCATGACACCTGGTCGGCCGGTTCCTTCTTCACCAACCCGATCCTCACCGACGCCGACTTCGCGGCGTTCCGGGCGCGGGCCGGCGAGCGGCTGGGCGAGGGCGCCGAACCGCCCGCCTACCCGGCGGGAAGCGGCCACACCAAGACCTCCGCGGCCTGGCTGATCGACAAGGCCGGTTTCACCAAGGGCTACGGCAGCGGTCCGGCCCGTATCTCCACCAAGCACACCCTGGCCCTCACCAACCGGGGCGAGGCCACCACCGAAGACCTCCTCGCCCTCGCCCGCGAGGTGGTCGCCGGGGTCCGGGACACCTTCGGCATCACGCTGGTCAACGAGCCGGTGACGGTGGGCGTGAGCCTGTAGCCCGCCCTCCGAGGCACCCCTCGGGGCCAGGGCGGCGGGGGCCCGGCGGCAACCCCCGGGCCCCGGGCCCCCGGGCCGGGGGCAAACCCCGCCGGGGGACCCCCTCCCGGGACGCCCACCGCCCCTGAGGCGCGGTGTCCTAGTACGCCACCCCCACCCCCTCCCTCACCGTCCCCTCGTCCCCCACCGCCGCCAGCATCGCGTGGGCCACGTCCGCGCGGCCCAGGAAGCGGCCCTTGGGCGGGAAACCGCCGATCACCCTGCGGTACACCCCGGTCAGCGGCTTGTCCTGGAGTCGCGGTGGGCGCACGGACGTCCAGTCCACGGCGCTGCGGGCCAGTTCCCCCTCCATCTCCCGCAGATCCGCGTAGATGTCCTTGAGCACGGCGGAGACGACCCCGAGGACCAGCCGGTCCACAGCGCCCTCGCCCTCGGCCGGCGGTCCGACCGGCGCCGCGCTGACCACCACCAGCCGCCGTACCCGCTCGGCCTCCATCGCCGCCAGCACCGTACGGGTCAGCCGGGTCGTCACCCCCTGGGCCTTGCGGGTCCTCGCCCCGAGCCCGGACAGCACGGCGTCCCGGCCCGCGACCGCCGCTCGTACCGCCCCCGGATCACCGAGGTCCGCGCGGACCACCTCCACCCCCGCGCCCGTCACCGGCAGCCGGGCGGGATCCCGTACCACCGCCGTGACCCGGTGGCCCGCCGACAGGGCCTGGCGGACGATCTCCCGGCCGACGCCGCCGGTCGCGCCGAAAACGGTGAGTTCCATGGCGTACTCCCACCACTTGGTCGATCCAGTGGGTGAGTATTCACTCACCCCTCACTCCACTAGGGTGGGTAAGTACTCACCCACCCGTCAAGGGCAGAACGAAGGGCCGCGATCCTTGGACGCCACAGACGCCACAGACGCCACACCGCAGACACGCCAGGCACCAGCACAGGCACAAGCACAGACACCGGCACCGGCACCGGCACAAAAGCAGGCACAGACACCGGCACCGGAGATACCGAGGAAACCGGCCCGTGGCCGCATCCTCGACGCCGCGCACGACCTGATGCTCACCGTGGGGCTCGCCCGCACCACCACCAAGGAGATCGCCCGCGCCGCCGACTGCTCCGAGGCCGCGCTCTACAAGTACTTCGGCAGCAAGGAGGAACTCTTCATCCAGGTGCTGTCCGAGCGGCTGCCCCGGCTCGGTGCCCTGCTGAGCGGCCTCGCCGCCGAGCCCGGCCGCGGCTCACTGGAGGAGAACCTGACGGACATCGCCCGCCAGGCGTCCCTGTTCTACGAGCAGAGCTTCCCGATCGCCGGATCGCTGTACGCCGAGACCCGGCTCAAGCGACGGCACGACGAGGTGCTGCGCGAGCTGGGGCGCGGGCCGCATCTGCCGATCCAGGCCCTGGAGACCTATCTGTGGGGCGAGCGGGAGGCGGGCCGGGTGCGCGCCGACGCCGACCCCTTCGCCGCGGCCTCCCTGCTGCTCGGCGCCTGCGCCCAGCGCGCCTTCGCCTACGACTCCACCCCGGACGGGCAGCGGCCCCCCGTCGACGATTTCGCCCGCCGCCTCGCCCACACCCTGATGGCCGCCATCGCCGCCCCGCGGGCCGAATGAACGGGCCGAATGAGCCAGCCTGACAAACAATCCTGACAAACAGTCCTGACAAAATTTCCTGATGAACCGGCCGGAGGAATCACCCTCACACCGGCGCCGCCAACCACTCGTCCACCCCCGCCAGCAGCCGCCCCTTCACCCCCTCCGGTGCCGCCGACGCCCGCAGCGACTGCCGGGCCAGCTCGGCCAGCTCGGCGTCCGAGAAACCGTGGTACTCGCGGGCCACCTCGTACTGTGCGGCCAGCCGCGCCCCGAACAGCAGCGGGTCGTCCGCGCCCAGCGCCATCGGCACCCCCGCCTCGAACAGCGCCCGCAGCGGCACGTCCTCCGGCTTCTCGTACACCCCCAGCGCCACATTGGACGTCGGGCACACCTCGCAGGTGATCTGCCGGTCCGCGAGCCGCTTCAGCAGCCGGGCGTCCTCCGCCGCGCGCACCCCGTGCCCCACCCGGTCCGCGTGCAGATCGTCCAGGCAGTCCCGCACCGACGCCGGACCGGTCAGCTCACCGCCGTGCGGAGCCGACAGCAGCCCGCCCTCGCGCGCGATGTGGAAGGCCCGGTCGAAGTCGCGGGCCATGCCCCGGCGCTCGTCGTTGGAGAGCCCGAACCCGACCACACCCCGGTCCGCGTAGCGCACCGCCAGCCGGGCCAGGGTGCGCGCGTCCAGGGGATGCTTCATCCGGTTCGCCGCCACCAGCACCCGCATCCCGAGCCCGGTCTCCCGGCTCGCCGAGTCCACCGCGTCCAGGATGATCTCCAGCGCCGGGATCAGCCCGCCCAGCCGGGGCGCGTACGAGGTCGGGTCGACCTGGATCTCCAGCCACCCCGAGCCGTCCCTCATATCCTCCTCGGCGGCCTCCCGCACCAGCCGCTGGATGTCCTCCGGCTCCCGCAGACACGACCGGGCGGCGTCGTACAGCCGCTGGAAGCGGAACCAGCCCCGCTCGTCCGTCGCCCGCAGCTTCGGCGGCTCGCCGCTGACCAGGGACTCGGTCAGCGCGTCGGGCAGCCGCACCCCGTGCTTGTCGGCCAGTTCCAGCAGGGTCGTCTGGCGCATCGAGCCGGTGAAGTGCAGGTGCAGATGGGCCTTCGGAAGAGCGGAGACATCACGTACACGTTCCATCCCAGGATCCTGCCGCACCGTCCTCGCGTGTCGGTACCGCTTTCCCCGTTCGTGGTCTTGCTCGCACAAACAAATGGTCTTTCACCATGAGCAATGGGTGCGGACCCGGCCACGGAGACGAAGAGGAGGGGCACCCCTGAATGACTGCCGATCGCTCCCGACAGATCTCGATCACTTCAAGGGTGCCCCTCCGGGGCGGAAACCGCTCGGCCGGCCTCGGCCGCGACTTCAGTCGCAACCTCCGTCGCAACCTCAGTCGCGCGCCTCCGCCAGCAGCTTCTGGATCCGGCTGACGCCCTCGACCAGGTCCTCGTCACCGAGCGCGTACGAGAGCCGCAGATAGCCCGGCGTGCCGAACGCCTCGCCGGGGACGACCGCGACCTCCACCTCCTCCAGGATCAGCGCGGCCAGCTCCACACTGCTCTGCGGACGCTTGCCGCGGATCTCCTTGCCGATCAGCGCCTTCACCGACGGGTACACATAGAACGCGCCCTCGGGCTCCGGGCAGACCACCCCGTCGATCTCGTTCAGCATCCGCACGATCGTCCGGCGGCGCCGGTCGAACGCCTCGCCCATCTTCGCCACGGCGGTCAGATCACCGGAGACGGCGGCCAGCGCGGCGGCCTGCGAGACATTGGCGACGTTCGAGGTGGCGTGCGACTGGAGGTTGGCCGCGGCCTTGACGACATCCTTCGGGCCGATGACCCACCCGACCCGCCAGCCGGTCATGGCGTACGTCTTGGCCACGCCGTTGACCACGATGCACTTGTCGCGCAGCTCGGGCAGCAGGGCCGGCAGCGAGGTGGCGACCGCGTCCCCGTAGACCAGGTGCTCGTAGATCTCGTCGGTCAGGACCCACAGACCGTGCTCCAGGGCCCAGCGGCCGATGGCCTCGGTGTCCTCGCGGGAGTAGACCGCGCCCGTGGGGTTGGAGGGGGAGACGAAGAGGACGACCTTGGTCCGCTCGGTACGGGCGGCCTCGAGCTGCTCGACGCTGACCCGGTAGCCGGTCGTCTCATCGGCGACCACCTCCACCGGGACCCCGCCGGCCAGCCGGATCGACTCGGGGTACGTCGTCCAGTACGGCGCCGGGACGATCACCTCGTCGCCCGGGTCGAGGATCGCGGCGAACGACTCGTAGATCGCCTGCTTGCCGCCATTGGTGACGAGGATCTCGGAGACCTCGGGCTCGTAGCCGGAGTCGCGCAGCGTCTTCGCGGCGATGGCGGCCTTCAGCTCGGGCAGACCACCGGCCGGCGTGTACCGGTGGTACTTGGGGTTCTTGCACGCCTCGACGGCGGCCTCGACGATGTAGTCCGGCGTCGGGAAGTCGGGCTCGCCCGCGCCGAAGCCGATGACCGGACGCCCGGCGGCCTTGAGGGCCTTGGCCTTGGCGTCCACGGCGAGGGTGGCGGACTCGGAGATCGCCCCGACGCGGGCGGAGACCCGGCGCTCGGTGGGAGGGGTTGCAGCGCTCATGGGACCCATGGTTTCAGACCGGAAACGAGGCGGGCACACGGGTTTCATCTACTGGAACGGGCCCGGCGCGCGGGTTCCGTCCACCGCGCGGTACAGGGGGGCGGCCAGAACACCCTTCCGGAACCTCCGCGTGGCCTGGTGATCTTCCGGTGATCTGTACCCGAACCCGTACGGACAGCGCTCCGACGGGCGCATTCTGTTCGACGCCCGGCCCCGGAGCACGTACACTCTCACCTCGTTGGCCGTCAGCGGGCCCGCACTCACCCGGTGCACACCGAGCACCCGGGCGGATGCGGTACGTTGGGGGGCACGCGAAGGGTCGTAGCTCAATTGGTAGAGCACTGGTCTCCAAAACCAGCGGTTGGGGGTTCGAGTCCCTCCGGCCCTGCTCCACACTCCGCCAGGATGTGTGTGCAGGTACGACAAGCAGGTACTACAGCTTTGCACCGCCGTGCGGCTCGGACCGGGCGCGGCACGGCCACGACCCCGGACCAGGTGAGGATGAAGTGACGGACGCCGTGGGCTCCATCGACACGCCTGATGCCCAGGATGAGACGCCGGAGTCGAAGAAGAAGACTCGTAAGGGCGGCAAGCGCGCGAAGAAGGGTCCGCTGAAGCGGCTCGCGCTGTTCTACCGCCAGGTCGTCGCCGAACTCCGCAAGGTCGTCTGGCCGACGCGCAATCAGCTCACCACGTACACCACCGTGGTGATCATCTTTGTCGTCATCATGATCGGCCTTGTGACCGTGATTGACTATGGGCTCGACAACGCCGCGAAGTACGTCTTCGGCTGAGCCTAGAGCGAAGGGCGCCCTGACCGGCGCCCCTTTCGCGTGTTCCACCCCTATGTATCCAGGAAGAAGCCGCCACCGTGTCTGACGCCAACCTGAACGAGTCCTATGAGTCCCACGAGCCGGACGACTCCGTGGACGACGAGGTAGAGATCGTTGAGGGCGCGGACGCGGATCTGGACGAGGCCGAGGCCGCCGACGCCGCCGCGGGCGAGGCCGCCGAGGAGGCCGCCCTCCACGCCGAGGACTCCGACGACACCGAGGACGAGGACTCCGAGGACGACGGTTCCGAGGCCGCGGACGACGCCGACGAGGCGACCGCCGAGGACGAGGACGACACCGAGTCCGAGGACGAGGCCGAGGAGCCCGGCGAGCCCGAGCCCCAGCTCGACCCGGTCACCGCGCTCCGCGAGGAACTGCGTGTCCTCCCCGGCGAGTGGTACGTGATCCACACCTACGCGGGTTACGAGAACCGGGTGAAGACCAACCTGGAGCAGCGCGCCGTCTCGCTGAACGTCGAGGACTACATCTTCCAGGCCGAGGTGCCGCAGGAAGAGGTCGTCCAGATCAAGAACGGCGACCGCAAGACGATCAAGCAGAACAAGCTCCCCGGCTACGTCCTGGTCCGGATGGATCTGACGAACGAGTCCTGGGGCGTCGTCCGCAACACCCCGGGTGTCACCGGCTTCGTGGGCAACGCCTACGACCCCTACCCGCTGACCCTGGACGAGATCGTCAAGATGCTCGCCCCGGAGGCCGAGGAGAAGGCCGCCCGCGAGGCCGCCGAGGCCGAGGGCAAGCCCGCCCCGCAGCGCAAGGTCGAGGTCCAGGTGCTGGACTTCGAGGTCGGCGACTCGGTCACCGTCACCGACGGCCCCTTCGCCACCCTCCAGGCCACGATCAACGAGATCAACGCCGACTCCAAGAAGGTCAAGGGTCTGGTGGAGATCTTCGGGCGCGAGACGCCGGTCGAGCTGTCGTTCGACCAGATCCAGAAGAACTGAGATCCCGCGCCCTTTCGGGCGCCGGGTGGACTTCCGAGTCAGGTCAGGGCCTCTCCCGGTTCCTGACCTGCTCGGTTTTTGGCCGCGCATCCATACCCGTTATCGTTGTGCGGTATGCCTGCATCCGGGTGGTCCTCGGATGGGGGCAGGACCCGAACTGAAAGGACCCGGAGAGCAATGCCTCCCAAGAAGAAGAAGGTCACGGGGCTGATCAAGCTCCAGATCCAGGCCGGTGCCGCCAACCCGGCCCCGCCGGTCGGCCCCGCGCTGGGTCAGCACGGCGTCAACATCATGGAGTTCTGCAAGGCGTACAACGCCGCGACCGAGTCGCAGCGCGGGTGGGTCATCCCGGTGGAGATCACGGTCTACGAGGACCGCTCCTTCACCTTCATCACCAAGACCCCCCCGGCCGCCAAGATGATCCTCAAGGCCGCGGGCGTGGACAAGGGCTCCGGCGAGCCGCACAAGACCAAGGTCGCGAAGATCACCCGCGACCAGGTCCGTGAGATCGCCACCACCAAGATGCCCGACCTCAACGCCAACGACCTGGACGCCGCCGAGAAGATCATCGCCGGCACCGCCCGTTCCATGGGCATCACGGTCGAGGGCTGATCCCACCCACCAGCAGAAGTGGCGGGGCCTGCTCGGCCCGTACCACGACTCCTACGCAAACCCAGGAGCAGTAGTGAGCAAGCGCAGCAAGTCTCTCCGCGCTGCGGACGCCAAGATCGACCGGGAGAAGCTGTACGCCCCGCTCGAGGCCGTCCGTCTCGCCAAGGAGACCTCCACGACCAAGTTCGACGGCACCGTCGAGGTCGCCTTCCGTCTGGGTGTCGACCCGCGCAAGGCCGACCAGATGGTCCGTGGCACCGTGAACCTCCCGCACGGCACCGGTAAGACCGCCCGGGTCCTGGTCTTCGCGACCGGTGACCGTGCCGAGGCCGCGACCGCCGCGGGCGCCGACATCGTCGGCTCCGACGAACTCATCGACGAGGTGGCGAAGGGCCGGCTGGACTTCGACGCCGTCGTCGCCACCCCGGACCTCATGGGCAAGGTCGGCCGCCTCGGCCGCGTCCTCGGCCCCCGTGGTCTGATGCCGAACCCCAAGACCGGCACCGTCACCCCGGACGTCGTCAAGGCTGTCAACGACATCAAGGGCGGCAAGATCGAGTTCCGCGTCGACAAGCACTCGAACCTGCACTTCATCATCGGCAAGGTGTCCTTCGACGACTCCAAGCTGGTGGAGAACTACGGCGCCGCGCTGGAGGAGATCCTCCGTCTGAAGCCGTCCGCCGCCAAGGGTCGCTACATCAAGAAGGCCGCCATCACCACCACGATGGGCCCCGGCGTTCCGGTCGACCCCAACCGCACCCGCAACCTCCTCACCGAGGAGGACCCGGCCGCCGTCTGATCCGACGGAGACCGCGCGTCTGCGCCACGCAGTGCACGACGGGCCCCGCAGCCTTCCCGGCGCGGGGCCCGTCGGGCGTTTCCGGGGCGGCCCCGCGGGGCTGTTCCGGGGCGGGCGGCTCCGCAGGGCGTTCCTGGGGGTTCTTCCGGGGCCTGTCCCGCCCGGGTGTCGGTGGCCTGAGCTACCGTGCGTCGACGGGGCCGATATCGGGGGTGCGGATGAAGCGGGCGATCGCCGGGGCCCTGGCCGCCCTCATCGGCCTCTGCGGCTGCACCGCCGAGAGGCCGCCCGCCCCCGGCCCCAGCACCGGCGACCGGGCCGCCCCGACCGTCCGGACGTCCCACCCGCCCGCCGACCGGGCCGCGCTGCGCGCCGCGGCCGACGCCACCGCGAAGGCCCGCTCCGCGCGCGTGGAGGCCGTCACGACCGTCGGCGGCTCCATCGACATGACCTCCGAGGGCGCCCTCGCCTGGGGCGACGGGCTGACCGGCACCCTGACCATCACCTACACCGGCGGCACCCTCGCCGACACCATGCGTGAGCTGGGCACCACCTCCATGGAGGCCCGCTACCTCCCCGACGCCTACTACGCGCGCATGGGCGACGCCTTCGCCGCGCAGGCCGGGGGCAAGCACTGGGTGCGCTACCCCTGGGGCGAGCTGGAGCAACTGGGCGGGGCCTCCGGGGCGTATGTGAGCGAGCAACTGCGGGGGGCCACCCCGGACCGGTCGGTGGACTTCCTGCTCGCCGCGGACGAGGTGCGCGAGCTGGGCCCGGAGCGGGTCCGCGGCACCCGGGCCACCCGCTACTCCGCCACCTCCGAGGTCTCCGACCTGGACGACCCGGAACTGCGCGCCCGACTGGAGCGGGCCGGGGTCACCGTCCAGACCGTCGACCTCTGGATCGACGGGCGGGACCTGGTCGTCAAGAAGGTGGAGCACGGCAGCGCCACCACCGGCGATCTGACCCAGACCGCCCACTACGACGACTACGGCACCGAGGTCCCCGTAGAGCCGCCGCCCGCCGCCGACACCCAGGACTTCCGGGAACTGCTGGCCTCTCCGGGCCCCTGAGGCCCTCGGGGAATTCCAGGGCCGCTGTCAGTGCCCTGGGATAGGCTCACGAGCCGGATCACTGTGTACCGGCCATGCATGGGCCATGAACGGTCCTGCCCGTTCCGTGATCTGTTCCAGTTCGTTCGTGTCCGATGTCGGTCGGATTTCTGTTTCCGTGGGGGGAACCATGGGTCTTTCTGTACGTAAGCGCGGCGGGGCGGCCGGTGCCGGGCTGGTGGCGCTGGTGCTCGCCGCCGGAGCGGCCGGCTGCGGCACCGAGAAGACGGTGGACATCGATCCGGCCGCCGCGGTCGCCAAGGCGGCGAAGAACACCGAGGAGATCACCTCCCTGAACTACCGGATGAAGGGCGAGGTCCCCGGCGAGGGCCAGATCGAGGGCACCGCCGCCATGAGCATGAAGCCCCTCGCCATGAGCATGAAGATGGAGGTCGCGCCGGGCGGCGCCTCCGCTCCGGAGGGCGGCGAGGTCGAGATCCGCCTCGTCGACCAGGCGATGTTCATCAACGGCGGCGAAGAGGCCGCCAAGGAGATGGACGGCAAGACCTGGATCAAGTTCGACCTGGCCGCCCTCGGCGCCGGTGACGAGCTGAGCGAGCTGGGCGCCGCCGGGCAGGCCGACAAGAACCCGGCCAGCGAGGCCGGTTTCATGGCCGACGCCGAGGGCGTCGAGGAGATCGGCACCGAGACCGTCGACGGGGTGGAGACCACCCACTACAAGGGCACCATCACCCTCGCCGACCTGCGCGAATCCCTCAAGGACGAGGACCAGGAGACCCGCGAGGCCCGCGAGACGACCCTGGAGCAGTACGAGGACCTGGGCATCGACAAGATGACCATGGACATGTGGGTCGACGGCGACGAGCGCGCCAAGCAGTTCCGGGTGCGCGCCGATGCCGAGGAGGGCCCGATGGACATGACGATCACCTTCTTCGACATCAACAAGCCCGTCGAGGTCAAGGTCCCGCCGGCCGCGGAGACCATGGACCTCGCCGAGATGATGAACGACCTCCAGGCGGGCTGACCCCCCGGTCTCCGGCCGCCCGGCAGGGCCCCGCGCCGATCCCCGTACGGGCGGATTTGCTCGACGGGGATCGGGTCACGTACTCTCCTTCAGAAGCCAAAGACCGCTGGTTGTTGCCGTGCGCTCGAACGAGGGTGCGGTGGCCGAAGGATCCGCAGAACTGCGGACGGCCCGCGCAGGTGACTGTGGAAGAGCTCCCGGAGTGCCTACACCTCGTATGCACAGCCGGTCGAGTCCGCCCCGTGCGCCTGCGCCGGGGCGTTTGTTTTTCCCGTCCTCCTTCGGGTCCGCGCGGTCCGAATCACCCGGAAGGAGGCCGAGGCTCTATGGCGACGCCCGACAAGGCTGCCGCAGTCGCAGAGTTGACGGAGCAGTTCCGCAACTCCAGCGCTGCCGTGCTGACCGAGTACCGCGGTCTCACCGTGGCGCAGCTCAAGACGCTGCGTCGATCGCTCGGTGAGAACGCCCAGTATGCCGTGGTGAAGAACACACTGACCAAGATTGCGGCCAACGAGGCCGGGATCACGACGCTGGACGACCTGTTCAACGGTCCGACGGCTGTCGCCTTCGTCACCGGTGACCCGGTGGAGTCGGCGAAGGGTCTGCGTGACTTTGCCAAGGACAACCCGAACCTCGTCATCAAGGGCGGTGTCCTTGACGGCAAGGCGCTGTCCGCCGACGAGATCAAGAAGCTTGCGGACCTCGAGTCCCGCGAGGTTCTGCTCGCCAAGCTGGCGGGTGCGCTGAAGGGCAAGCAGACGCAGGCTGCTCAGGTCTTCCAGGCGCTCCCCTCGAAGCTCGTCCGCACCGTGGACGCGCTCCGGGCCAAGCAGGACGAGCAGGGCGGTGCCGAGTAACTCGGCTCGCATCATGACCGCCGCCTGAGGCACTGAGCCGCAGGTCACGGTCGTAGCGGGCCGAACGTACGCCCGCCAGTCATGTACATACGGCACCCGCCGATTGAGTGGAAGGAAGCCATCGTGGCTCTCACCCAGGAAGAACTGCTCGCCGAGTTCGAGACCATGACCCTCATCCAGCTTTCCGAGTTCGTGAAGGCGTTCGAGGAGAAGTTCGACGTCACCGCCGCCGCCGCGGTCGCCGTCGCGGGTCCGGCCGGTCCGGCTGCCCCGGCCGACGCCGTCGAGGAGCAGGACGAGTTCGACGTCGTCCTCACCGGTGCCGGCGAGAAGAAGATCCAGGTCATCAAGGTCGTGCGTGAGCTGACCTCGCTGGGCCTGAAGGAGGCCAAGGACCTGGTCGACGGTGCGCCGAAGGCCGTCCTGGAGAAGGTCGCCAAGGACGCCGCGGAGAAGGCCAAGGAGTCCCTCGAGGCCGCCGGTGCCTCCGTCGAGGTCAAGTAAGACCCTCCGGGTACCCGCGGTGGTACCCGGCGCCCGGCGGGGCGGTCCGAGAGGGCTGTAACGCGGGCGCACCGAAGAGCGATCATCCATCCGGGTGGTCGCTCTTCGGCTTTCCCGGGGCCCGACCACGGCTGCCTTGCCCCTCGGTGAACGAAGGGTATGGTGATCTTCGTCGTGCCTTCGGCGGCCCGGGTTCGGGTCGGGGGGCCTTGACGAACCGCACGCAGCGCGCAATTCTCAGGACGCGTCGCCACAAGGATCCGAGAATCCGAGGCATGGATCGGCGACGAAGAGGGCAGGATCAACGTGCGTTGAGGGTGTCGCCTTGTCGCAGGGGTTGAGTACAACGAGGGCAACGAGGGTTCCGCGAAACCCGGACTGGACATCAGTGTGCCAAGTGGCTACACTGACCCTTTGCGCTGCCTGTTAGCTGTCCCCTGCCCGTCACCAGGGGCATGCCCTCGCTGGAGCACCGACGACCGGACCGTCCCTGACCTGGCCCTTTGGCTGGATCCAGGGAACCTGTCTCTGTGTATCGGTGAGGGGCCGGTACGCGCGTAGTGAGTCCGAGCCCTCGGAAGGACCCCCTCTTGGCCGCCTCGCGCAACGCCTCGACCGCGAATACGAACAACGGCGCCAGCACCGCCCCGCTGCGCATTTCCTTTGCAAAGATCAAGGAGCCTCTCGAGGTTCCGAACCTGCTTGCGCTCCAGACCGAGAGCTTTGACTGGCTGCTCGGCAACACCGCCTGGCAGAGTCGGGTCGAGGAGGCTCTGGAGAACGGTCAGGACGTCCCCACCAAGTCCGGTCTGGAGGAGATCTTCGAGGAGATCTCCCCGATCGAGGACTTCTCCGGGTCGATGTCCCTGACCTTCCGGGACCACCGCTTCGAGCCGCCGAAGAACTCCATCGACGAGTGCAAGGAGCGTGACTTCACCTACGCCGCTCCGCTCTTCGTCACCGCCGAGTTCACCAACAACGAGACCGGTGAGATCAAGTCCCAGACGGTCTTCATGGGCGACTTCCCGCTCATGACGAACAAGGGCACCTTCGTCATCAACGGCACCGAGCGTGTCGTCGTCTCGCAGCTCGTCCGCTCGCCGGGCGTCTACTTCGACTCCTCCATCGACAAGACCTCCGACAAGGACATCTTCTCCGCCAAGATCATCCCGTCCCGGGGTGCCTGGCTGGAGATGGAGATCGACAAGCGCGACATGGTCGGTGTGCGTATCGACCGCAAGCGCAAGCAGTCCGTCACCGTCCTGCTCAAGGCGCTCGGCTGGACCACCGAGCAGATCCTGGAGGAGTTCGGCGAGTACGAGTCGATGCGCGCCACCCTGGAGAAGGACCACACCCAGGGCCAGGACGACGCGCTGCTCGACATCTACCGCAAGCTCCGTCCGGGCGAGCCCCCCACGCGCGAGGCCGCGCAGACGCTGCTGGAGAACCTGTACTTCAACCCCAAGCGCTACGACCTGGCCAAGGTCGGCCGCTACAAGGTCAACAAGAAGCTGGGCACCGACGGGGGCCTCGACGCGGGTGTCCTGACCGTCGACGACATCCTCGCGACGATCAAGTACCTGGTGCGCCTGCACGCCGGTGAGACCGAGACCGTCGGTGAGAACGGCCGCTCGATCATGGTCGAGACCGACGACATCGACCACTTCGGCAACCGCCGTATCCGCAATGTCGGCGAGCTGATCCAGAACCAGGTCCGTACGGGTCTGGCGCGTATGGAGCGGGTCGTGCGCGAGCGCATGACCACCCAGGACGTCGAGGCGATCACCCCGCAGACGCTGATCAACATCCGGCCGGTCGTCGCCTCCATCAAGGAGTTCTTCGGCACCAGCCAGCTCTCCCAGTTCATGGACCAGAACAACCCGCTGTCGGGGCTGACGCACAAGCGTCGTCTGAACGCCCTCGGCCCGGGTGGTCTCTCCCGTGAGCGGGCCGGCTTCGAGGTCCGTGACGTGCACCCCTCGCACTACGGCCGGATGTGTCCCATCGAGACGCCAGAAGGCCCGAACATCGGTCTGATCGGCTCGCTCGCCTCGTACGGCCGGATCAACCCGTTCGGCTTCATCGAGACGCCGTACCGCAAGGTCGTCGAAGGTCAGGTCAGCGACGAGGTCGACTACCTGACCGCCGACGAGGAGGACCGCTTCGTCATCGCGCAGGCCAACGCCCCGCTGACCGACGAGTCCCGGTTCGCCGAGAACCGCGTGCTGGTCCGCCGCCGCGGCGGCGAGGTCGACTACGTCGCCGGCGGCGAGGTCGACTACATGGACGTCTCGCCGCGCCAGATGGTGTCGGTCGCGACCGCCATGATCCCCTTCCTGGAGCACGACGACGCCAACCGTGCGCTCATGGGCGCGAACATGATGCGTCAGGCCGTGCCCCTGATCCGCTCCGAGTCCCCGCTCGTCGGCACCGGCATGGAGTACCGCTCCGCCGTCGACGCCGGTGACGTGGTCAAGGCGGAGAAGGCCGGTGTGGTCCAGGAGGTCTCCGCCGACTACATCACCACCGCCAACGACGACGGCACGTACATCACGTACCGCCTGGCCAAGTTCGCCCGGTCCAACCAGGGCACCTCGGTCAACCAGAAGGTCATCGTCAACGAGGGCGACCGGATCATCGAGGGCCAGGTCCTCGCCGATGGTCCGGCCACCCAGAACGGCGAGATGGCGCTCGGCAAGAACCTGCTGGTCGCGTTCATGCCGTGGGAGGGCCACAACTACGAGGACGCGATCATCCTGTCGCAGCGCCTCGTCCAGGACGACGTCCTCTCCTCGATCCACATCGAGGAGCACGAGGTCGACGCCCGGGACACCAAGCTGGGCCCCGAGGAGATCACCCGGGACATCCCGAACGTCTCCGAGGAGGTCCTCGCCGACCTCGACGAGCGCGGCATCATCCGCATCGGCGCCGAGGTCGTCGCCGGAGACATCCTGGTCGGCAAGGTCACGCCCAAGGGCGAGACCGAGCTGACGCCGGAGGAGCGCCTGCTGCGCGCGATCTTCGGTGAGAAGGCCCGCGAGGTCCGTGACACCTCGCTGAAGGTCCCGCACGGCGAGATCGGCAAGATCATCGGCGTCCGGGTCTTCGACCGCGAGGAGGGCGACGAGCTGCCCCCCGGTGTCAACCAGCTCGTGCGCGTGTACGTGGCGCAGAAGCGGAAGATCACCGACGGTGACAAGCTCGCCGGCCGGCACGGCAACAAGGGCGTCATCTCCAAGATCCTGCCGATCGAGGACATGCCGTTCCTGGAGGACGGCACCCCGGTCGACATCATCCTCAACCCGCTCGGCGTCCCGTCCCGGATGAACCCGGGACAGGTCCTGGAGGTCCACCTCGGCTGGCTCGCCAGCCGCGGCTGGGACGTCTCCGGGCTCGCCGACGAGTGGGCCCAGCGGCTCCAGACCATCGGCGCCGACCAGGTCGTCCCCGGCACCAACGTCGCCACCCCGGTGTTCGACGGCGCCCGGGAGGACGAGCTGACGGGTCTGCTCCAGCACACCATCCCGAACCGCGACGGCGACCGCATGGTCCTCCCGTCCGGCAAGGCCCGGCTGTTCGACGGCCGCAGCGGCGAGCCGTTCCCGGAGCCGATCTCGGTCGGCTACATGTACATCCTCAAGCTCCACCACCTGGTCGACGACAAGCTGCACGCCCGGTCGACCGGTCCGTACTCGATGATCACCCAGCAGCCGCTGGGTGGTAAGGCCCAGTTCGGTGGCCAGCGGTTCGGCGAGATGGAGGTGTGGGCGCTGGAGGCATACGGCGCCGCGTACGCCCTCCAGGAGCTGCTGACCATCAAGTCCGACGACGTCACCGGCCGCGTGAAGGTCTACGAGGCCATCGTCAAGGGCGAGAACATCCCCGAGCCCGGCATCCCCGAGTCCTTCAAGGTGCTCATCAAGGAGATGCAGTCCCTGTGCCTCAACGTGGAGGTGCTGTCCTCGGACGGCATGTCCATCGAGATGCGCGACACCGACGAGGACGTCTTCCGCGCAGCGGAGGAGCTCGGCATCGACCTGTCCCGGCGCGAGCCGAGCAGCGTCGAAGAGGTCTGACGGGAGTCCGGCGGGGCCTCGCCAGCCGAGTCCCCGCCGACCCCCAGGCCCCCGATTCAGACCACAGACTTACAACCCTGAGAGGGATTGACGCATAGTGCTCGACGTCAACTTCTTCGACGAGCTCCGGATCGGTCTGGCCACCGCTGACGACATCCGTCAGTGGAGCCACGGCGAGGTCAAGAAGCCGGAGACCATCAACTACCGCACCCTCAAGCCCGAGAAGGACGGACTCTTCTGCGAGAAGATCTTCGGCCCCACCCGGGACTGGGAGTGCTACTGCGGCAAGTACAAGCGCGTCCGCTTCAAGGGCATCATCTGTGAGCGCTGCGGTGTCGAGGTCACCCGCGCCAAGGTGCGTCGCGAGCGGATGGGCCACATCGAGCTGGCCGCCCCCGTCACCCACATCTGGTACTTCAAGGGCGTCCCGTCCCGGCTCGGCTATCTGCTGGACCTCGCCCCGAAGGACCTGGAGAAGGTCATCTACTTCGCGGCGTACATGATCACGTACGTCGACGAGGAGCGCCGTACGCGCGATCTGCCCTCGCTGGAGGCGCATGTCTCCGTCGAGCGCCAGCAGATCGAGCAGCGCCGTGACGCCGACCTGGAAGGCCGCGCCAAGAAGCTCGAAGCCGACCTGGCCGAGCTGGAGGCCGAGGGCGCCAAGGCCGATGTCCGCCGCAAGGTGCGCGAGGGCGCCGAGCGCGAGATGAAGCAGCTCCGCGACCGTGCCCAGCGCGAGATCGACCGGCTGGACGAGGTCTGGTCCCGGTTCAAGAACCTCAAGGTCCAGGACCTGGAGGGCGACGAGCTGCTCTACCGCGAGCTGCGCGACCGCTTCGGCACCTACTTCGACGGCTCGATGGGCGCCGCCGCGCTCCAGAAGCGCCTGGAGTCCTTCGACCTCGACGAGGAGGCCGAGCGCCTCCGCGAGATCATCCGCACCGGCAAGGGCCAGAAGAAGACCCGCGCCCTGAAGCGGCTGAAGGTCGTCTCCGCGTTCCTCCAGACCAGCAACAGCCCCAAGGGCATGGTCCTGGACTGCGTCCCGGTCATCCCGCCGGACCTGCGTCCGATGGTGCAGTTGGACGGTGGCCGCTTCGCGACCTCCGACCTCAACGACCTGTACCGCCGTGTCATCAACCGGAACAACCGCCTGAAGCGGCTTCTCGACCTCGGCGCGCCCGAGATCATCGTCAACAACGAGAAGCGGATGCTCCAGGAGGCCGTCGACGCCCTGTTCGACAACGGCCGCCGCGGCCGTCCGGTCACCGGACCGGGCAACCGTCCGCTGAAGTCGCTGTCCGACATGCTCAAGGGCAAGCAGGGCCGCTTCCGGCAGAACCTGCTCGGCAAGCGCGTGGACTACTCCGCGCGGTCCGTGATCGTCGTCGGCCCGCAGCTCAAGCTGCACCAGTGCGGTCTGCCGAAGGCGATGGCGCTGGAGCTGTTCAAGCCGTTCGTGATGAAGCGCCTGGTCGACCTGAACCACGCGCAGAACATCAAGAGCGCCAAGCGCATGGTCGAGCGCGGCCGGACCGTGGTGTACGACGTCCTCGAAGAGGTCATCGCCGAGCACCCGGTCCTGCTGAACCGCGCGCCCACCCTGCACCGCCTCGGCATCCAGGCCTTCGAGCCGCAGCTCGTCGAGGGCAAGGCCATCCAGATCCACCCGCTCGTCTGCACCGCGTTCAACGCGGACTTCGACGGTGACCAGATGGCCGTCCACCTGCCGCTCTCCGCGGAGGCGCAGGCCGAGGCCCGCATCCTGATGCTGTCCTCGAACAACATCCTCAAGCCCGCCGACGGCCGCCCGGTGACGATGCCGACCCAGGACATGGTCCTCGGTCTGTACTTCCTCACCACGGACGGCGACGGCCGGGGCGTCAAGGGCACCGACCGGGTGTTCTCCTCCAGCGCCGAGGCCACCATGGCGTTCGACGCCGGGGAGCTGTCGCTCCAGGCGCCGGTCGACATCCGCTTCCCGGTGGGCACCATCCCGCCGCGGGGCTGGGAGCCGCCGGCCCGCGAGGAGGGCGAGCCCGAGTGGCAGCAGGGTGACACCTTCACCCTGCGGACCACGCTGGGCCGCGCGCTCTTCAACGAGCTGCTGCCCGAGGACTACCCGTTCGTCGACTACGAGGTCGGCAAGAAGCAGCTCTCCCAGATCGTCAACGACCTGGCCGAGCGCTACCCCAAGGTCATCGTGGCGGCGACGCTCGACAACCTGAAGGCGGCCGGCTTCTTCTGGGCGACCCGCTCCGGTGTCACCGTCGCCATCTCGGACGTCGTCGTCCCCGAGGCGAAGAAGGACATCGTCGCCGGGTACGAGCTCCAGGACGAGAAGGTCCAGAAGCAGTACGAGCGCGGTCTGATCACCAAGGACGAGCGCACCCAGGAGCTCATCACCATCTGGAACAAGGCGACCAACGAGGTCGCCGAGGCGATGAACGCCAACTTCCCGCGGACCAACCCGATCTTCATGATGGTCCACTCGGGCGCGCGCGGAAACATGATGCAGATGCGTCAGATCGCCGGTATGCGTGGTCTGGTGTCCAACGCCAAGAACGAGACGATCCCGCGTCCCATCAAGGCGTCCTTCCGCGAGGGCCTGTCCGTGCTGGAGTACTTCATCTCCACCCACGGTGCCCGTAAGGGTCTGGCGGACACCGCCCTGCGGACCGCCGACTCGGGTTACCTGACCCGTCGTCTGGTGGATGTCTCGCAGGACGTGATCATCCGTGAGGAGGACTGCGGCACCGACCGCGGTCTGCGTCTGGAGATCGCCGAGCGCCAGTCCGACGGCTCGCTGATCAAGGCGGAGAACGTCGAGACGTCCGTCTACGCCCGTGCCCTCGCCGAGGACATCGTGGTGGACGGCAAGGTGCTGGCCCCGGCCGGTACCGACCTCGGTGACGTCCTGATCGACGAGCTGATCCTGCACGGCGTCGGTGAGGTCAAGACCCGCTCGGTCCTGACCTGCGAGTCCGCCGTCGGCACCTGCGCCATGTGCTACGGCCGCTCGCTGGCCACCGGCAAGCTGGTCGACATCGGTGAGGCGGTCGGCATCATCGCCGCCCAGTCCATCGGTGAGCCCGGCACCCAGCTCACGATGCGTACCTTCCACACCGGTGGTGTGGCCGGTGACGACATCACCCAGGGTCTGCCGCGTGTCGTCGAGCTGTTCGAGGCGCGGACCCCGAAGGGTGTCGCCCCGATCTCCGAGGCCGCCGGCCGCGTCCGGATCGAGGAGACCGAGAAGACCAAGAAGATCGTCATCACCCCGGACGACGGCTCGGACGAGACGGCGTTCCCGATCTCCAAGCGCGCGCGCCTGGAGGTCGGCGAGGGCGACCACGTCGAGGTGGGCCAGAAGCTCACCGCGGGTGCCACCAACCCGCACGACGTGCTGCGCATCCTCGGCCAGCGGGCCGTGCAGGTCCACCTGGTCGGCGAGGTCCAGAAGGTCTACAACTCGCAGGGTGTGTCGATCCACGACAAGCACATCGAGATCATCATCCGGCAGATGCTCCGCCGGGTGACGATCATCGAGTCCGGCGACGCCGAGCTGCTGCCCGGTGAGCTGGTCGAGCGCTCGAAGTTCGAGACCGAGAACCGTCGCGTGGTGCAGGAGGGCGGTCACCCGGCCTCCGGTCGTCCGCAGCTCATGGGTATCACCAAGGCCTCGCTGGCGACCGAGTCCTGGCTGTCGGCGGCGTCCTTCCAGGAGACGACGCGAGTCCTCACGGACGCGGCGATCAACGCCAAGTCCGACTCGCTCATCGGCCTCAAGGAGAACGTCATCATCGGCAAGCTCATCCCGGCCGGTACGGGTCTGTCCCGCTACCGCAACATCCGGGTGGAGCCGACCGAGGAGGCCAAGGCCGCGATGTACTCGGCCGTCGGCTACGACGACATCGACTACTCGCCGTTCGGCACGGGCTCCGGCCAGGCGGTGCCGCTGGAGGACTATGACTACGGGCCTTACAACCAGTAGTCGGTAGGTGAGCAGTTGCTGTGAGAGGAAGGGCGGTCACCCTCGGGTGGCCGCCCTTCCGGCGTTCCGGCGTTCCGGTGTTCCCGCGGGCTCAGCGGGCTCGGGGGGCTCGGGGAATTCGGGGGGCTCGCTCAGCGCGCCGACAGCTCCCAGACGCCGAGGACGACGGCGGCCACGGCGGTCAGCGCGGCGATGCTGGTGAGCGGCCAGCGGGCCCGCTCCAGCGCGTCGAGCCGCTGCTCATGGTCGGCGAGCTGTTTGTCGCTCTGGTCGCTGCGCTGGACCAGCAGCGCGAGCTGTCCGTCGGCCCGGGCGAACCCGGCCTCCAGGGAACCGCGCAGCCGTTCCAGCTCCAGGGCGATGGTGAGCGGGTCGTTCGGATGATCGGGGTCGTTCATGGCGCCTCGGGGGAGTGGGTTCACGCGGTGTACGGGACTTTCAGGGCCGTCCAGGAGGTGGCGCCGGGCCAGCCGTCGGCGTCGGCGCCGGTGTAGCCGAGCCTGCGCTGCCACCGGGCGTACGAGGCGCGGTCGGCGTCGGTCCACTGCGGGCCGGGACCCTCGGTGTAGGCGGAGCAGCCGACGGCGACCAGGCGGGTGCCCATCGCGGTGACGACGGGGGAGGAGGGGCGCTCGCGGAACCAGGCGGTGCCGGGGAAGGGCTGGAGCGCGGGGGCCGGGACCGTCGGCTTCGGGGCCGGTCGCGGGGCGGGCTTCGGCTCCGGGGTGGTGGACAGACGGGCCGTGACCCGGGTGCGGAACGCGGTCATGGTGAAACCGCGGGGGTCGATCTTCGCCCGGGTCCACTCCTTGTGGCCGATCACCGACCGTGCGCTCCAGCCGTGCGCCCGGCACAGTGCGGCCGAGGCACGGGCCATCGCCTCCAGTTGGGCCTCGGGCCAGGGGTCCCTGCCGTCGCCGAGGTTGACGCACTCGAAGCCGTAGAAGTGGGTGTTGCCGTCGGTGCCGGACCGGTCCGGCGCGGGGGCGGCGGTCCCGGCGGCGACCGCCTTCAGTACGTCCGCGTCGCCACTGCCCGCGTGGTTGGCGCGGCCGTTGCCGACGAGGTGGACGGTGCCGTCCTTGGCGATCACGCCGTGGCACAGGGGGCCGGGGAGCGCCGAGTGGCCCTGGAAGCACAGGGCGACGCTGGCGGCGGTGCCGGTGGTGACCGTGTGGTGGATCATCACGCCGTGCACCGGGCCCCAACGGCCCTTGTGGTCGCGGTTGTTGGAGCGCCATCCGGGGTGCTCGACGACGGTGACGCCTTCGGTGCGCAGCGCGGTGAGGAGGGCGGTGGGGGAGAGAGGGGCGGACATGGGGTGCCTTTCGGTCGACGGGAGGGCCGGGGCGTCAGATCTCCTCGGCCGGGGGACCGGGCTCGGGTCCGGGGACCGGGGCCTGCACAGGCGGGTCGCCGTCCTCCGGCGGGTCCGTCGGCTCCGGCCCCGGCCCGGCGACGACCAGGCTCACGTCCGCCGGGGTCACCAGCACCGGCGGCGGCGCCAGATACTCGGCGAGCCCGGCGGTGACGGCCGCCGCCAACTGGGCGAGCTGGCGTTCATCGAGGACGACCGGGACGGCCAGGGCGGCCGGGACGACGGGGACGGGCTCGGCCGGGGTTTCGGTAGAGGTCTCGGAGGCGGTCTCGGAAGAGGTGTCGGAAGAGGTGTCGGGCGGGGTCTCGGGCGGGGTCTCAGACATGCGCGGACTCCTTGATCCCGCCCCAGGTCAGACCCGAGGCGGTGAGGGCGGCCAGGGTCGGGAAGGCGGCGGCGACCGAGGCGTACGTGGCGAGGGCGACCCGCGCCGGGTCCGCGGGCGGGTCGGGGGTGAGCCCGGCGTCGGCGGGGTTGCCGTTGGGCCGGGTGCCGCGCAGGGCGAGGGTCTGGCGGACGCCCCCGTCGGCGGCGGAGGTGCTGATGCCGATCACCCGGGCGAGGGTGTCGAGGCGGGTGCCGGTGCTGTCGATCAGCCGGATCACATCGCCGAGCTGCACCCGGGGGTCGTAGAGCACCTCCACGTCCCCGATGACGGGCACGGGCTGGACGCCGGCCGCGTACAGGGCGTCGGCGAGGGACTGGGCGGAGGCGAGGTCCTGGATCCAGTCGGTGGCCTCGCCGGTGTGTTCCTGGCGGCCGTGGAAGCGTTCGCTGGCGGTGCCCGGCACATAGGCGGTGGCGGACCGTTCGACCGGGTCGGTCTTCGGCTTGAGGTTCTCCAGGTAGACGGACGGGGAGCCGTCCTTCTTGGCGGTGTAGAGGGTCTGGCCGGTGCGGTTGCTGAACCGCATCACCAGATAGCCGTCCTCGCGGCGGGTCAGGACATCGACCGCGCCCTTCACCGCGGTGGTCCCGGCGCGGGTGGTGGCGAAGCGGACCTGGGAGCCGCCGGTCACCACCGAGTCGTCGTCCGTCGTCGGCGGGCCGATGTCGAACTCCTCGTCGGCCATCACGTACGACACGGTCAGCGTGCCGTTCGCGGGGACCGTCCGGACGGCGGTGTCGGTGTAGGTGACGCTGCGTTCATAGCCCTGGTTCTCCCGGACCCGGGCGGGCTGGGTGACGTAGTTGCGGCAGGCGTCGATCTCCTCGGTGAGGGTGAGCGAGGCGATGTCCCGGACCGAGGTGAGGGTGAGGTCGGGGGTGGTCGGGGTGGTGCCGAAGCGGGTGTGGTTGTGCCAGCGGAAGACGCCCCGCTCGTCGAACTCGGCGGTCGACAGCGCGGCCCTGGCGATCTGCCCGATGACCTCCCACTGCGAGCCGGAGATCCGGGGCACGGTGTGCAGCGGGAGGATCGCGTCGTCGAGTTCGACGGCCTTGGTCCAGGTGCCGGTCTGGTCGAAAACGGGGCGTGAGGGCATCTCGGGCAGTCCCGAGGTGAGCTGGACGCCTTCCACGGCGAGGTCCGTGGTGATCTTCAGTTCACGGAGTTCGGCGGCGCGCTGGAGGGCGTCGCCGTGCCCGAACTGCCACGCCGAGCCGAGCAGCGACGTGCCGTCCGGGCCGGTCAGCCGGGGCTGCACGGTCGGCTGCACCGTGCTGCCGGTGCCGGTGCCGGTCGTGTCGAAGAAGACCCCGATGTGCCACACGCCCTTGAGCGCCCGGACGGCGGGCCACATGTCCCACAGGAGCCAACTGGAATCGTCGTACGTGCCGGAGACGGTCCTGATGTGTCCCCTGGCGAAGTCGACCTCTATCCGCAGCAGTCCGGTGGCGCCGCCGGTGCGGTCGAGGACGAGGTCCATCCGGAACAGGTCGCCCGTGCCCACCCCGCTGTTCACCCATGCCTCGGCCAGCAGCCGGCTGCCGGGGACGGTGACCCGGGAGCGCGGGAACCAGCTCGCGGTGACCCCGGTGGCGCGGGGCAGCAGGGCCATCTCGTGCGGGGCGCCGTCGCGGGTCCAGGTGTAGTGGGCAGGGGAGGGCAGGATCTCCGGCTGGCCGAAGGGGGCGGCGAACCCGCCGTGCAGGGAGGCGTGGACGAGGGTGAGGGGCTGCCCCGCGACGAAGTCCGGGTAGCGGGGCGGCGGGGCGGAGTGCACCCCGGCCTGGCGCAGCAGCTCGTCCACGCACCAGGTGGCGGTGGCGACGGGCCGCCCCGTCAGGAAGCCGATGTACGGCTTCGGCAGCAGCGCCGGTCCGCGCAGCCGTTCGGCGCCGTCCAGGGCGGTGAGCTGGACGGAGTCGGTGCCGGCCTGGGCCGAGCGGGAGCGGACGGTGCCGCGGAACGCGGGCAGGGTGGTCGTACCGACGCCGCCGCGGTGCACGACGGACTGGCCGGGCCGGGTGGTGTCGCCGGTGGCCCGGGGTGCCCAGGGGGCGTACAGGCCGGGCGCGGTGGTGCCGCCGGTGCCGGAGATCTGGAGCTGGAGCTGGGCCGCGGAGGAACCGGAGAAGGCGCGCATCGCCGGTGGCAGATCCGTCGCGTAGGACCGCTCCAACTGCCAGGACTGCACCTGGGCGGAGCGGTCCTGGCCGCCGAGGCGGGTGGTGTGGGTGACGGTCCGTTCACCGGCGGCGAGGGCGGTGGTGGTGGGGTCATCGGACTGCTGCACGGGAGGGCACCTCCGCGGGGTTGGGGGTGGTCGTCCGGTGGTGGCGGGGTGGGCGTGCGGGGTGGTCCGCCGGGTGGCCGGGGGCGGCTGTCCGGTGGGCGGCGGGCCGTGCGGGGCGGTCAGCCGGTCGCACCGGACACCTCCACCAGGTCGAGGCTGATGCTGCGGTAGGGGAGCGGGCGGCCGGGGGCGTCGCTGTACGCGATGACCGACATGGGCGGCAGTCCGTCGCCGGGCACCCCGGCGGTGGCGGTCCCGCCGAAGGCCAGGCAGGCCCCGGCGAGGGAGTAGGTGCCGGGGGTGCCGGGACGGGCGGTGGGGGTGGCGTAGGCGGCGCCGGACGGGACGGTGGCGGTGACGGCGGGGCCGGTGGTGGTGCTGGAGCCGAGATAGGTACCGTCGAGCCGCTTGAAGTCGATGCCCACGGTCACCGTCGGGAGGGCGGCGAGGGCGGTGGGCGCGCGGAAGGAGAGCGGGAGGCCGGGGGCGACGGGGAAGTTGCCGACGGTTCCGGTGCAGCGCCAGGCGAGGGCGGCGGCGGTGTCGGGGGCGGTGAAGGCGAAGACGCCGGGGGTGCCGGGGGCGGTCTCGGTGAGGGTTCCGGTGGCCGAGGCGACGAACCACTGGGCGAGGCCGGTGATGTCGGTGGCGCCGGGGGTGCCGAGGCCGGCGGCCTGGGCGGGGGCGAGGACGTTCCCGGCGGCGGGGTCGATGACGAACACCGGTCCCGGGCTGTCGATCCGGCGGGCGATGCGGTCGAGGGCACGGGCGGGTGCGGGTGGGAGCAGGTCCCACGCCAGCTTCAGCCGGCGTACCGGCGACTGATGGCGGGTGACGGTGACCCGGCCGCCGAGCGACTTGAACTCGCTGACACCGAGGTCCGCGGTGCGGTCGAAGGACTTGGCTGCCTGATCGATCTCGGTGAGGGAGCCGGGGCGGCCGATCCAGAGGTTGGGCATGGGGGCTCCAGGGGAGGGGCGGGGCGGGCCGGGGTTCCGGGGCGCGGGCATGAAAAAAGCCGACGGGGAGTCCGTCGGCGTACGGGGGGCGGGGTCCGCTAGCGGCGGGCGAGCTGCCGCTGCCCCAGGAACACGGCTCGGGCGATCTCCTGTGAGTCGACCTGGACGACGACCGGCCGGTCCGCGAGTTTCTCGACGGCGGCGGTGAGGGTACGCAGTCCACCGCCCTGCCCGAGCATCCGTTCCAGCTTGGACAGCGGGAGGACGGCCTCGTGCTCGCCGCCCTCGCCGAGCAGCGCGAGGGTGCCGCCGGAGCGGGCCCGGACGACCCCGCCGGTCGCCAGGCGCGGGACGGGAACGCTGAACCGGGGGAAGGAGAAGCCGCGCCCGCCGTACCTCGGCACCCAGTCGGGGATGCTGATCCGGATGCCGGCGAGAACGCCGAACAGGGCGTTCAGGGCGACGGCGAGGCCGATGAAGGGGGCGAGGGCGCCGTTGCCGAGTCCGCGCAGGACGGGGCCGGTGGCCTTGGCCATGGAGCCGACGACCGCCCCGATGTGCTTCATGGCGATGTCGACGCCCTTGCGGAGCAGCGCGGTGACCTTGTCCATGGTGACGAACTGCGCGATGAGGGGGGTCAGCAGCGTCAGGACCAGCCCGAAGGGGCTGGCGGCCATGGCGAGATTGAGCCCCTTCTGAGCGAGGGAGGCGCCCTTGAGACCCTTGCCGAGATTGCCCATGGACTTGTCGCCCTTGTCGGCGGTCTTGGCGGTTCTGCCCACGGAGGATTCGGCTCCGTCCGTGGTCCGCTTGAACGCCTGGACCTCGCCACGGGCGCCCTTGAAGGAGTTCTTGACGCGGTCGATGGCGGCGCGGAGACGATCGGCTCCGCCGCGGACCCTGGTCAGGGTGGCCTCGGTCTGGCCCATGGCCGACTTCAGTTGCTGGACACCGCTGGTGCCGTTCTGCGCCGTGGACCTCAGTCGGCCGAACGATGCTCCAGTCGTGTCCAGACTGCTCTTCATCGAGGTGACGGCTCGGGAGGTGCCGTTCATCGACTGCTGGACACGCGTCAGACCGGCTTGGCTCTGGATGAACTCACTGGTCAGTCGTCTGATTTGACCGGCAGTTCCGGACAGGGAGGTCTTCAGTCCCATACGGGTTCACTCCTCATGTGCGGGGGTCAGGCGAGGGCGGCCACGAGCCTGTTCACTCGGTTCTCCAACTGGTTGATGGCGGTGGCGGCGTCGCGCAGTTCCCGAACCGAACCGACCGAGGTCGCGGGAGCCCGGCCCTCGCGCTGGACGCCGGTGGCCATGGTGTTGAGCTTGCGGTGGGCGTCGCGGGCCAAGGTGCCGGCGTTCTTCGCCTTCTCGTCCGCGCCGTCGGCGATCCGTCGGGCCTGGTCTGCGGTCTCCTGTGCCTTCTTTATCCGCCTTTCGTGGTCCGCTATGAACCCTCCGTCATCCGCACCGCTGTCCCCGAGGATCTTGTCGATGCGCTTCTTCAGCGTCAACGCATCGAGTCCTTTCTTTGCGTCGAGGTATTCGCCGACGTCGAAGAGCGTCTTCTCCATGTTGAAGAGCTTCAGGCCGAAATTCGCTGCGACGAACTCCGTGACCATGCCGTTGATTTCCGGTTTGACAATGTTGGTCGAGTGGGCGACGGTGACGAGTTCGGCTTTGATGGAGCTGATGTTCTCTTCCGCGTAGCCCAGCCGTTTCCCGAAATCTTCGTAGGCTCCCATGCGTCCTCTCCCTCATGACGGCAGCCCTTCACGAGGTTTCTCGTGAAGGGCTGTTCGGCTGGCTGTTCCTGCGATCAGTTGGCCTCGATCTTCCACCCCTGAACTGCCTGGATCCTGATGAAGCCCGGCCCGGGGATGACAGCGGTTCCGCGTGTGCTTCCCTCGCGATCGATGGAGATTCTCTCGCCGTTTTCGAAAGAGAAAAATTCCAGATTGCGGTGGCCGTGTTTGTAGGCTGGAAAATCAAATCGTATGCTGCGTTCTTCACCCCGCCAGGTGAGAACCTCTCCCCCGGTTCCGGCGACTCGTCCTCGCAGCGGGCGTAGGTCGTCTATGGCAACCCGATCCAGATGCCACCTGGCGAAGCCGTTTCCCTCGCTGCTTCCGCGTTGAATTTTCACATGGGTGTACTTGGCTGGCAGGACGAACTGAATGGGTGCGGTACCGGTGGTTTGGAGCAGCATCGGGTCTTCGTCGTATATACCGCGTGTATCGATGACCGGATGGACGAAGAATCCAGTGACCGGCCCCCGCGACCGGACGACGAGAACAGCCGGAGTGTTGGCAGGTCTGGCCACCGGGACCACTTTTCCGCGCCAGCCGCCTGTCGGAAATCCCTCAAATACCATCTGCGTCCTCCTGTGGGAGTCCAATCCGCTGTGGAGGATACCTAGTTGGACTTCCGGTGAAGCGGCTGTTCGGCAATTGGCCTGATGGCGATGTGGACCGGCCCGGTACGCAGGGGCCGACCGGGGCGAGGTCCTCCGGGGAGGGCGAGGTGGCCGGGAGATCGGCTGTCAGGGCTGGTCGTCGTCCGGATGCGGCCGAGCCGCCGACGGGGCGGACGGATGCGGGAACGGCAGCACCTTTGCATCCGTGGAGCTCGCGGCGGGCTGCGTCGCCGTCCGGTGGTTCCGGTCGTGCTCCCCCCGATCCCGCCACCCCTTCCCGTACGCCGAGAACTCCCGCTTCTCGATCTCCGACCGGGTCGTGATCACCAGGTCGGGCGGCAGCGGGCGCCCCTGGAAACGGGCGGCCAACTGCGCGCTGACCTCGGCCGCGGCCTCCGCGTACTCCGTGCCGCCCCACGCCCCGCCGTCGTCGTCGGTCACCCGGCCCCCATCCCTCGGTAACATCCGAGCCCACCTGTTCGAACGTTTGAGCGATTAACGTCCTCAGGGTACCGGACGGACCTGTGGTGCCCAGGGGAAATCGCCCGGACCGTCGCTTTTCGGCCGCCCCGTCCTCAGGCCACCTCGTACGTCCCGCTGATCCGGATGACACCGCTCGCCGACCACGCCGCACCGAGCAGCCCCGCACTGCCGACCTGCCCGAGAGCCGGCGACACCGCCGTCGGACCCCACAGCGTGTACCCGGTCGCCCCGGTGCTCGCCAGCGGCTGGCAGGCGAGCGCGCCCCGTCCCCCGGAGGACGTCGCCACCCCGTGGAACTGCGGCAGCCCGCCCAGCGCACCGGCCGTCACCGGCAGCCCGAGCACATAGGAGCCGCTGCCGAAGGTGGTCGTCGAGCCGAACGTCACCAGCGTCGTGAAGTGGCACACCTTGCCCACCACCGTGTACCGGCCGGTGAGGGTCCCGTCCCCGATCGATGGGTTCGTCGTCGTCGCCGTCCAGGCCGGGGAGTACGTGCTCCAGGCGCCCAGCGCGATCCACTGCGTACCGGTGTGGTAGCTCAGCGTCCCGGGCGTGGACAGCCACGCCACCATCCCCGCCACCGGTGTCGTCACCGCCGCGTCCCGGTCTGCGGCGTTCGGGTAGCGCAGGACCGTCCGGCTGTCGATGCCGGTCGCCAGGGACTGGAGGTGGAGGGGGAGATCGGCGGTGTCGGACGGCTGCGGGTACGGCAGCCCGTTGAGGGGGGTGTAGAGGGTCATCTGAGGATCACTCTCCTGTCTGTCGGATGCCCGACGGATGCCCGACGGCTGCCTGCCGGTGCCTGCCGGTGCCTGACGGGTGCCTGCCGGATGTACGTCGGAGGTTGGTGGGAGCTTGGTGGGAGGTCTGTCGGATCTCCCGGGCAGCCGTCCCGGCCGTCGGTCAGGCGGTGAAGAACCGGGCCAGCTCGGCGGGGGTGGGGTTGCGGGCGGGGGCGGGGGCAGTCCGGTCACGCGGGCCGGGCAGGCCGCCGGACGGGTCCGGCTCCGCCCCGGAACCGGAATCACCCCCGGAGTCACCACCCCCGGCCTCACCCCCAACCTCACCCCGGGACCCCGGCCTCGGTACCGGCCGCGGATACTCCAGCGGCTCCGCGTCCTCGTCCCGGTGGACCGTCGCGAACATCCAGTTGGCCTCAGCGAGTTGGTCGACGGCCGCGGCGAGCAGATGGTCGGTCGCCGACCAGTCCACGCTCTCGCCGTGCAGCGCGCGCAGCGTCGCGCTGCTTCGGGGCAGATGCCGCACCAGCACCGCGAGCCGGCGGGACGACAGCCGGCCGCGGCGCCAGTCGAGCAGGTCCACGCCGTAGTGGCGGAGCAGATCCGCCTCCAGCGCCTCGGCGTGCTCGTCGACGAACGCGCCGAGGCTCAGCCTTCCCCCAGGCCGAGCCCGGACTCCTTGCCGTACGTCTCCAGGATCGCGGCGATGTCCTGCAAGGTGACCTCGTGCCGGTCGAAGCGCGCGTACTGCGTCTCGCCCAGCAGCGCCCGCAGCAGCCCGTCCACGTCGTTGTCGTCCAGCTCGCGCAGGGCGCGGGCGGTCTTGCGGGTCAGTTCGGTCGGGAGCGTGAACGTGTCGCCGTCCAGGGTGAAGGACCAGTCGCGGCCGAGTGCCTCCAGCCGCTGGGCCCGGGCCGCGCCGACATCGAAGGGCGCCATCTGCGTCAACTCCATTCGGGAGTGGGGGAGTAAGGGAGTACGGGGGTGAGGGGGGTGAGGGGGTGCGGGTGGGCGGAGCAATCGGCGGGCCACCGGCGGGGGAGGGGCGGCCGGTCCCGCCCACCCGCTGCGGGGCGGGACCTGGATCAGACCGCCGTGGCCGCGTACGCCGGGTCCTTCATCAGGAACGTCGCCAGCGGCTTGGTGTTGTCCACGGCCAGCGCGGTGAAGGTGACGCCGAGCTTGATGGAGGCGGTCCGGGTCAGCGACAGTTCCTCGGTCTCGGTGACCTGGCCGCGCGGGACCACGAAGCGGTACGTGATGGTGCCGCCGTCGCTGAACTCGATGCCGAGCGACTTCTCGTTGAACTTCGGGTCGGCCGCCAGCTCGTACTTGAACAGGCCCGATCCGGCGGCGGTCTCCGTCACCGCGTCCCCGCCCATGAAGAACGGCAGGGTGTCCTCGTTCAACTGGAGGAGCTGGAACTTCACCGTCAGATCGCGGTCCGAGTAGATGAACCGCGCCGGGGACACCGACTGCCAGGTCTCGACCGGGTCGAGCTTGTCCTTCTTCGCCAGCTTGATGCCGTCCTGCGAGGTGTAGCCGAGGTCCTTCCACTCGCTCGACCAGGCCGAGGTGACGTCGGTCGGCGCGGGCGCCCCGAGCGAGGCGACCAGGATGCGGCCGGTACCGGCGACACGGATCTCATGGGCGTTGCTGCCAGCCATGCGGATTTCCCTTCGGAGGGGGTCAGTCACACAGAGAATTCACGCGCATTCACGCGCATACCTGCGCATTAACGGGCATTGGCGGGGGATTCACAGGAGTGCCCGGTCACGCCGGGCGGATGTGCAGCCGGGTCGTCGCCCAGTAGCGGTTCGCCGCCGAGCGGTTCCAGTCCGGCAGCCAGCGCGGCCCATCGGCCTCGACCACATCGGCGACGACCGCCGAGCCGTACGTCGTCCCGCGCAGCGCGAGCAGCGCGGAACGGACCGTCAGGGCCAGGGTGTGCGCGGTGGTCTTGTCGGGGCCGTAGACCTCGAAGTCCACCAGCGGCCGGTCCAGATGCTCGTCGTCGGCCCAGGCCCCGCCGGCCCGGGAGACCAGGACGACCCGCTGGGTGCCGTCGAAACCGGCCGGCGGGACGTTGTCCACGGTGGCGGCGGCGAGTTCGGTGCGGTCGGTCAGGAAATCGACGACGAGTCGCTCGACGTCGGGGAAGGTGACCGTCGGATCGGCCACGGAGGGCCTCCCTTCTGACGGGCCCGGAGGACACCGGCGGCTGAGAGGCTCACGGGCCCGGGAGCCTTCATGCGCGACGGCGGGGCCGTCCCCGTACTCCGAGGCACAGCTCCGCCGCTGCATCCACTGTGACATGTTGCGAGCGCGAGCGCAACAAGAGGGCTCTTGTGGGTGTGCCCGACCCCGCCCATCCGCCGCTATGTGCCCTGGTCAGGCCCCGGAATCGCGAATTGCCCCACCGCAACAAACCTGCGAGGGGCAACACGGGAAACGCCAGAGGCGCGAGGAGTCGGAGAGAGAGGGGGCGGCGTCCCGGCCGGGCCGGTCAGGCGCCCGTCCCCCCACCCCCCGCCCGCCCCTCGTCCGGCAGGAACTGCTGCACCACCCGGGCGAACATCTCCCGCCGGTCCGCCGGTACGCCCAGCAGGTCGGCGACCTCCTCCAGGCTCGGCCGCCCGTCTGTCCGCACCCCGGTCCCCGCCCCCGCCCCCGCCCCGGCCGTGCGCTCCCGCGGGTCGGCCAGTTCCTCCGCCGTCAGCCGGCCCGACCGGATCAGCATGTCCCGCACCGGTACGCCCAGCGCCCGCGCCAGTCGCCGGGTGGTCTCCAGATCGGGCATGCTCTGGCGTTGCAGCAGCCGGGTGACGGCCGCGCGGTGCACGCCCGCCTCGTCGGCGATCCGCGACCGGCCGCCGCCGCGCGGGCTGTCGATGTCGTAGCCGCGGTGGCGCATCAGGTCCTCGACCCACCCGGCGAACGCCTCCAGGTCCTGACTGGTCATCTCGCTGCTCGCTTCCCTAGTAAGGGCCGAGGGTCCCTCGGACGAAACCAGCCTAGCTTGCTTGCGCGCGCGGAATTATGTGCGCTCGCGCAAGTGCCGCGCGGAAAGCGGGTCGACGCCAGCGTTCCGTAGACGCTCCGTGGGCGCTGCGTAAGCGCCGATCGGCGGAGAGTGAGCGAGCTATGTTGCGGGCGCGCGCGCAATCTGTAAGGGTGAGGCCCCGCCTTCCCGCGGCGGCCCGCCCCGCCCCCACCCCAGGGAGCCTCCATGACCACCCCACCCGCCCTCTGGCTCAGCACCCTCGCCCGGCAGTTCCCCGAACTGACCGCCGAACTGGCCCCGAGCCGCCGCTCCGCACCCGGCCGCACCTCCACCCCGGCCTCCGGCCCCGGCCCCGGCGCCGCCCCCCTCCGCCTCCATGTCTCCGACACCCTCCGGGACATCACCGACGGCGTGGTCGAACTGGAGGAGGCCGTGCGCGACCGCCTCGGCCTGCCCCGCCCCCGCCGCGCCCCGGTCCCCGAGCGGCTCCGCCGGATCGCCGCCCTCCTCGACGACATCGGACGGGACGCCCTGCTCGCCGCCCATGTCCACGACGAGGCCCGCCGGATGGCCCGCCGGTGCGCCCGCGTCCTGGGCGACCCGGAGACCGTCGTACGGATGTCCGGACGCTGCCCGCACTGCGACTCGGTCTCCCTGCGCGCCTTCCCCGAGCGCGGCGCCGTGCTCTGCGTCAATCCCGGCTGCCGCTGTGCCGACCCGCGGTGCGGCTGCGCCGGCGACCCGGCCCACCGGCACACCTGGGACGAGGCGGAGTGGGTGCGCAGGGAGGGACGGTGACCGACCGTCATCGGACCCCCGCGCTCCCCTCACTCCCCGCCCTCGTCCCCGGCTCGCTCGCCGCCCGGGAGGCCGGGGTGGCGCCCGCCACCCTCCGCAAGTGGGTCCAACTCGGGCGCCTCGCCGCCGCGGGCCGGGTCGGCCGCGCCCATCTCTACCGGCTGGAGGACGTCTTCGCCGCCGAGCGCGCGACCCGGCGGGGCAACGGTCCCCGCCCACCTGCCCGGCCCTCCCCCTGAACCCGACGGTTTGTCATTGATGTCCGGATGGGGGAACCGCTGTCGTTCCGCGTGCGTTGGATGATGATGAAGGCGTTTCTCCGGCTGGGGAGGTGTGCTGTGTCCGATCCGACACCGTGGCAGAGGCAGCCGCAGTGGTACGGGCAGCCGCAGCCGTGGCAGGCCCAGACAGGACACTCCATGCTGGCCTCCCACGCCGACCGGGAGCGGGCCGTCGATGTGCTCAGAGCCGGATTCGGCGAGGGGCGCCTCCAGCAGGCCGAGCTGGAGAAGCGCATCGAGCGGGCGTACGCGGCGCGGACGGTGGGGGAGCTGGCGCTGCTGGTCGCCGATCTGCCCCAGGGGCCGGTACCGATGCAGGCCATGCCCCCGATGCAGCCGATGCCCATGATGCCGCCCCCGATGATGTACCAGGTACCGCGGACCTTCCTGCCCGCCCCGGCGCCGCCCACCAACGGCAAGGCGGTGGGCTCCATGGTGCTCGGCGTGCTCACCACGATGACGTTCGGGGTCACCGGCCTGCCCGCGGTGATCCTCGGCCACTCGGCGCGCGCCGAGATGCGGCGCACGGGGGAGAGCGGGGAGGGCTTCGCCATCACCGGGCTGGTGCTGGGGTGGCTGTCGATGGCCGGGTGGGCGATCTTCCTGGTCGCCCTGATCGCGGCGGCGGCCTCCGGATGACCCCGGCCCACCCGCCGTCCCGGGCTGCCGTCCCGGGCCGCCGCCTCCGACAGGCGGGGCCGGGCAGCCGTCTCCGGTCGCGGCGGTGGCGGGGCCGGGGTGGCGTCTCCGGTCGCCGGGGCTGACCTGCTGCGGAGCGTTCGCCGGCGTTGATTCGAAGGTCACCCGTCGTGCATGGCCTTGACATGCACCGCACGGTCATACGGGCGATGCCCAGTTGTTTTGACCGCAGCGAATGCGGTAGGTACGCTCAGACCTTGTGCCTGGGGTGTGCCCTGGCTCTCGTGCGTGCCTTGAAACCGCAACGCGAGCTGTGAGCGGCCACCGTGATCTGCGCCCTTTCCGCCTCCGGGCGGGAGTCTGCGGGATTCGACACACCCGACCGCGTGGGTCGGCGACGTTCCAGGTTAGCTGTACCCATCGGCACACAGAAACCGGAGAAGTAGTGCCTACGATCCAGCAGTTGGTCCGCAAGGGCCGGCAGGACAAGGTCGAGAAGAACAAGACGCCCGCACTGGATGGTTCGCCCCAGCGCCGCGGCGTCTGCACGCGTGTGTTCACGACCACCCCGAAGAAGCCGAACTCGGCCCTGCGTAAGGTCGCGCGTGTGCGTCTGACCAGCGGGATCGAGGTCACCGCTTACATTCCGGGTGAGGGACACAACCTGCAGGAGCACTCCATCGTGCTCGTGCGTGGTGGCCGTGTGAAGGACCTGCCGGGTGTTCGCTACAAGATCATCCGCGGCTCGCTCGACACCCAGGGTGTCAAGAACCGCAAGCAGGCCCGCAGCCGCTACGGCGCCAAGAAGGAGAAGTAAGAATGCCTCGTAAGGGCCCCGCCCCGAAGCGCCCGGTCATCATCGACCCGGTCTACGGCTCCCCTCTGGTGACCTCCCTGATCAACAAGGTGCTGCTGAACGGCAAGCGCTCGACTGCCGAGCGGATCGTTTACGGCGCCATGGAGGGTCTGCGCGACAAGACCGGCAACGACCCGGTCATCACGCTGAAGCGCGCTCTCGAGAACATCAAGCCGACCCTCGAGGTCAAGTCCCGCCGTGTCGGTGGCGCCACCTACCAGGTGCCGATCGAGGTCAAGCCCGGTCGTGCCAACACCCTGGCGCTGCGCTGGCTGGTCGGTTACTCCCGCGCCCGTCGCGAGAAGACCATGACCGAGCGTCTGCTCAACGAACTCCTCGACGCGTCCAACGGCCTGGGTGCCGCTGTGAAGAAGCGTGAGGACACGCACAAGATGGCCGAGTCCAACAAGGCCTTCGCGCACTACCGCTGGTAGTCGCAGTCCACATCGAGACCGAGAGAAGACTGAAGCCCTATGGCTACCACTTCACTTGACCTGGCCAGGGTGCGCAACATCGGCATCATGGCCCACATCGACGCGGGCAAGACGACCACCACCGAGCGGATCCTCTTCTACACCGGCGTCTCGTACAAGATCGGCGAGGTCCACGACGGCGCCGCGACCATGGACTGGATGGAGCAGGAGCAGGAGCGTGGCATCACGATCACCTCTGCTGCCACCACCTGTCACTGGCCGCTCGAAGAAGTCGACCACACCATCAACATCATCGACACCCCGGGGCACGTCGACTTCACCGTAGAGGTGGAGCGCTCCCTGCGCGTGCTCGACGGTGCCGTGACGGTGTTCGACGGCGTGGCCGGTGTCGAGCCGCAGTCCGAGACGGTGTGGCGTCAGGCCGACCGCTACGGCGTGCCGCGGATCTGCTTCGTCAACAAGCTCGACCGCACGGGCGCGGAGTTCCACCGCTGCGTGGACATGATCTCCGACCGCCTGGGCGCGCAGCCGCTGGTCATGCAGCTCCCGATCGGCGCCGAGGCGGACTTCAAGGGCGTCGTCGACCTGGTGACGATGAAGGCGTTCGTCTGGTCCGCCGAGGCCACCAAGGGCGAGATGTACGACACCGTCGACATCCCGGACACCCACACCGAGGCGGCCGAGGAGTGGCGCGGCAAGCTGCTCGAAGCCGTCGCGGAGAACGACGAAGAGCTGATGGAGCTGTACCTGGAGGGCCAGGAGCCCACCGTGGAGCAGCTCTACGCGGCGATCCGCCGGATCACCATCGCCTCCGGCAAGGGCGACGGCACCACCGTCACCCCCGTGTTCTGCGGCACCGCGTTCAAGAACAAGGGCGTCCAGCCCCTGCTCGACGCGGTCGTGCGCTACCTGCCGTCGCCGCTGGACGTCGAGGCCATCGAGGGCCATGACGTCAAGGACGCGGAGAAGGTCGTCAAGCGCAAGCCGTCCGACGACGAGCCGCTGGCCGCCCTGGCGTTCAAGATCATGAGCGACCCGCACCTCGGCAAGCTCACCTTCGTCCGGGTGTACTCCGGCCGCCTGGAGTCCGGCACCGCCGTGCTGAACTCCGTCAAGGGCCGCAAGGAGCGCATCGGCAAGATCTACCGCATGCACGCCAACAAGCGTGAGGAGATCGAGTCGGTGGGCGCCGGTGACATCGTCGCCGTCATGGGCCTGAAGCAGACCACCACCGGTGAGACGCTGTCCGACGACAAGAACCCGGTGATCCTGGAGTCCATGGACTTCCCGGCGCCGGTGATCCAGGTCGCCATCGAGCCCAAGTCGAAGGGCGACCAGGAGAAGCTGGGCATCGCGATCCAGCGCCTGGCCGAGGAGGACCCGTCCTTCCAGGTCCACTCGGACGAGGAGACCGGCCAGACCATCATCGGCGGTATGGGCGAGCTGCACCTCGAGGTGCTGGTCGACCGGATGCGCCGTGAGTTCAAGGTCGAGGCCAACGTCGGCAAGCCGCAGGTCGCGTACCGCGAGACCATCCGCAAGGGGGT
Source organism: Streptomyces sp. NPDC093252 (assembly GCF_040683675.1). Lineage (NCBI taxonomy): Bacteria > Bacillati > Actinomycetota > Actinomycetes > Kitasatosporales > Streptomycetaceae > Streptomyces > Streptomyces sp. NPDC093252. Next base: position 304,474 of record NZ_JBFBEM010000005.1, on the reverse strand, counting down.
CGAGAAGGTCGAGTTCACCCACAAGAAGCAGACGGGTGGCACCGGCCAGTTCGCGCGCGTGATCATCGCCATCGAGCCCATCGAGGGCGGCGACACGTCGTACGAGTTCGTGAACAAGGTCACCGGTGGCCGTATCCCGAAGGAGTACATCCCTTCGGTCGACGCCGGTGCCCAGGAGGCCATGCAGTTCGGCATCCTCGCCGGTTACGAGATGACCGGTGTCCGCATCACGCTGCTCGACGGCGCCTACCACGAGGTCGACTCCTCCGAGCTGGCCTTCAAGATCGCCGGTTCCCAGGCGTTCAAGGAGGCCGCGCGCAAGGCGTCCCCCGTGCTCCTGGAGCCGATGATGGCCGTCGAGGTCACCACGCCCGAGGACTACATGGGCGATGTCATCGGCGACATCAACTCCCGCCGTGGCCAGATCCAGGCCATGGAGGAGCGGGCCGGTGCCCGCGTCGTCAAGGGCCTCGTGCCCCTGTCGGAGATGTTCGGCTACGTCGGCGACCTCCGCAGCAAGACATCGGGTCGCGCGAGCTACTCGATGCAGTTCGACTCCTACGCCGAGGTTCCGCGGAACGTCGCCGAGGAGATCATCGCGAAGGCCAAGGGCGAGTAACGCACCGCGTTCACACGCCGTAGGCTTGACTCCGGAACCTCAGGGGCATTCCACCGTGAACCCGGTCGGAATGCCCCCGGGATCCGGGCCTTTACAGCAAAGATCACCTGGCGCCGATGAAGTAAGGCGTACAGAACCACTCCACAGGAGGACCCCAGTGGCGAAGGCGAAGTTCGAGCGGACTAAGCCGCACGTCAACATCGGCACCATCGGTCACATCGACCACGGTAAGACGACCCTCACGGCCGCCATTACCAAGGTGCTGCACGACGCGTACCCGGACCTGAACGAGGCCACCCCGTTCGACAACATCGACAAGGCGCCCGAGGAGCGCCAGCGCGGTATCACCATCTCCATCGCGCACGTCGAGTACCAGACCGAGGCGCGTCACTACGCCCACGTCGACTGCCCGGGTCACGCGGACTACATCAAGAACATGATCACCGGTGCCGCCCAGATGGACGGCGCGATCCTGGTCGTGGCCGCCACCGACGGCCCGATGCCGCAGACCAAGGAGCACGTGCTCCTGGCCCGCCAGGTCGGCGTGCCGTACATCGTGGTCGCCCTGAACAAGGCCGACATGGTGGACGACGAGGAGATCCTGGAGCTCGTCGAGCTCGAGGTCCGTGAGCTGCTCACCGAGTACGAGTTCCCGGGCGACGACCTGCCGGTCGTCAAGGTCTCCGCGCTGAAGGCCCTGGAGGGCGAGGCGGAGTGGGTGGAGTCCGTCCTCAACCTGATGAAGGCTGTCGACGAGTCCATCCCGCAGCCCGAGCGTGACATCGACAAGGCGTTCCTGATGCCGGTCGAGGACGTCTTCACGATCACCGGCCGCGGTACGGTCGTCACCGGCCGTATCGAGCGTGGTGTCCTGAAGGTCAACGAGACCGTCGACATCATCGGCATCAAGACCGAGAAGACCACCACCACGGTCACCGGCATCGAGATGTTCCGCAAGCTGCTCGACGAGGGCCAGGCCGGTGAGAACGTCGGTCTGCTGCTCCGCGGTGTCAAGCGCGAGGACGTCGAGCGCGGCCAGGTCATCATCAAGCCGGGTTCGGTCACGCCGCACACCGAGTTCGAGGCCACGGCCTACATCCTGTCGAAGGACGAGGGTGGTCGTCACACCCCGTTCTTCAACAACTACCGCCCGCAGTTCTACTTCCGTACCACGGACGTGACCGGCGTCGTGCACCTCCCCGAGGGCACCGAGATGGTCATGCCGGGCGACAACACCGACATGCGCGTGGAGCTGATCCAGCCCATCGCCATGGAGGAGGGCCTGAAGTTCGCCATCCGTGAGGGTGGCCGGACCGTCGGCGCCGGCCAGGTCACCAAGATCCTCAAGTAGGCATTTCTGCCTGAGGACCGGTTGACCCGGTAGGCTCCCCGCGAGCCACGGGAGGCCCGTACGACTGCGGTCGTACGGGCCTCTTCGCGTGCGTCGGGGTGGATCGAGGGGGTGTCGGGGTGGACCCGTGTTTGACCTGCGTCACCTTCGGGGTATTCTCTCCGGCTCGATTGGCGCGGGCCCCGGGCCATGTGGCAGACTGTCCGAGTTGCTCGGTCGAGTGTTGATGCTGCGCGCCTCCCGCCGGGAGGACCGGAAGCGAGTCCCACAGTACTCGTCAACCCCATGCGGGTTGGACGTACGGGAATCTTCCGGGAAGTGTAGGTGCGGCACCGGCCAGGCACCCGGTGGACCGTTCGGTTCCCGGCTCGCGGTTCCGGAAGGGCCGTGTGCAATCCCCGATGGGATGTTCGAACAAGGGGCATCCGTGTCAGCGGGACTGCGACACGCCCGACCGCGTGGGTCGGAGAGCAGGGCGATGGAACACCGGGTTCCAGAGCGTAAGAAGAGACAGGACTACTGAGTAGCCATGGCGGGACAGAAGATCCGCATTCGGCTCAAGGCCTACGACCACGAGGTCATCGACTCCTCGGCGAAGAAGATCGTCGAGACGGTGACGCGTACTGGTGCGTCGGTCGCGGGCCCGGTGCCGCTGCCCACTGAGAAGAACGTGTACTGCGTCATCAAGTCGCCGCACAAGTACAAGGACTCGCGCGAGCACTTCGAGATGCGCACGCACAAGCGTCTGATCGACATCCTCGACCCGACCCCCAAGACCGTTGACTCTCTGATGCGACTCGACCTCCCGGCCGGTGTCGACATCGAGATCAAGCTCTGAGGCCGGTGATCTGAGAGATGGCTAAGCAGATCAAGGGCATCCTGGGCGAGAAGCTCGGCATGACGCAGGTGTGGGACGAGAACAACCGCGTTGTTCCGGTCACCGTCGTCAAGGCCGGCCCCAATGTCGTCACCCAGGTGCGCACCAACGACGTCGACGGCTACGAGTCGGTCCAGATCGCCTTCGGCGAGATCGACCCGCGCAAGGTGAACAAGCCCCTCAAGGGCCACTTCGCCAAGGCCGATGTCACCCCCCGTCGCCACCTTGTCGAGATCCGTACGGCTGACGCCGCCGAGTACACCCTCGGCCAGGAAGTCACCGCCGAGGTCTTCGAGGCCGGCGTGAAGGTCGACGTCACCGGCAAGAGCAAGGGCAAGGGCTTCGCCGGTGTCATGAAGCGTCACAACTTCAAGGGCCTCGGCGCCGGTCACGGCACCCAGCGCAAGCACCGCTCCCCCGGCTCCATCGGTGGCTGCGCCACCCCGGGCCGTGTGTTCAAGGGCCTCCGCATGGCGGGTCGCATGGGCAACGAGCGGGTCACCACCCAGAACCTGACCGTCCACGCCGTTGACGCGGAGAAGGGTCTGCTGCTCATCAAGGGCGCGGTTCCCGGTCCGAACGGCGGCCTCGTCCTGGTCCGCACCGCGGCCAAGGGGGCCTGAGGTAACCGATGAGCACTGTTGACATCCTTTCGCCTGCCGGCGAGAAGACCGGTAGCGTCGAACTCCCCGCGGAGATCTTCGGCGTGGAGAAGGTCAGCATCCCGCTGATCCACCAGGTCGTCGTCGCGCAGAACGCGGCTGCCCGCCAGGGCACGCACAAGACCAAGACCCGCGGTGAAGTCCGTGGTGGCGGCAAGAAGCCGTACCGCCAGAAGGGCACCGGCCGCGCCCGTCAGGGCTCGACCCGCGCCCCGCAGTTCGCCGGCGGTGGCGTCGTGCACGGCCCGCAGCCCCGCGACTACTCGCAGCGCACCCCCAAGAAGATGAAGGCCGCCGCCCTGCGGCACGCCCTCACCGACCGGGCCCGCGCCAACCGCATCCACGTCGTCACCGGCGTGATCGAGGGCGAGACCCCCTCCACCAAGGCCGCCAAGGGGCTGTTCGGCAAGATCTCGGAGCGCAAGAACCTGCTCCTGGTCGTCGAGCGCGCCGACGAGGCCGCGTGGCTGTCCGCCCGCAACCTGCCCCAGGTCCACATCCTGGAGCCGGGCCAGCTCAACACGTACGACGTGATCGTCTCGGACGACGTGGTCTTCACCCAGGCCGCTCTGGAGTCCTTCGTCGCCGGCCCGAACAAGGCCAACGACACCGAAGGGACTGAGGTCTGATGGCCATCCGTCACCCCTCCATCGCCTCCAAGGCGGCCAAGGCCGCCAAGGCCGCGCGCGTCGCCAAGGCGCGCCGCCACGCCGCCGAGGGCAAGAACACCGTCGAGACCCCGCTGAGCAAGTCGTTCACGGACCCCCGTGACGTGCTGCTCAAGCCGGTCGTCTCCGAGAAGAGCTACGCGCTCCTGGACGAGAACAAGTACACGTTCATCGTCCACCCGCGCTCCAACAAGACCCAGATCAAGCAGGCCGTCGAGGCGGTCTTCGAGGTCAAGGTCACCGGGGTCAACACGATCAACCGCGTCGGCAAGCGCAAGCGGACCCGTACGGGCTTCGGCCAGCGCGCCGCGACCAAGCGCGCGATCGTGACCCTCGCCGAGGGCGACCGTATCGACATCTTCGGCGGTCCGACCTCCTGACGGAGGTCCGGATCGTCCGGAATCGGACGAGGACTGAGAAATGGGAATCCGCAAGTACAAGCCGACTACGCCGGGCCGTCGTGGCGCCAGCGTCGCCGACTTCGTCGAGGTCACGCGGTCCACGCCGGAGAAGTCGCTGGTTCGCCCCCTGCACAGCAAGGGTGGCCGTAACAACTCCGGTCGTGTGACCGTCCGCCACCAGGGCGGTGGCCACAAGCGCGCCTACCGCGTGATCGACTTCCGTCGGCACGACAAGGACGGCGTGCCGGCGAAGGTCGCGCACATCGAGTACGACCCCAACCGCACCGCGCGCATCGCGCTGCTGCACTACGCCGACGGCGAGAAGCGCTACATCCTCGCGCCGCGCGGCCTCGGGCAGGGCGACCGCGTCGAGAACGGCCCCGGCGCCGACATCAAGCCGGGCAACAACCTCGCGCTGCGCAACATCCCGGTCGGTACCACGCTGCACGCCATCGAGCTGCGGCCGGGCGGCGGCGCCAAGTTCGCCCGCTCCGCCGGCGCCTCGGTGCAGTTGCTCGCGAAGGAGGGCTCCATGGCCCACCTCCGCATGCCGTCCGGTGAGATCCGCCTGGTCGACGTGCGCTGCCGCGCCACCGTCGGCGAGGTCGGCAACGCCGAGCAGTCGAACATCAACTGGGGCAAGGCGGGCCGCAAGCGGTGGAAGGGCGTTCGCCCGACCGTCCGCGGTGTCGTGATGAACCCGGTCGACCACCCGCACGGTGGTGGTGAGGGCCGGACCTCCGGTGGCCGCCACCCCGTGTCCCCGTGGGGCAAGAAGGAAGGCCGTACTCGTTCGCCCAAGAAGGCGTCGAACAAGTACATCGTCCGCCGCCGCAAGACGAACAAGAAGCGCTAAGGACGGGTTGAGATGCCTCGTAGCCTGAAGAAGGGACCCTTCGTCGACGACCACCTGCTCAAGAAGGTGGACGCCCAGAACGAAGCCGGTTCCAAGAACGTCATCAAGACCTGGTCCCGACGCTCCATGATCGTGCCGGCGATGCTCGGCCACACGCTCGCGGTGCACAACGGCAAGACCCACATCCCGGTGTTCGTCACCGAGTCGATGGTCGGTCACAAGCTCGGCGAGTTCTCGCCGACCCGTACCTTCCGGGGTCACGTCAAGGACGACCGCAAGTCGAAGCGCCGCTAGCAGCGGATCGCATCAGACACGTAAGTAACTCTGAAGGGACAACCATGGAAGCCAGGGCCCAGGCGCGGTACATCCGCGTCACGCCCATGAAGGCCCGCCGTGTGGTGGACCTCATCCGTGGCATGGACGCCACGGAGGCCCAGGCTGTTCTGCGATTCGCTCCGCAGGCAGCCTCGGTTCCGGTCGGCAAGGTGCTCGACAGCGCCATTGCCAACGCCGCGCACAACTACGACCACACCGACGCCGGCACCCTCGTGATCTCCGAGGCGTACGTCGACGAGGGCCCGACCCTGAAGCGGTTCCGTCCGCGCGCCCAGGGCCGTGCCTACCGGATCCGCAAGCGGACCAGCCACATCACCGTGGTCGTCAGCAGCAAGGAAGGAACCCGGTAATGGGCCAGAAGGTAAACCCGCACGGGTTCCGGCTCGGTATCACCACCGACTTCAAGTCGCGCTGGTACGCCGACAAGCTGTACAAGGACTACGTCAAGGAGGACGTCGCCATCCGCCGGATGCTGACGTCCGGCATGGAGCGCGCCGGTATCTCCAAGGTGGAGATCGAGCGCACCCGTGACCGCGTCCGCGTCGACATCCACACCGCGCGTCCGGGCATCGTCATCGGCCGCCGCGGCGCGGAGGCCGACAAGATCCGCGGCCAGCTCGAGAAGCTGACCGGCAAGCAGGTCCAGCTCAACATCCTTGAGGTCAAGAACCCCGAGACGGACGCGCAGCTCGTGGCCCAGGCGGTCGCCGAGCAGCTCTCCTCCCGGGTCTCCTTCCGCCGTGCCATGCGCAAGAGCATGCAGTCGGCGATGAAGGCGGGCGCCAAGGGCATCAAGATCCAGTGCGGTGGCCGTCTCGGCGGCGCCGAGATGTCCCGCTCGGAGTTCTACCGCGAGGGCCGCGTGCCCCTGCACACGCTCCGCGCGAACGTCGACTACGGCTTCTTCGAGGCCAAGACGACCTTCGGCCGCATCGGTGTGAAGGTCTGGATCTACAAGGGCGACGTCAAGAACATCGCCGAGGTCCGCGCCGAGAACGCCGCCGCCCGTGCGGGCAACCGCCCGGCCCGCGGTGGCGGCAACGACCGCCCGGCCCGTGGTGGCCGCGGTGGCGAGCGGCGCGGTCGCAAGCCGCAGCAGGCCGGCGGTGCCGAGGCCCCCAAGGCCGACGCCCCCGCCGCCGCTCCGGCCGAGGCGCCGTCCTCTTCTAGCGGCGGAACGGAGGCCTGACCGACATGCTGATCCCCCGTAGGGTCAAGCACCGCAAGCAGCACCACCCCAAGCGCTCCGGCGCTGCCAAGGGCGGTACGCAGGTCGCGTTCGGCGAGTACGGCATCCAGGCGCTGACCCCGGCGTACGTCACGAACCGCCAGATCGAAGCGGCTCGTATCGCCATGACCCGCCACATCAAGCGTGGCGGCAAGGTCTGGATCAACATCTACCCGGACCGTCCCCTCACCAAGAAGCCGGCCGAGACCCGCATGGGTTCCGGTAAGGGTTCCCCGGAGTGGTGGATCGCCAACGTCAAGCCCGGACGCGTCATGTTCGAGCTGTCGTACCCCAACGAGAAGATCGCCCGTGAGGCGCTGACCCGTGCGGCCCACAAGCTGCCGATGAAGTGCCGGATCGTCAAGCGCGAGGCAGGTGAAGCGTGATGTCGGTCGGTACCAAGGCGTCCGAGCTGCGCGAGCTGGGCAACGAGGAGCTTCTGGCGAAGCTCCGCGAGGCCAAGGAAGAGCTGTTCAACCTCCGCTTCCAGGCGGCGACGGGTCAGCTTGAGAACCACGGCCGTCTGAAGGCGGTCCGCAAGGACATCGCGCGGATCTACACCCTGATGCGCGAGCGTGAGCTGGGCATCGAAACGGTGGAGAACGCCTGATGAGCGAGAACAACGTGACTGAGAACAGCGCCCCCCAGGCGCGTGGCTTCCGCAAGACCCGTGAGGGTCTCGTCGTCAGCGACAAGATGGACAAGACCGTCGTCGTCGCCGTCGAGGACCGCGTCAAGCACGCGCTGTACGGCAAGGTCATCCGCCGTACGAACAAGCTCAAGGCGCACGACGAGCAGAACGCTGCGGGCGTCGGCGACCGCGTCCTCCTGATGGAGACCCGTCCGCTGTCGGCGACCAAGCGCTGGCGCGTCGTCGAGATTCTCGAAAAGGCCAAGTAAACCTCCTGCGGGGCATCCCCCGCAGGGCAGTTCCGCCAGGCTCCGGGGACCGCTCACCGAGCGGCCCCCGGGGAACCGGCAGACAAACAGGAGATAGACGTGATCCAGCAGGAGTCGCGACTGCGTGTCGCCGACAACACGGGTGCGAAGGAAATCCTCTGCATCCGTGTGCTCGGTGGCTCCGGTCGCCGCTACGCGGGCATCGGTGACGTCATCGTCGCCACCGTCAAGGACGCGATCCCCGGTGGCAACGTGAAGAAGGGTGACGTCGTCAAGGCGGTCATCGTTCGCACCGTCAAGGAGCGCCGCCGTCCGGACGGCTCGTACATCCGCTTCGACGAGAACGCCGCCGTCATTCTGAAGAACGACGGCGACCCTCGCGGCACCCGTATCTTCGGCCCGGTCGGCCGTGAGCTGCGCGAGAAGAAGTTCATGAAGATCATCTCGCTCGCGCCGGAGGTGCTGTAAGCATGAAGATCAAGAAGGGCGACCTGGTCCAGGTCATCACCGGCAAGGACAAGGGCAAGCAGGGCAAGGTCATCGCCGCTTACCCGCGCGACGAGCGTGTCCTGGTCGAGGGTGTCAACCGGGTCAAGAAGCACACCAAGGCCGGTCCCACGGCTCGTGGGTCCCAGGCCGGCGGCATCGTGACGACCGAGGCCCCGATCCACATCTCCAACGTCCAGTTGGTCGTGGAGAAGGACGGCAAGAAGGTCGTGACCCGCGTCGGTTACCGCTTCGACGACGAGGGCAACAAGATCCGCGTTGCCAAGCGGACGGGTGAGGACATCTGATGGCTACCACCACCACTCCGCGTCTGAAGACGAAGTACCGCGAGGAGATCGCGGGCAAGCTGCGTGACGAGTTCAAGTACGAGAACGTCATGCAGGTCCCCGGCCTCGTCAAGATCGTGGTCAACATGGGTGTCGGCGACGCCGCCCGTGACTCGAAGCTGATCGAGGGGGCCATCAAGGACCTCACCACGATCACCGGTCAGAAGCCGGCCGTCACCAAGGCCCGCAAGTCCATCGCGCAGTTCAAGCTGCGTGAGGGCCAGCCGATCGGTGCCCACGTCACGCTCCGTGGCGACCGCATGTGGGAGTTCCTGGACCGCACCCTGTCGCTCGCGCTGCCGCGCATCCGCGACTTCCGCGGTCTGTCCCCCAAGCAGTTCGACGGCCGTGGCAACTACACCTTCGGTCTCACCGAGCAGGTCATGTTCCACGAGATCGACCAGGACAAGATCGACCGCGTCCGGGGTATGGACATCACCGTGGTCACCACGGCGACCAACGACGCTGAGGGCCGCGCGCTCCTTCGTCACCTCGGCTTCCCCTTCAAGGAGGCGTGAGCGAGATGGCGAAGAAGGCTCTGATCGCTAAGGCTGCTCGCAAGCCCAAGTTCGGGGTGCGTGGCTACACCCGCTGCCAGCGCTGTGGCCGCCCCCACTCCGTGTACCGCAAGTTCGGCCTGTGCCGCGTGTGCCTTCGTGAGATGGCTCACCGTGGCGAGCTGCCGGGCGTGACCAAGAGCTCCTGGTAGTCCCGGTAATCCCGGACTCCCAGGGCTCTCGGTAAGCAATGGGTGGACAGGGGCCCGCTCCACATGGCTTAGGCTTGTGGGGTTGGGCGCCTGTCGCGCCCGTCAGACTTACTACGCCGTAGGTCCACCGCGCCGCACCCGTCCCGTCCCGGATCGGGGAGAGGGATGGCGCATCAGGAAACCCCGGCGAGAGAGGCCGAAGGCCACTTCATGACCATGACTGATCCGATCGCAGACATGCTGACGCGTCTGCGGAACGCGAACTCGGCGTACCACGACTCGGTGTCGATGCCGCACTCCAAGATCAAGTCTCACATCGCGGAGATCCTCCAGCAGGAGGGCTTCATCACGGGCTGGAAGGTCGAGGACGCCGAGGTCGGCAAGAACCTCGTCCTGGAGCTGAAGTTCGGCCCCAACCGTGAGCGCTCCATCGCGGGCATCAAGCGCATCTCCAAGCCCGGTCTCCGGGTGTACGCGAAGTCCACCAACCTGCCGAAGGTGCTGGGCGGCCTCGGCGTGGCGATCATCTCCACGTCGCACGGGCTCCTCACCGACAAGCAGGCCGGCAAGAAGGGCGTGGGTGGGGAAGTCCTCGCCTACGTCTGGTAGCGGAAGGGAACGGAGGAAACAGCTATGTCGCGCATCGGCAAGCTCCCCATCGCGGTTCCCGCCGGCGTGGACGTCACCATCGACGGCCGTACGGTCAAGGTCAAGGGCCCCAAGGGCGAGCTGACCCACACCGTCGCCGCGCCGATCGATGTCGCCAAGGGTGAGGACGGCGTCCTGAGCGTCACCCGCCCGAACGACGAGCGTCAGAACAAGGCCCTGCACGGCCTGTCCCGCACGCTGGTGGCGAACATGATCACCGGCGTGACCCAGGGTTACGTGAAGAAGCTCGAAATCAGCGGTGTCGGTTACCGCGTGACCGCCAAGGGCTCGAACCTCGAGTTCGCGCTCGGTTACAGCCACCCGATCCTGGTCGAGGCCCCCGCGGGCATCACCTTCAAGGTCGAGGCCCCCACCCGGTTCTCGGTCGAGGGCATCGACAAGCAGAAGGTCGGCGAGGTCGCGGCCAACATCCGCAAGCTGCGCAAGCCCGACCCGTACAAGGCCAAGGGCGTCAAGTACGAGGGCGAAGTCATCCGCCGCAAGGTCGGAAAGGCGGGTAAGTAGGCCATGGCATACGGACAGAAGATCCTCAAGGGCGACGCCTACAAGCGCGCCGCGATCAAGCGCCGTCACATCCGGATCCGCAAGCGGATCAACGGTACGGCGGAGCGTCCCCGTCTGGTCGTGACCCGCTCCAACCGCCACATCGTGGCGCAGGTGATCGACGACCTGAAGGGTCACACCCTGGCGTCGGCGTCCACCCTGGACACCTCGATCCGCGGGGCCGAGGGCGACAAGTCCGCCCAGGCCAAGCAGGTCGGTGCCCTGGTCGCCGAGCGCGCCAAGGCCGCCGGTGTCGAGGCCGTGGTGTTCGACCGTGGTGGCAACCAGTACGCCGGGCGCATCGCCGCCCTGGCGGACGCCGCCCGCGAGGCCGGGCTCAAGTTCTGAGCCGCTTGTAGCTAGCGGAAAGAGAGAGGTAATCCAATGGCTGGACCCCAGCGCCGCGGAAGCGGTGCCGGTGGCGGCGAGCGGCGGGACCGGAAGGGCCGTGACGGCGGCGCTGCTGCCGCCGAGAAGACCGCGTACGTTGAGCGCGTTGTCGCGATCAACCGCGTCGCCAAGGTTGTGAAGGGTGGTCGTCGCTTCAGCTTCACCGCGCTGGTCGTGGTGGGTGACGGTGACGGCACCGTGGGTGTCGGTTACGGCAAGGCCAAGGAGGTGCCGGCCGCCATCGCCAAGGGTGTGGAGGAGGCCAAGAAGCACTTCTTCAAGGTCCCCCGGATCCAGGGCACCATCCCGCACCCCATCCAGGGTGAGAAGGCTGCCGGAGTCGTGCTCCTCAAGCCGGCGTCCCCGGGTACCGGCGTGATCGCCGGTGGTCCGGTGCGTGCCGTGCTGGAGTGCGCCGGTATCCACGACGTGCTGTCGAAGTCGCTCGGCTCCGACAACGCGATCAACATCGTGCACGCCACCGTGGCGGCCCTCAAGGGCCTCCAGCGTCCCGAGGAGATCGCGGCCCGCCGCGGTCTGCCCCTGGAGGACGTGGCCCCCGCGGCTCTGCTGCGCGCACGTGCCGGGGCGGGTGTGTGATCATGGCTCAGCTCAAGATCACGCAGGTCAAGTCCTACATCGGCAGCAAGCAGAACCACCGTGACACCCTGCGTTCCCTCGGTCTCAAAGGGATCAACACGCAGGTCGTCAAGGAGGACCGCCCCGAGTTCCGCGGCATGGTGCGCCATGTCCGTCACCTCGTGACGGTCGAGGAGGTCGACTGATCATGGCGGAGCAGAACCCGCTGAAGATCCACAACCTCCGTCCCGCCCCCGGTGCCAAGACCGCCAAGACCCGTGTCGGTCGTGGTGAGGCGTCCAAGGGCAAGACGGCCGGTCGTGGTACCAAGGGCACCAAGGCCCGCTACCAGGTTCCGGAGCGCTTCGAGGGCGGCCAGATGCCGCTGCACATGCGCCTCCCGAAGCTGAAGGGCTTCAAGAACCCGTTCAGGACCGAGTACCAGGTCGTGAACCTCGACAAGCTGGCCGCGCTCTACCCCGAGGGTGGCGAGGTCACGGTCGAGGGCCTCGTGGCCAAGGGTGCCGTGCGCAAGAACAGCCTCGTCAAGGTCCTCGGCCAGGGCGAGATCTCCGTGGCGCTCCAGGTGACGGTGGACGCCGTCTCCGGGTCCGCCAAGGAGAAGATCACCGCCGCCGGCGGTACCGTCACCGAGCTCGTCTGAACACCTCAGGCGTCTCGATGACTTGAGCGATCCCGACCGGGGATACCCCACAAATGGGGTATCCCCGGTTGGTCGTTCCAAGGGCGGTGGTGTCGCCGGTAAGGTGACCTACGCTGCCCACTTTCGCGGGGTGTCGCCTCCCCGAGGGGCACCTTGCGCGGCGGTCGGCCGTTACACAAGTCGTTCCATCAGTCGTAGTCGTACTGGACTCTCAAAACCGTCACCCTTGACGCAGACGCGCGGGGGTCGCAGGAGGCACCGTGCTCACCGCGTTCGCCCGAGCGTTTAAGACGCCCGACCTGCGCAAGAAGCTGCTCTTCACGCTCGGCATCATCGTGATCTACCGGATCGGCACGCACATCCCGATCCCGGGCGTCGACTATCGCAACGTGCAGACCTGTCTGGACCAGGCCAGCGCCAACCAGGGCCTCTTCGGCCTGGTGAACATGTTCAGCGGTGGCGCGCTGCTCCAGATCACGATCTTCGCGCTCGGCATCATGCCGTACATCACGGCGAGCATCATTCTCCAGCTCCTGACGGTGGTGATCCCCCGACTGGAGGCCCTGAAGAAGGAGGGCCAGGCCGGAACGGCGAAGATCACGCAGTACACCCGCTATCTGACCGTCGCGCTCGCCGTGCTCCAGGGCACCGGTCTGGTCGCCACCGCCCGCTCCGGCGCGCTGTTCAGCGGCTGCTCCGTGGCCGGTCAGATCGTGCCCGACCAGTCCATCTTCGTGACCATCACCATGGTCATCACCATGACCGCCGGTACGGCCGTCGTCATGTGGCTCGGTGAGCTGGTCACCGACCGCGGCATCGGCAACGGCATGTCGATCCTGATGTTCATCTCGATCGCCGCGACCTTCCCGTCCGCGCTGTGGGCCATCAAGCAGCAGGGCTCCCTGGCCGACGGCTGGATCGAGTTCGGCACGGTCATCCTCGTCGGCCTCTTCATGGTCGGCCTGGTCGTCTTCGTCGAGCAGGCGCAGCGCCGGATCCCGGTGCAGTACGCCAAGCGCATGATCGGCCGCCGTTCCTACGGTGGTACGTCTACGTACATCCCGCTCAAGGTGAACCAGGCCGGTGTGATTCCGGTCATCTTCGCCTCGTCGCTGCTCTACATCCCGGCCTTGATCGCGCAGTTCTCCAGCGGGACCTCGGGCTGGAAGACCTGGATCGAAGCGCACCTCGTCCAGGGTGACCACCCGTACTACATCACGCTGTACTTCCTGCTGATCGTGTTCTTCGCCTTCTTCTACGTGGCCATCACGTTCAACCCCGAAGAAGTCGCGGACAACATGAAGAAGTATGGTGGCTTCATCCCGGGCATCCGGGCTGGCCGACCGACCGCTGAGTACCTGAGCTACGTACTCAACCGGATCACCTGGCCGGGCTCGCTGTATCTGGGCCTGATCGCTCTCGTGCCGACAATGGCGTTGGCTGGTTTCGGGGCAAACCAGAACTTCCCCTTCGGCGGGACCAGCATCCTGATCATCGTGGGTGTCGGCCTGGAGACGGTGAAGCAGATCGAGAGCCAGCTCCAGCAGCGCAATTACGAAGGGTTCCTCCGCTGATGCGAATCGTCCTCGTGGGGCCGCCGGGTGCGGGCAAGGGCACCCAGGCCACGCGCCTTGCCGAGACGCTGCGAGTACCGCACATCTCCACCGGTGACCTGTTCCGCGCCAACATCAGCAAGCAGACCGAGCTCGGAAAACTCGCGAAGTCCTACATGGACGCCGGCAACCTCGTACCCGACGAGGTGACCATCGCGATGGCCAAGGACCGCATGGAGCAGCCGGACGCCGAGAACGGCTTCCTGCTCGACGGCTTTCCCCGCAATGTCTCGCAGGCCGAGGCGCTGGACGAGCTGCTGACGACCGAGAGCATCAAGCTGGACGCGGTGCTGGATCTCGAAGCGCCGGAGGAGGAGGTCGTGAAGCGGATCGCCGGCCGGCGGATCTGCCGCAACGACTCCTCGCACGTGTTCCATGTGACGTACAAGAAGCCGGCTGTCGAGGGCGTCTGCGATGTCTGCGGCGGCGAGCTGTACCAGCGGGACGACGACTCGGAGGAGACGGTCCGCAAGCGGCTGGAGGTCTACCACACGCAGACCGAGCCGATCATCGACTACTACAAGGCCCAGGGGCTCGTGGTGACGATCTCGGCGACGGGTGCGGTGGACGAAGTGACCGTGCGGGCGCTGGCGGCGCTGAAGCAGGGTTAGTTTTTGCACGGTGGTGAGGGCCGCGGTTCCCCGGGAAGGGGCCGCGGCTTTCGCTTTGGCCGGGGGCGTTCGACTGCCCGCAGCCAGGGGATGGCGCCGTAGGATTGCTGGCAGTCCGTTTTCCGGTGCAGGAAGGCCGTTGTTCTTATGGTGCAGATCAAGAATCCCGAGCAGATCGCCAAGATGCGGGCGGCGGGGCTGGTCGTGGCCGCCATTCACGCGGCGACTCGGGAGGCGGCTGTGCCGGGGGCGTCGACCAGGGATCTGGACGAGGTGGCCCGCAAGGTGCTCGCCGAGCACAACGCGACCTCGAACTTCCTCGGGTACGGCGGTTTCCCCGCCACCATCTGCACTTCCGCGAACGATGTCGTCGTCCATGGGATTCCGTCCGAGAGCGTGGTGCTGAAGGACGGGGACATCATCTCCATCGACGCCGGGGCGGTCGTGGACGGATGGCACGGGGACGCCGCCTTCACCGCTTTCGTGGGGTCCGGTCACGCTCCGGAGCTGGTCGAGCTGTCCCGGGTGACCGAGGAGTCCATGTGGGCCGGGATCGCCGCCATGAAGCAGGGCGCGCGGCTGATCGACATCTCGCGGGCCATCGAGACCTACATCCGCCGCCAGCCCAAGCCCGGCGGCGGCCGGTACGGGATCATCGAGGACTACGGCGGCCACGGCATCGGCACCGAGATGCACATGGACCCCCATCTGCTGAACTACGTCGACCGGCGGCGGGGCAAGGGGCCGAAGCTGGTGCCCGGGCTCTGCCTGGCCATCGAGCCGATGGTGTCGCTCGGCACCCCCCGGACCAAGGTGCTGGAGGACGACTGGACCGTCATCACGACGGACGGCACCTGGTCCTCGCACTGGGAGCACTCGGTCGCGCTGACCGAGGAGGGCCCGCTGGTGCTGACCGCTCCCGACGGGGGGCGGGCCAAGCTCGCCGAGTACGGGGTCACGGCCGCTCCCGATCCGCTGGCATAAGGATCTCCGTCCCCGGGCAGACTTCAGCGATTCGTCTTTACGGGTGTGCGTGGCGTAGACTGACTCGTCGGCTCTCGTGCGCCCGCATGTCTGTATGCGCCCCTCGGGAAACCAGGTGGAGAAGCGCCGGAGTCGATCAAGGTAGTCGATTCCGAAGGGCGAAGCGTGGCCAAGAAGCAAGGTGCCATCGAGATCGAGGGCACTGTCGTCGAGTCTCTGCCTAACGCGATGTTCAAGGTCGAGCTCCAGAACGGCCACCAGGTCCTGGCACACATCAGCGGCAAGATGCGTATGCACTACATCCGCATCCTCCCTGACGACCGGGTCGTGGTGGAGCTGTCTCCGTACGACCTGACGCGTGGCCGGATCGTCTACCGGTACAAGTAGATCTTGCCCAAGCCTTGTGAGCCTCTCCTTGTGAGTCGCTCCTGGGGCCGTCGGCAACTGACCCGGAGAACCTCAATCCCATGAAGGTCAAGCCGAGCGTCAAGAAGATCTGCGACAAGTGCAGGGTGATCCGCCGTCACGGCCGGGTCATGGTCATCTGCGAGAACCCGCGCCACAAGCAGCGCCAGGGCTGATCTCAGCGACCATCCCCTCTGCCTCCATCGCAGAGACTTCGCGCGACGCGAGCTGAATATGTTCATACGCAGGACCCGAGCCGTCGCAAGCGGCTCGATACCCCCGGCTCGGAGGCCGGGGACCCAGTCCGTACCAAATCACCCGGCTTCGGCACGGGGGAGGACGGCGGCTGGGAGTCGGTTCTGCGGAAGACCTCCGACGATCACCAGGAGCCATTGAATGGCACGCGTTTCCGGTGTTGACATCCCGCGCGAAAAGCGTGTGGAGGTCGCCCTCACCTATGTGTTCGGCATCGGCCGGACCCTCTCGCAGGAGACGCTGGCTGCGACCGGCGTCGACCCCAACACCCGCGTTCGCGACCTCTCCGAGGAGCAGCTCGTCGCGATCCGCGAGTACGTGGACAACAACATCAAGACCGAGGGTGACCTCCGTCGCGAGATCCAGGCCGACATCCGCCGCAAGGTGGAGATCGGCTGCTACCAGGGTCTCCGTCACCGTCGCGGTCTGCCCGTCCGCGGTCAGCGCACCAGCACCAACGCCCGCACCCGCAAGGGCCCGCGTCGCGCCATCGCCGGTAAGAAGAAGCCGGGCAAGAAGTAGTCCGCAGCGGACTCGCCGTCCAGCGGTCTTCGCTGTAGGACCGACCACCTCCCGTAGGAGTACAGATGCCCCCCAAGGGTCGTCAGGGCGCTGCCAAGAAGGTGCGCCGCAAGGAAAAGAAGAACGTCGCTCACGGCCACGCGCACATCAAGAGCACGTTCAACAACACGATCGTCTCCATCACGGACCCGTCCGGCAACGTGATCTCCTGGGCCTCCGCCGGCCACGTCGGCTTCAAGGGCTCCCGGAAGTCCACGCCGTTCGCCGCGCAGATGGCCGCCGAGTCGGCCGCCCGCCGCGCCCAGGAGCACGGCATGCGCAAGGTCGACGTGTTCGTGAAGGGTCCGGGGTCCGGTCGTGAGACCGCGATCCGCTCCCTCCAGGCCACCGGTCTTGAGGTCGGCTCCATCCAGGACGTCACCCCGACGCCGCACAACGGGTGCCGCCCGCCGAAGCGCCGCCGCGTCTGACGCCGGTTGCGTTTCCTGGGTTTTTCGGGCGGTACGGCTGCGTCTCGTGGCCGTATCGCCCGTACCCTTGCAGTACAAGTCGGGCGTCAAATAGCGGGCGCCCCTGACTGAAGGACACAGAAACATGCTGATCGCTCAGCGTCCCTCGTTGACCGAAGAGGTCGTCGACGAATTCCGCTCCCGGTTCGTGATCGAGCCGCTGGAGCCGGGCTTCGGCTACACCCTCGGCAACTCCCTCCGCCGGACCCTCCTCTCCTCGATCCCCGGTGCCGCTGTCACCAGCATCCGGATCGACGGCGTGCTGCACGAGTTCACCACCGTGCCGGGCGTCAAGGAGGACGTCACCGACCTGATCCTCAACATCAAGCAGCTCGTCGTGAGCAGTGAGCACGACGAGCCCGTGGTGATGTACCTGCGCAAGCAGGGCCCGGGTCTGGTCACCGCCGCCGACATCGCGCCCCCGGCCGGTGTCGAGGTGCACAACCCCGACCTCGTCCTCGCCACGCTCAACGGCAAGGGCAAGCTGGAGATGGAGCTGACCGTCGAGCGCGGTCGCGGCTATGTCTCCGCGGTGCAGAACAAGCAGGTGGGTCAGGAGATCGGCCGGATCCCGGTCGACTCGATCTACTCGCCGGTGCTGAAGGTCACGTACAAGGTCGAGGCCACGCGTGTCGAGCAGCGCACCGACTTCGACAAGCTGATCGTCGATGTCGAGACCAAGCAGGCCATGCGTCCCCGTGACGCCATGGCGTCGGCCGGTAAGACGCTGGTCGAGCTGTTCGGTCTGGCCCGTGAGCTGAACATCGACGCCGAGGGCATCGACATGGGTCCGTCCCCGACGGACGCCGCCCTCGCCGCGGATCTGGCGCTGCCGATCGAGGAGCTGGAGCTCACCGTTCGGTCGTACAACTGCCTCAAGCGTGAGGGCATCCACTCCGTGGGTGAGCTGGTCGCGCGGTCCGAGGCGGATCTGCTGGACATCCGCAACTTCGGTGCGAAGTCCATCGACGAGGTGAAGGCCAAGCTCGCCGGGATGGGGCTGGCGCTGAAGGACTCGCCTCCCGGGTTCGACCCCACCGCCGCGGCGGACGCGTTCGGCGCGGACGACGACGCGGATGCGGGATTCGTGGAGACCGAGCAGTACTGACCGTTTGTGGCTGCGGGACCGTTGTGGCTGGTCGCGCAGTTCCTCCCCCAGAGGGGGCACCCCCAGCGCCCCCTGAGGGCGCGGGCCCTTCCGGGTGTCTGAAAAGGCGCCCGGATCTTCGACGGGCGTCCGCCCGCTCGGATACTGACCTCGGTACCTGATACGGCCGGGGCAGAGACACAGGAGAAACATCATGCCGAAGCCCACCAAGGGTGCCCGTCTGGGCGGCAGCGCCGCGCACGAGAAGCTGCTCCTCGCGAACCTCGCGAAGGCGCTCTTCGAGCACGGTCGCATCACCACCACCGAGGCGAAGGCCCGCCGGCTGCGGCCCTACGCCGAGCGGCTGGTCACCAAGGCGAAGAAGGGCGACCTTCACAACCGCCGTCAGGTGCTCCAGGTGATCACGGACAAGAGCATCGTCCACACGCTCTTCACCGAGATCGGCCCGCGCTACGAGAACCGTCCGGGTGGCTACACCCGGATCACCAAGATCGGCAACCGTCGGGGCGACAACGCGCCCATGGCGGTCATCGAGCTGGTCGAGGCGCTGACGGTGCAGCAGGCGGCCGTCGGTGAGGCCGAGGCCGCGACCGCGCGTGCCGCGAAGGACGCCGAGGCGGCCGAGGCCACCGAGGCGGTCAAGGAGACCGAGGTCGTCGAGGACGCCAAGGTCGATGTGACCAAGGGTGACGACGAGGCTCCGGCCGAGGAGTCCAAGGACGCGTAAGTGTTCTTCGGCGGGTCCGTTCCTTTTTCAGGGGCGGGCCCGCTTTTCGTTTGGGTGGAGCCGGGTGGAGAGGGAATCTGGTGAGTGACGAGGTGCCGGACGGGTTCGTTCGGGTGCGGCTGGATCTGTCGTACGACGGGACCGATTTCCGGGGGTGGGCCAAGCAGGCCGGGGGGCAGCGGACCGTCCAGGGGGAGATCGAGGACGCGCTGCGGACCGTCACGCGGTCGGGGGGTGTGTCGTACGAGCTGACCGTGGCGGGGCGGACGGATGCGGGGGTGCATGCCCGGGGGCAGGTGGCGCATGTCGATCTGCCGGTCGGGGTGTGGGAGGAGCAGCGGGAGAAGCTGCTGAAGCGGCTGGCCGGGCGGTTGCCCAGGGATGTCCGGGTGTGGGGGGCGCGGGAGGCCGCCGAGGGGTTCAACGCGCGGTTCGCCGCGTTGTGGCGGCGCTATGTGTACCGGGTGGGGGACGCGCCGGGGGGCGTCGATCCGCTGCTGCGGAATCATGTGCTGTGGCATGACTGGGCGTTGGACGTGGGGGTGATGGACGCCGCCGCCCGGTCGCTGGTGGGGGAGCATGACTTCGCCGCGTACGCGAAGAAGCGGGAGGGGGCCTCGACCGTGCGGGAGATCTTCGACTTCGGGGTGCGGCGTACGGCGGCCGGGGTGGTGGAGATCGAGGTGCGGGCCGATGCCTTCTGCCACAACCAGGTGCGGTCGATGGTGGGGGCGCTGCTGTTCGTGGGGGACGGGCACCGGGGGGTGGAGTGGCCGCGGGCGGTGCTGGACGCGGGGGTGCGGGACAGCGCGGTGCATGTGGTGCGACCGCATGGGCTGACGCTGGAGGAGGTCGCCTATCCGGCGGATCCGTTGCTCGCCCAGCGGCAGCTCGCGGCGCGGCGGGTGCGGGGGCGGGTGCACTGAGGCTCACCGGGGACCGGGAGCCGTGCCGCGCCTTCCCGTAGGGGTTACTTCTTGCTCAGGACCTTCTCGAAGGTCGGCTCCAGGAACGGAACCAGCGTGCGCGCGTAGCTCCCGGTCATATGGCTGTAGTCGAAGTAGACCACCTTGCCACCGACGACGGCGGGGCAGTACCCGTCCGCGCAGAACGCGGGGATGGTGTCGATGACCGTGGCGCCGTGTTCCTCGGCGACCTCGCGTTCCATGGCGCGAACCTTCGGATTGTCGATGACGTCCTCGGCCTTCGGGCTACAGGAAGCCAGCTCGTCGGCGTTCTCGGCCAGGCAGTCCGGGACGCTGAAGCCCGGGTAGGGCGTGTCCGTCAGGTAGACGAGGTCCGCGCCGGTGGCCCTCAGCGTGTCGAAGGACTCCTCGGCGCCCTCGCGGGTGGCGGTCGGTTGGGCCCGGTTGGTGATCACGATGACGTCCGGCTGCATCGTGCCGATGTACTCCAGGGCGGACTTCCGCCAGGACACGCACTCGGTGTACTCGCGTCCGAGATCCTCGCGCGTGATCTTGTATGCCTCGGGGCTGCATCCGCCCTTCGCCAGGGTGACCATCCTGGCCCGGTACTTCTTGCCGATCTCATGGAAGGCGTTGCCCCACTGCCATGAGTGGGAGTCGCCGATGACGGCGACCGATATCTCGCCGTCGGGGTCACCGATGACACAGTTGTCACGCATGACGAAGGTCTTGATCTCGGTGTTGTCGATGCAGCCGTGCTCGGTCTGATCGTCCGGGGCCGCCAGCAGGTTGCTCTCCCCGACTCTGGGAGCCGCCCGTTGCCCGACGGCTGTCCGGACGGACTCGGTGCCTTGGAAGCCCGTTGCCGATGTGGGGTCCTCGGAGGTGTTGAGTGACAGGTTGAGCGGCACCACATGCAGGGCGATCACCATGGCGGCGGTGGTGGAGGCGGTGAGTGCCCCGCCGGTGATCACACCGCGCCAGGGGGTGAGGACGAGCTTGACGTTGTCCCGGAAACGCCGTTCGACCATGTAGTGCATGGCCACGGCCAGCAGGAAGGACAGGACCGCCACCCGTAGCCGGTCCTGGAAGGTGAACTCCCGCTCGACCATGCTGGGCCACAGGATCAGCAGCGGCCAGTGCCAGAGGTACCAGCCGTAGCTGACATTGCCGATGAAGTTGAAGACGGGGTTGTGCAGCACCCGCTCGGCGCCGAAGCCCGGGTTGGCGCAGCCGCCGGCGATGACCAGCAGGGTGCCGGTGACGGGGCCGACCACGGCGTAGCCGGGCAGCGGGGTCTCCGAGGTGATGAGCATCGCGGTGACCAGGATGGTGGCCAGGCCCAGCCAGGTCAGCACCCCGGCCAGGGCTCGGTTCATCCGGGCGACGAACGGCGCGAGCAGGGCGAGCAGGACGCCGGAGGTGATCTCCCAGATCCGGGTGTGGGTGCTGAAGTAGGCGAGCGGCTGGTCGATCGGGGTCTGGGTGTAGCCGGTGTAGAAGGAGGCGCCGATCACGGCCAGCAGGAAGACGCCGACCAGGGCCCGGTTGCGCAGGATCTTGCGGCTGATCCAGACCAGGGCGACCAGCGCGATCGGGGCGACGACGTAGAACTGCTCCTCGATACCCAGCGACCAGAAATGCTGGTACGGGGACTGGCTGCCGTCGTTGGCGAAGTAGTCGGTGCCGGTCTCCACGAGACGCCAGTTGATCAGGCTGACCGACGCGGCGAGTCCGTCGGACATGTACTCACGGAAGCGGAACGGGCTGACGTAGATCCAGGAGACCACCGCTGTGATGACGATGGTGATGGCCATGGGCGGTGCGATACGGCGAAAACGCCGGGCCCAGAACTTCGTCAGGGAGACCTTGCCGGTCTTGTCGATCTCGGCGAAGAGCTGGCTGCCGATCAGGAAGCCGCTCAGCACGAAGCTCACGTCCACACCACCGTGGATGTCGAGCAGACCGCAGTGCATGCTGACCACCATCATGATGGCGACGGCACGCAGGCCCTGGATGTCGGGCCGGTACTTGCGGAGACGCTCGGTCTCCACGGCCTTGGTGCGGTGGCGGGACATGATTCTCCAGTGACGGACTGACCGGACGAGTCGTGCGTGAGCGGGGCGGTCTCAGTGGACCGTCGGGCAGGCGACGGCCGTGCCGCTGACCCGGACGCCCTGGGCGGGGATGCGGATGCCGCAGGCCAGCCGGAGCTGGGCGGGCAGTTCGTTGTCCGCGCCGACCTCCGCGTGGCAGCCCACGACGGCCTCGCGGAGCACCGACCGCGCGCCGATGGTGGAGTCGTGGTCCACGACGGACTCCTCGATGCGGGCGCCGGCCCCGATGGTGACGTGCGCGCCGACGATGGCGCGGTCCACCACCACGTCCGGTCCGACGACGGCGTGCGCGCCGATGGCCGAGCCGCCCAGGATCCGGGCGGTCGGGTCGACCTGGGCCGTCGGGTGGATCAGTGCCTCGGCCGGCGGGCCCACCAGCGGGGAGCGGGCCAGCCCGGTGATCAGGTCGGCGGAGCCGTGGACGAAGGCCAGCGGGGTGCCGAGGTCGCGCCAGTAGTCGGCGGTGGTGTGGCCGTAGACCCGGCCGCCGCGGGCCACGAGCCGGGGGAACGTCTCCTGTTCGACGGAGACCTCGCGGTCGCCGGGGATGGCGTCGAGCACGGACCGGCGGAAGACGTAGCAGCCTGCGTTGATCTGGTCGGTGACGCACTCCTCGGCGGTCTTGGGCTTCTCCAGGAAGGAGAGCACCCGGCCGTGGTCGTCGGTCGGCACCAGGCCGAAGGCGCGGGGGTCGGCGACCCGGGTCAGATGCAGGGTCACCTCCGCGTCCCGCTCCCGGTGGCCGGCGAGGAGGTCGCGCAGATCGACGCCGGAGAGGATGTCGCCGTTCAGGATCAGCACCGGGTCGTCGGGTCCGCCGCGCAGCAGGCGTCCGGCGTTGCGGATCGCGCCGCCGGTGCCCAGGGGGACGTCCTCGACGGCGTACGAGATGTCGAGGTCCTGGGAGAAGTCGCGGAACTCGTCCTCGAAGAGCGTGGCGAGGTAGGAGGTGGCGAACACCACGTGTCCGACCCCGGCGTCCATCAGCTTGGCGATCTGGTGCCGGATGAAGGAGGAGCCCGCCACGTTCAGCAGCGGCTTGGGGGTGTGGTTCGTCAGCGGGCGCAAGCGGGTTCCCTTGCCGCCCACCAGGATGATGGCTTCCTGCATGATTCCTCGGGTCAGCTAGCGGTGTCGGTGCCGGGGCCGGCGTAGTCGGAGGTGAAGCAGGACTTCACGGCCTTCTCGGTGAGCGGGCGTCCGGCGAAGTCGAGCCGGGAGGCGACCTCGTCGTCGGGCGGGGTGTTGGGGTCGTCGTCGAACCAGATCGACCACCAGTACACGCCCTTCATCCGGCGCTCCTGGACGACTTCGCAGACGGCGGTGTACCAGGTGGCCTGCACCTCGGGATTGACGGCCCGCTTGGTGTAGAAGTCGCCGGGGGCGCGGTAGGCGCCGTCCATGGCGCCGATGCCGGCCTCGGCGATGGTGATGTTGGGCAGTTCGCCGGTGTCCTTCTTGTCCAGCCAGGTGTTCCAGCCGTCGACGAGTTCGTCGACCGAGGCGCTGTCCGCGACCTTGATGGGGAAGTAGGCGTCGACGCCGAGATGGCTGACCGGCATGTCGATCCGGCCGGAGACGTAGTTGTCCCAGTTGGCGTCGTAGGCGACCTCGCCCGAGAAGATGTCCTCGGCGTCGGCGACCAGGGGGGTCCAGCCCGGGTCGCCCTCCATGGAGTTCAGCTCGGTGCCGATCACGAAGGTGTCGGCCTTCAGCTTGTCGGCGGCCTTGAGGTAGGGCGTGAGCAGTTCCCCGTAGGAGTCGAACCAGGCGGAGCGGGAGTCGGGCTCGATGTTGCCGCGCCAGCCGTCCGGTGGGTCGAGGGCCGCCTCGTCCATGATCGGGCGGACGGTGGTGCGGAAACCGGCCTCCTCGAAGACCGTCAGGACCCGGGACATCCGCTCGGGGGAGGGGGTCTTGGCCTCGGTGGAGAGCGTGTTGGAGGTGATGCCCCCGGTGTAGAAGGGGAAGGAGAGCGAGACCGAGTTGGCGCCGAGCCCGATCAGGTACTTCGCCTGCTTGCGGGCCTGGGCCTCGATGAAGCTGTCGGAACGCTTCTTCTTCTCCTCCTCCCAGTAGATCTGCACGCCCCACTGGGGCATGCCCTCCTTCCAGGGCTCGGCGACCTGGAGGCCGGCGGCGGTGGAGGGGGCGGGATCGGAGCCGGAGCCGGCGGGTGTGCCGGGGGTGTGCGGCGCGGGGGTGGTGGCCTCGGAGTCGTCGAGCACGATCTCGGGGAGGCGGGAGCCGGACTCCCAGCGCACGGGGTGGTCACCGAGGACGAACGGGGTGGCCAGCACCACGGTGAGCACGGTCACCGGGAAAATGGCGAGCAGCGGCAGTCGTGAACGCATGTGTCAGTTGTCTTCCGGGGGTCGGCCGGGCGGATCAGGCGGGCTTGGCGATCACGACGAACTTGTTCTCCTCGCGCTTGGCGAACTTCACGAAGCCGCGCAGGCCGCCGAGGCCCTCCAGGACCGAGAACACGGGGATCATCGAGACCACGGCGATCGGCTCCCACCACTTGCGCCGCCCGCTGACCGAGGCGAGGGCGTTCAGCCGCAGGCCCTCCCAGTAGGTCCAGATGACATAGGCGAAGTTCAGGGCCCACAGGATGACCACGGACTGGGTCACCGGGGAGGTGTTCATGTCGTTCAGCAGCCAGCCGATGAGCAGGACGGCGCCGATGTGCTGGAGCGGGCCGAGGATCCAGGTGGTCACACAGACCGAGAGGAACCAGCGGTAGCGCAGCGGCACGGCCCGGTTGAAGCACAGGGCGACCAGACCCCAGGCCCAGCGCTCGCGCTGCTTGACGAAGTCCTTGGCGTTGGCGGGCGAGGCGCCGTAGCAGCGGCCGTTGAACCAGTCACTGCGGCCGGGGTACTTCCGGCAGAAGGTCAGGGCGAGCCGGGCGTCCTCGACGATCTCCTTGGGCCCGAAGTCCCAGCCGATCTCCGCCTCGATGGAGGCCCGCAGCACCAGCAGTTCGCCGTGCACCCCGGCGGCGGGGGTGCCGAGGCCGGTGAGGGCCCGGAACCGGGCGATGTCGTCCGCGGGACGGACGGCGTCGGCGAGCCAGGTGAACATGCTCACCGCGTTCTCGCGCGGGTAGGTCAGGATGCCCTGGGCCATGTGCTTGGCCTTGTCGGGGTGGGCCCGCCGCTGCCGGTTGATGAACTGGGCCAGCGCGGCGGCGGTGTCGGGGCCGACGCCGGTGTCGTCGTCCATGTGCAGCACCCAGACGTACTCCAGGGCCTCGCCCTCCGCGATGCGCAGCTCATGGGCGTAGTGGTTGGCGCGGGCCTTGAAGCGGGTGCCGTTGGCGGGGACGTAGTCCTTGGGCACCGTGATCACCCGGATCAGCGGGTGGGAGTCGGCGAGCCGGTCGATGGCCTCGGCGGCCTCGCAGCCCTCCTCGGTGAGGATGTCCACCCGCAGATACGGGAAGTACTCGGGGAGGTGCTCCACATAGGACAGGATCGAGCGTTCCAGCGCCGGATAGGTGTCGTGGCGTCCGATGGTTGGACAGAGCGCGATCAGGAAGTCCTGCTCGGCCGGGGCCGGCGGGGTCATCTGATCGCTCTTGCGCACCCGGCGGCGGATCAGCCAGGCGCCCTGGATCCCGACCAGCACACCGGCGACGGGCAGTGACCAGACGACGGTCAGGACCCAGCTCAGCGCGGTGGTGCTCGGGCGGTACGTCCAGAGACCGAGAAAGGTCAGGAGGACGAAAGGCAGCAGAAAGGGCAGAATGCCCGGCTTCCAGGACGCCGTACGTTTGGCCAGTTTCTGGCTCTGTCGCGAAGGCGACACTCCCCCGTTGACCAGTGACGATGCCATGTCGACTGCGGAACTCCCCTGAGATCGGTGGTGCGTTGAGGCAGCGACAGATCTCGGCCATGGCATACCGGGGGCATGCCATGGCGCATTCACGTGGGTTCCCTGCCCCCCCAACGCCTTCTTTGGCGCATTCGGCCCAACTCCGCTCAGAAGCCCCCCCAGGCGCCCAAAGCTCAGGCCGAACAAGAGCACGATACTCGCACGTGTGAGTGGTCTATGAAACGGTTACGGGGAACTTGTGCGTAAAAAATGCTCGGCTGAAGGCTTGTGCCGTGATCATCGGGGAAGGGTAGTAGGCCCGTTTCCTCTCCTCAACGCTATTTCTCCGTCGGGGAGAAGCCGGGAGCGACGGGGGAGCGACCGGGGGCAAATGACCGGGACGGCCGGCCTCAGGACAGCGCAAAGGGCCCCGAGTGATGTGGAGATTGTCACTCGGGGCCCTGCGCGCTGCCGGGTGCGGTGAAGGGGTCAGTCCGCGGCGGCCTCGGCGGACGCCTGGGCCTCGCCGCGGCGGCGGATCTGCCGGAAGGCGAACTCCGCCAGGTCGTCGCCGGTCGAGAAGACGGCGGTGTCCTTGGTGGTCACGTCCTTGCCGTCGGTGAAACCGGCCACCGTGAAGTAGGCGTACCGGCCGTAGGCGTTCGTCGTGGAGCGGCAGACCGCGGAGTTGCAGAACTGCTCGATGCCGCCGCCGGTCAGCGCGCTGACGATGCTGTCCTCGTCCGACTGCTCCTTGGCGCCGGTCGCCTGGGCCTCGGTGTCGAAGACGGCCACCCCGACCGTCACCGCGACCCCGTCCTTGACATAGGAGACCCGCAGCAGCCGGGTGCAGTCGTTGTCGTTGAGGACCTTGGGCAGGGTGCCCTGGGCGGCCGAGGCGCAGTTGCTGGTGTCGGCCGTCGGGCCCTTCTTGTAGACGGTGTCGCCCATGGTGAGCTGGGTGCCCGGGAACAGGCTCTCCGCGCTGAGCGGGGCCTTGTCCTTGTCCTTGCTGGCGATGAAGTCCTTGGGGTCCAGCGGGGGCGGCGCGCTGGTCGGCTCGAACGACGGGGCCGGTCCCGAGCCGCTCGGGATGTCCGCCGTCGAGGGCAGTTGCGAGCCGGAGCGGTCCGGTGACCCGCTGTCGCCGTTCGCGGACACCACGGCCACCGCCACCGCCGTACCGATCGCGATGGTGGCGAGGGCGCCGCCGCCGATGAACAGCAGACGGCGGCGCTTGTTGCGGGCCTCGGACGCCTCGGCGAGGGCGGCCCAGTCGGGCGTGCCGTCGTCGCCGCCGCTGTTCCAGGGCTGCTGGGAATGCGGTTTCCAGGGATCCCACTGGGACTGGGGTCCCCCCTGCCCGTAGCTCATGGGCCGCATCTTAGACGGGCCGGGCGAACGGACGGCCCGGCTCAACGAGCCCTGCCGGTCCCGGCGTTCGGCCATCCGGCCACCGCTTACCACTGGCAAAAGGGGCATCTGGGGGTGCATCGGCCCGGAAGGCAGGGGGTGGTGTCGCGGTATGCGGTTGCGTGGTGACGTTCGGTGGTGATAGGGGCGGCTGGGCGCTCGTTTTGACCGTGAAATGCAGCCCAGGTATCCTGCTGGTTCGTTGTGTATTGGCTTGCTCACTCTCACGGGACGGGCCCTTACACCGGTCCACCGGGCCGATGACCAGCGACTCCACAACGCGGTATGCGTCGCCGCCGTGGGTCTGGGCTGTCGTGATCGTTTCGGTGACCTTGTCAGGACCATTCACTCGAAGCGAAGGCTACGAACCGTGCGTACGTACAGCCCCAAGCCCGGCGATGTGACGCGCCAGTGGCACGTCATCGACGCTCAGGACGTCGTCCTGGGCCGTCTCGCCTCCACCACAGCGGCCATTCTCCGCGGCAAGCACAAGCCGATCTACGCGCCGCATGTCGACACCGGTGACTTCGTCATCATCATCAACGCCGACAAGGTGCACCTGTCCGGCAACAAGCGGACCCAGAAGCTGGCCTACCGCCACTCCGGCTACCCCGGCGGTCTGCGCTCCGTCCGCTACGACGAGCTGCTGGACAAGAACCCCGAGAAGGCCATCGAGAAGGCCGTCAAGGGCATGCTCCCCAAGAACACCCTGGGCCGTCAGATGCTCACCAAGCTGAAGGTCTACCGCGGCGAGAACCACCCGCACGCTGCGCAGCAGCCGGTTCCGTTCGAGATCACCCAGGTCGCGCAGTAAGTCCGGCCACCCCCTAAGACTGAACAGATTCTGAGGAGCATCGTGGCCGAGACCACTGCCGAGCAGCCGCTCGAAGAGCTTGACATCGACAGCTACACCACCGAGTCCGAGGTCGTCGTGGAGGGTGAGTACACCTCCGAGTCCCTCGCCTCGCACTTCGGTGAGCCCCAGCCCGCCGCGGGCCTGGGCCGCCGCAAGAACGCCATCGCCCGCGTCCGGATCATCCCGGGCACCGGCAAGTGGAAGATCAACGGTCGCACCCTTGAGGACTACTTCCCCAACAAGGTGCACCAGCAGGAAGTCAACGAGCCCTTCAAGGTGCTGGAGCTCGAGGGCCGCTACGACGTCGTCGCCCGGATCGCCGGTGGCGGTGTCTCCGGTCAGGCCGGCGCCCTGCGCCTCGGTGTCGCCCGCGCCCTGAACGAGGCCGACGTCGACAACAACCGCGGCGCGCTCAAGAAGGCCGGGTTCCTGCGCCGCGACGACCGTGCGGTCGAGCGCAAGAAGGCCGGTCTGAAGAAGGCCCGCAAGGCCCCGCAGTACAGCAAGCGCTAAGCCGCAGGCTGCCTGCTCGTACTCCGAACGCCCCGACGGCACGCCACTGTGCCGCCGGGGCGTTCGTTTTCTTGCGGACGCAGGCGTATAACGGCACAAGACGCTCAAAGGTTTGTGTGATCGGCTTGTGCGATCGATGTACGGGATCAGTGTGCGAGGTCGAGGTACGGGATCCATGTACGGGATCGGCTTGTGCGATCGATATTGCGGGATCGGCTTGTGTGATCGGACCGCCGGGCACCGCAGGTGTGTCCGGGTGGTGGGAGACGCGTGCGCGGGCCGCACCCGCACGGCTTCCGGCAGTGACTGACGCTTCCTCAGGAGGACACGTGGGACGGCTCTTCGGGACGGACGGCGTACGCGGTGTCGCCAACGCGGATCTGACGGCCGAGCTGGCGCTCGGGCTGTCGGTCGCGGCGGCCCATGTACTCGCCGAGGCGGGCACCTTCGCGGGCCATCGGCCGACGGCCGTGGTGGGGCGGGATCCGCGCGCGTCCGGGGAGTTCCTGGAGGCCGCGGTGGTCGCGGGGCTGGCCAGCGCGGGCGTGGATGTGCTGCGGGTGGGGGTGCTGCCCACCCCGGCGGTCGCCTATCTCACCGGCGCGCTCGGCGCCGACCTGGGCGTCATGCTCTCCGCCAGCCACAACGCCATGCCCGACAACGGGGTCAAGTTCTTCGCCCGCGGCGGCCACAAACTCCCCGACGAGATCGAGAACCGGATCGAGTCCGTCTACGAGGAGCACCGCACCGGCGCCCCCTGGGACCGTCCGACCGGCGCGGGCGTCGGCCGGGTCCGGGAGTACGTGGAGGGCTTCGACCAGTACGTCGCCCATCTGATCGGCGTCCTGCCGAACCGCCTCGACGGGCTGAAGATCGTCCTGGACGAGGCGCACGGCGCGGCGGCCCGGGTGTCGCCGGAGGCGTTCTCGCGGGCCGGTGCCGAGGTCGTCACCCTGGGTGCCGAACCGGACGGCCTCAACATCAACGACGGCTGCGGCTCCACCCACCTCGACCAGCTCCGCGCCGCCGTCATCGAGCACGGCGCCGACCTCGGCATCGCCCATGACGGGGACGCCGACCGCTCCCTCGCCGTGGACCACACCGGCGCCGAGATCGACGGCGACCAGATCCTCGCCGTGCTGGCGCTGGCCCTGCGGGAGCGGGGCGCGCTGCGGGCGGACACCGTGGTCGCGACCGTGATGTCCAATCTGGGCTTCAAGCTGGCCATGGAGCGCGAGGGCATCGCCGTGGTGCAGACCGCGGTCGGCGACCGGTACGTCCTGGAGGAGATGAAGGAGCACGGGTACGCCCTCGGTGGCGAGCAGTCCGGGCATGTCATCATCCTCGACCACGCCACCACCGGTGACGGCACGCTGACCGGGCTGATGCTGGCGGCGCGGGTCGCGCAGAGCGGGGTGTCGCTGCGGGAGCTGGCGAAGGTGATGGAGCGGCTGCCGCAGGTGCTCGTCAATGTGCCCGATGTGGACCGGTCGCGGGTGTCGTCGTCGGGGGACGTGGCGGCGGCGGTCGCCGAGGCGGAGCGGGAGCTGGGCAGCAGCGGGCGGGTCCTGCTGCGGCCGTCGGGGACCGAGCCGCTGGTGCGGGTGATGGTGGAGGCGCAGGACATCGAGCAGGCCCGGTCGGTGGCGGGGCGGCTGGCGGATGCGGTGAAGTCGGCGCTGGGGTAGTCGCCCGTCGCCGCGTGGGGTGGGTGTGTGCTGAGCGGTGAGCAGTGGTGAGCGGTAGGTGGTGAGCGGTCCGCGGCCGGGGTGGCCGCGGACCGCTGCTGTGTGATGGCGGTCGGTGTCAGTCGGCGAAGTTGGCGCCGAAGAACGGTGTCCCCGCGGTGGAGAGGCCGGCGGCGGACGCGGAGATCGCGCGGGAGCCGGTCGTCGTGATCCGAGAGCCGTTGGACGGGAGGTAGGTCACCGCGCCGTCGCTGTTGTCCTCGCCGGAGCCCACGATCAGGTCTGCCCGGCGGTCTCCGGTGACGTCGTCGAGCTTGACGTCCATGCCGAAGCGGTCGTCGTCCTCGTTGGTGCCGGGGACTCCGGCCGTGTCCTGGGTGAAGGACTGGCCGCCGGAGGTGCGCAGACCGCTCGGGCCGCCGTACAGGACGGTGACCATGCCGGTGTCGGTGTCGTCGCCGATGTTCTCCAGGACGGTGCCGATGGCCAGGTCGAGATAGCCGTCGCCGTTGATGTCGCCGAGGTCGAGTTCGTGGCCGAAGCGGTCCTGGGTCTCCGAGACGCTGGGGATGCCCGCCGTGTCCTGGGTGATGGCGGTGGAGCTGCCGGGGCCGTGCTGCGAGCCGTACGTCACCCAGACCGTGCCGCCCTTGGCGCTGGTCTCGGGGTGGGTGTAGCCGTCGGCGGCCTCCCAGATGGCGCCGCTGACGAGGTCGCCGAAGCCGTCGCGGTTGATGTCGCCGATCGCGGTGACGATGCCGGCCTTGGTCCGCTGCCAGGTGTTGGTGTGCAGGCCGCTGGAGGAGCCGGGGAAGAAGAAGTTGCGGTTCCAGCCCTGGTCGCTGCCCGCCTCGAAGCCGTCGACGACCAGGTCGGTGATGCGGTCGCCGGTGACATCGCCCGCGGTGAGGTTGAGCGGGCCGCGGCCGATGCCGGCCATCAGGGGCGGCTTGAGGGTGGAGCGGCCCTTGCCCGGGGTGCCGGAGGAGGAGAAGCCGCCCTTCAGGATGTGCACGGTCGTGGAGGTGGTGCCGACGGCGAGGTCGGCGCGGCCGTCGCCGTCGAAGTCGCCCGCGGCGAGCGTGTCGCCCCAGCGGTCGTGGGAGCCGGGGGAGGGGTCGGCGATGGTGGCGCCCTTGCCGGTGAGCCCGGCGGCGGAGCCCCACAGGAGGATGAGGGTGCCGCCGTCCTTGTCGGTGCCCATGTCCTCGCCGGGGGTGCCCACGACGAGGTCGTCGTAGCCGTCGCCGTTGAAGTCGGCGTAGGCGGTGCGGGTGCCGAAGGCGTCGCCGGTCTCGGCGGAGCCGGGGACGCCGGTGGTGTTCTGGCTGATGACGGTGCGCTTGCCGCCGGTGACGCCGGTGCCGGTGCCGTACAGGACGACGACCTGCCCGGCCTCCTTCTTGCCGGAGACGTGGGCGGCCTGGGCGGAGGTGGCGAGGTCGGCCCTGCCGTCCTTGTTGAAGTCGGCACCCGGTACATGGGTGGAGTCCGCGGCGGTGGCCGGACCGGCCGCGAAGGTGAACAGACCGCCCGTCAGGGCAGCGGCCACGGCGGTGGCGGTGGCGAGGGCGAGTCTGGGTCTCTGGTGCATGCGGTTCTCCTGCTGCATGCGGGGACGCCTGGCGGGCGCCCGCGAAGGATGGAGTGCGGACCGCGACGGACATGTGCACCCGGAGTTACCCGTGAGTGCTCCTGGGGCTCATGGTGCGGTCGGCGAACAGGAGACCAGCATGGGGCCTCAAGGGTTGTACGGGACAGCGGATTTCTTCTGGACGGGCGGCCCTTGAGGGTCCGTCAGGAGCGCCGCCGGGCGGTCTTGGTGCCGCTCGCCGCCCGGGTGCGGGACCAGAGCCACTTCTGGGCCAGCAGGGTCGCGGTACCGGCGAGCAGGATGCCGAGGAGGTTGAGGAGGAGCTGTTCGGTGGAGCCCCAGGTCTGGGCGGGGTCGCCGTAGGCGAAGGCGACGGCGGCGTTGGCGGCGGCCGGGATGGTGGTGACGGAGATGGCGACGCCGACCAGGGCGCCGGACTTGGCGGAGGTGAGGGAGAGGGTGCCGGCGGCACCAGCCAGCACGGCGACGACGAACGAGAACCAGTCCGGGGCGTACACGAACCCGGTCTGGGGCCGCTCGCCCTCCAACTGCTCCCGGGTGAACAGCCCGACGGCGTCCATGAACACACTGAAGCCGACCGTCACCACCATCGCCACCGCGAAGCCGACCAGCAGGGCGATCAGGGAGCGGGCGGCCAGCCGGGGCTTGCGCTGCACGATCGAGGTCGAGATCCCGGCCAGCGGCCCGAACTCCGGGCCCACCGCCATCGCGCCCACGATCAGGATCGCGTTGTCCAGCACCACACCGCAGGCCGCGATCATCGTGGCCAGCGTGATGAACGCGAGATAGGTGACGGAGAGGGTGGACTCCTCGTGGGTGGCGTCGGTGAGGTGCTCCCACAGCACGGCGTCGGCGGCCTCGCCGGGCGCCTCCTTCTCCGCCTTCGCGCCGCGCTTGGACAGCGACAGATCGATGTTCTCGACGGAGATCGAGCCGGTGTCCTCGATGCCGAGGTCCTGGAGGCCGGTGAGCAGTTCGTCACCGGCCTCACGGGCGACATCGCACATCACGACATCGCCGCGCGGGTTGCGGGCCGCGCCCTCCATCACGACGAGATGGGTGGTGCCGACGGTGTTCTCGATCAGTCGGACCACGTCGGCCGTCCGGTCGGCCGGGGTGATCAGGCGCAGATGCAGCAGCATGACGCCTTTCTAACAGGCGCCTCGCCGACGTGCTCAGAGCTTCCGCAGGCTGAGCCGCTGCACCTTGTGGTCGGCGCCCTTGCGGATGATGAGGGTGGCGCGGCCCCGGGTGGGGGCCACGTTCTCGATCAGATTGACCTTGTTGACGGTCCGCCAGGTGGTGCGGGCGTAGTCGAGTGCCTCGTCCTCCGAGACCTGGGTGTACTTGCGGAAGTAGGAGGACGGGTTCTGGAAGGCGGTGGCGCGCAGCTTCCGGAAGCGGTTGAGGTACCAGCGCTCGATGTCCTCGGGCCGGGCGTCGACGTACACACTGAAGTCGAAGTAGTCGGCGAGACCGACGCGGGTGCGGCCGTCGGTGCCGGGCAGGGCGGGCTGGAGGACGTTGAGCCCTTCGACGATCAGAATGTCCGGGCGGCGGACGACGAGCTTCTCGCCGGGGACGATGTCGTACTTGAGGTGGGAGTAGACGGGGGCGGTGACCTCGTCCTTGCCGGCCTTGATGTCGGCGACGAACCGGGTCAGGGCGCGGCGGTCGTAGGACTCGGGGAAACCTTTCCGCGCCATGAGCCCGCGCGCCTCCAGCTCCTTGGTGGGCAGCAGGAAGCCGTCCGTGGTGACCCGCTCCACGCGCGGGTGCTCGGGCCAGCGGGAGAGCAGGGCCTGAAGGAGCCGGGCGACGGTGGACTTCCCGACCGCGACCGACCCCGCGACGCCTATCACGAACGGGGTGCCGGACTGGGAGCCCTGCTCGCCGAGGAAGGTGTTGAGCGCGCCGCGCAGTCCGTCGGTGGCGCCGACGTAGAGATTGAGCAGCCGGGAGAGCGGGAGGTAGATGTCCCGGACCTCGTCGAGGTCGATGACATCCCCGAGCCCGCGCAGCCGCTCGACCTCCTCGGCGGAGAGGGGGAGCGGCGTCTTGTCCCGCAGGGCGCTCCACTCGGCGCGGGTGAGGTCGACGAAGGGGGTCGCCTCCGGGCGGGTCCGGTGGGGGCTCCGGGGGGCCGAGGGGGGCGACTGGGTCGACGGGGGCGACTGGGCCGAGGGGGTCGACCGGGTCGACTGGGCCGAGGGGGTCGACGGGGTCGAGGAGGCCGGAGAGATCACAGTCCATTGTTACGGGAGTTTGACGGTGGGGGTGGGGTGGGGTGTGTCACGTGTCTTACGGGGGTCTGGGTTTGCGGGGGTGGGCGGCCGGGGCCCCCGGGGTTGGCCCGGGGTTGCGGGGGTGGGCCCTGGGGCCCGGGGGTGGCCCTCCGGGGTGGGCTGGGGTTGAGGGGTGGGCCGGGTTTGCGGGAGTGGGCCCCCGGTCCCCCGGGGGTGGTGTGGGGTTGCGGGGTGGCCCCGGGTTCCCAGGGGTGGCCGGGGTCTGCGAAGGCGGGCGGGGTTGCGGGGTGGGCCCCAGGCCCCCTGGGGGGGGTGGCCGGGGTTGCGGGGTTGGCCCGGGTCTGTGGGGCGGGCCTCGGGGCGCGGCGGTGGCGCTCTGGGGTGGGCTGGGGTTGAGGGGTGGGCCGGGTTTGCGGGGGTGGCCGGGGTCTGTGGGGGGTGGTTTGGGGTTGCGGGGGTGGGTTCGGGTCCTCAGGGGTGGCCCAGGTCTGCGAAGGGGGGCGGGGTTGCGGGGGCGGGCCCCAGGTCGTCAGAGGTAGCCCAGGTCGGCAGCGGTTGGCCTGGGTCTGCGGGGCGGGCCCCGGGGCCCAAGGGGTGGCCTGGGTCTGCGGGGGCGGGCCACCAGGCCCCCCGGGGGTCACTCGGGGTTGCGGGGGTGGCCTGGGTCTGTGGGGGCGGGCTCCGGGCCCCGGGGCTGCGGGGCGGGCCCCAGGCCCCCAGGAGGTCGGCCGGGGTTGCGGGGTTGGCCCAGGGCTGTGGGGCGGGCCCGGGGCCCGACGGGGTGGCCCGGGGCTGCGCGGGCGGGCCCCAGGCCCCCCGAGGGGTCGGCCGGGGCTGCGGGGTGGCCCGGGTCCGCGCGGGCGCATTCGTACCACCGTGGGAATTTCCGATTTCGGGCACGGTGTGGCCCTTTGGTGAGGGGTGTCGATCGTAGGCTGCGGGGTATGTGCGGAATTGTGGGATACGTGGGGCCGCAATCGGCTCTGGATGTCGTCATGGCCGGTCTCAAGCGGCTCGAATACCGGGGATATGACTCGGCGGGCGTCGCGGTTCTCGCGGACGGCGGGCTGGCCGGGGCGAAAAGGGCCGGGAAACTGGTGAACCTGGAGAAGGAACTCGCCGAGCGGCCGCTGCCGAGCGGGGCGACCGGAATCGGGCACACCCGGTGGGCGACGCACGGCGGCCCGACGGACGGGAACGCGCACCCGCATCTCGACAATGCCGGGCGGGTGGCGGTCGTCCACAACGGAATCATCGAGAATTTCGCCGCGCTGCGCGCCGAATTGTCCGCCCGGGGCCACGCCCTGACCTCCGAGACCGACACGGAAGTGGTCGCCCACCTCCTCGCCGAGGAGTTCTCGTCCTGCGCGGATCTGGCGGAGGCGATGCGGCTGGTGTGCGCCCGGCTGGAGGGGGCGTTCACGCTGGTGGCGGTGCACGCGGACGCGCCGGACGTGGTGGTGGGGGCACGGCGGAACTCCCCGCTGGTGGTCGGGGTCGGGACGGGGGAGTCCTTCCTCGCGTCCGATGTCGCCGCGTTCATCGCGCACACCCGGTCGGCGATCGAGCTGGGCCAGGACCAGGTGGTGGAGCTGCGCCGGGACGGGGTGCGGGTGACCGGCTTCGACGGCCGTCCGGCGGAGGTCAGGGCCTACCACATCGACTGGGACGCCTCCGCCGCCGAGAAGGGCGGTTACGACTACTTCATGCTCAAGGAGATCGCCGAGCAGCCGAAGGCGGTGGCGGACACGCTGCTGGGCCGGATCGACGCCGAGGGCTCCCTGACCCTGGACGAGGTCCGTATTCCGCCCTCGGAACTCCGGGAGATCGACAAGGTCGTCATCGTGGCCTGCGGTACGGCGTTCCATGCCGGGCTCATCGCGAAATACGCCATCGAGCACTGGACGCGCATTCCCTGCGAGGTGGAGCTGGCCAGCGAATTCCGTTACCGGGATCCGATTCTCGGCGCGCGGTCGTTGGTCATCGCGATCTCGCAGTCCGGGGAGACGATGGACACCCTGATGGCGGTACGGCACGCCCGGGAACAGGGTTCGAAGGTGCTGGCAATCTGCAATACGAACGGCTCCACCATCCCCCGGGAATCGGACGCGGTGCTGTACACGCACGCCGGTCCGGAAGTCGCCGTGGCGTCGACGAAAGCCTTCCTCACCCAATTGGTCGCCTGTTATCTCGTCGCCCTCTACCTGGGCCAGGCCCGGGGCTCGACCTGGGGCGACGAGGTCCGGGGCGTGATCCGCGACCTCTCCGGCATCTCCGGCGCGGTGGAACGGGTCCTGGAGACGATGGAGCCGGTACGGGAACTGGCGCGCACGCTGGCCCACCGGAACACGGTGCTGTTCCTGGGCCGGCACGTGGGCTACCCGGTCGCCCTGGAGGGCGCCCTGAAGCTCAAGGAACTGGCGTACATGCACGCCGAGGGCTTCGCGGCGGGGGAGCTGAAGCACGGCCCGATCGCGCTGATCGAGGAGGGCGTGCCGGTGGTGGTCGTGGTCCCGTCCCCGCGTGGCCGTTCCGTCCTCCACGACAAGATCGTCTCCAACATCCAGGAGATCCGGGCGCGGGGTGCGCGGACGATCGTGATCGCGGAGGAGGGGGACGAGGTGGTGGCCCCGTACGCCGACCACCTCATCCGGATCCCGGCGACACCGGTGCTGTTGCAGCCGGTGGTGGCGGCGGTGCCGTTGCAGGTGTTCGCCTGTGAGCTGGCCACGGCGCGGGGGAACGAAGTGGATCAGCCTCGGAATCTGGCGAAGTCGGTGACTGTGGAGTAGGGCTCCGCCGGTTTGCCGGGGGGAGTGGGTAGGGGGAGGGTGCTTGGTCATGGTCGGCGGGGCCGGTAGGCGGTGGCGAGCACGGAGACGGTGATGGTGACGGAGCCGGTGTCGCGGCCTGGGCCGGGGACGGTGAACTGGTTGGAGAGGAGTCCGTCCCGGCTCAGGGCGTGACTGCCTCGGGAAGGGGGGGCAGCGCCGGGGAGGTGGTTCACGCGGCAGCAGGCACGCCGAGGAGGGCGACGCCGTCCGGCGTCACCCTCGGTGCCTTCCGATCACAGGAAGCAGTGGTGGGGGGTGCTTGTGAATGCCACGGGGTGAGTCTACGAGCGTGGGTGATGACTGTTTGGGTGGGTAGGGGGTGAGGGCTTGAGGGTGCCGATGAAGGCGGCGAAGATGCTGGTGGGGAAGGTGAGTATGGCTCCGGCTGGCGTTTTTGAGTCGCGGATCGAGATGTGAGCGGTGCGTTCCGAGATCTCGACGCAGGCGTTGCCCGCGCTGCCGCCTGAGTAGGAGGACTTCCGCCAGAGGGTTGCTTTTGGTGGCGGGGTCATGTGTCGAGCCTTGCGAAGGTGGTGGTGGGGGGTGCGGCGGGCTTGAGGGCGTCGATGAAGGTGGTGAAGCTCCCGGTGGGGAAGGCGAGTATCGCTCCGGTTGGGACCTTTGAGTCGCGGATCGCGATGTGGGCAGTGCGGGCGGCGATCTCGACGCAGGCGTTGCCTTGACCGCCGCCGGTGTAAGAGGACTTGCGCCAGGTTTCCGAATCGCTCATGTCCTGCCCTTCACATGTCTGAGGGGTTGCCGTCGATCTCCTTCAAGGCTCCGACGAAGGCGGCGAAGGCTGCGGTGGGGAAGATGAGGATGACTCCGGCCGGGGTCTTCGAGTCGCGGACGGCCATGTGTCCACTGTGGTTCGCCACTTCCACGCAGGCATCTCCTTGGCCGCCGCCTGAGTAGGAGGACTTGCGCCAGGGGGTTGCTCGCGGTGGATGAGTCACGTGTCGAGCCTCGCGAAGTCGGCGGTCGGTTTGAGGGCGTCGATGAAGGTGGTGAAGCTCCCGGTCGGGAAGGTGAGTATCGCTTCAGCCGGGATCTTTGAATCGCGGATTGCGGTGTGGGTGGTGCGGTGGGCGATCTCTACGCAGGCGTTGCCTGAGCCGCCGCCGGAGTAAGAAGACTTCTGCCAAATGTCCAGTGCGGTCATGGTGTGCCTCAAAGTTCCTTTGCCAGCGTGTGGATGAAGTCCTGGGACTGACGAGGATCGAGTGATGCATCCTGAAGCCTACGGAAGAGTGTTCGGAAATGCTTTAGTTGTTCTTCGTCGTCAATGAAGCCTGCCTTGTAGGGGGTATCGCGGACGACGGTGTCAAGCTGGGGGACGGGGCCACCCGCGTAACTCATGGCACTTCCGGCCCCGCCGAAGCCGTCTAGATCAAACGGGATGACCCGCACGGTGATGTGGGCGGCCTCGGCAAGCTCCAGGATGCGCGTGAGCTGGAACCGTGCGGTTGGGCGATCGCTGACTCTGATCCGCAATGCCGCTTCGTGGATGATTGCCTCGTAGGGGGTTGGAGCGGCCCGCTCGATGATGGTGCGGCGCTTCATGCGGTGCTGCACCCAGTGCTCAACGACATCCTCGGAAAACGTCGGGTTGATGTAGGAGAAGAGGGCATGAGCATAGGCTTCCGTCTGGAGTAGCCCGGGGATGTGGAGGATTTCCATGTCCCACCGGTATCTCGCGCGGTCCTCCAACTCGGCCAGATCCAAGAACTCTGTGTCTACCAGACCTCGGTCCGCTTCCCACCAGCCCGATGTGCGGTCCGTCGCCATGCTCACCAGGGCGTCGATCAGGTCGTTGTCCGCGCAGCCGTAGATGGTGGCCATGCGGCGCAAGCGCTGCTCGCTCACACCGGTGGTGCCCAACTCGATCTGGCTGATCTGCACCGAATTGACGCCAAGTTGCGCTGCTGTCTCGCGGGCGCTGAGGCCAGCCGCTTCCCTCAGTCTGCGGAGTTCGGTCGCCAATCGCATCTGACGTGCTGTTGGTTTGCGCTTGGCGCCCATGACTGCTCCTTGATCCAACGCGCCTGCGGACGCGGCTCGTTCGGGGTGAGGTTACGCGATGGACTTGCGTTGCCTTAAATCTAAGCTCTACCGTCAGTGATGGAACGCACACTCCATGAATTCCCGGAGATGTCGGAAGTGCACCGCTATGCCCTGCCCTGCCCGGAGGGCTCACGCGGCGATGACACCGACCGCGTCCGGTGAAGCCACCCCCCCACCCAAAAACGGAGCTGCCCCATGCCCGAAAGCGAGAACGAGTCCGAGTCCTGGGAGTACTCGCTCAGCATCCCCAACGACCTCCGTGCCGTCACCGTCTGCCGCCGCACCCTCCGGCTCATCCTCACCATCCATGGGCTGATCGGCCTCGTGGATCTCGCGGAGCTGCTCGCCGCCGAGTTGGTGTCGAACGCTGTGCGGCACACCAAGGGGCCCGCCGCCCTCCGGCTGAGCTGGTCCGCCGGAGTGTTGTGGATCGGGGCCTGGGACACCGACCCCGCGCCGCCCGAACCGCGCTGCGTGCTGGATCTGGACCGGCTGGCCGAGTTGGAGGACGGGCGTGGGCTGGAGCTCGTCCGGGCCTACTCCGACCGCTGGGGATGGCTCACCGGGGGCGGCGATCCCGGCAAGTTCGTGTGGTGTCAGGTGAGTTCGGCGGCGTGAACGTTTTTCCGAGACTCGAACGAGTGAACATACCCGGCTCGGCTGGATCTTCAGCCCCGTACACCGCAAAGGTGGTCACATGGTCACTTCAGCCCATGAAGGCATGCACAGGATCTTTCAGGAGCGGCCCGAAGTTCTGGGGCCCGTGTTCAAGGTGCTCGGAGTCCCGCTGTCTCCGAAGGTGACGGTCGACGCCATGACCACCGACGTGACGGAAACGCGCCCACTCGAACGCCGCGTGGACACCGTGTTACGCGTCGGTCCGTCCGACGGCGAGGACTTCCTGCTCGCCATCGAGGCCCAGAGTGACAAGAAGGAGGCCAAGTCCGCGAGCTGGGCGTACTACGTCTCGTACTTGCAGTCGAAGTTCGGTCTGCCTGTGCTGCTGGTCGTGGTGTGCCAGGACCTGGCGACCGCGAAGTGGGCGACAGGTCCCTTCGATTGCGGGACGGCGGGGTGGACGACTCAGCGGACGACTCCCCTGGTCGTGGGCCCACACAATCTGCCCATCATCACCGATCCCAGGACGGCGCTGAAGAAGCCAGCGCTGGCCGTGCTGTCCGCGCTGGCACACGCTCGCGGACGGGAAGGTCTGGCCATACTGGAGGCAATCGCCAAAGCCCTCCAGCAGCTCCTGGAAACCGACCCCGGCAGTGCCAGCTACTTCTTCGAGTTTCTTGAGATCACTCTGGGGGACACCCCCTCCGGAGAGGAATGGAGTCGCATCATGACGTTCGTCAGCTACTTCCCCGGCAGGGGGACCGTCCGAGAGCGGGCGTACCTGGAGGGCAAGGCCGAAGGCGAGGCCAGGGGACGCGCCAAAGGCATCCTTCTTGCCCTGGACGTACGCGGCATCGCGGTCCCTGACGCTGCCCGCGAGCGGATCACCACCTGCACCGATCTCGACCTCATGGGCCTCTGGATGGAGCGTTCCCGGACGGTCGAGCGCGCCGAGGATCTGTTCGCCGACGAGTAGGGCGACACCCCGAACCGGAGAGAAGCGGAGTCGCATCATGGGTTTCGTCAGTTACTTCCCCGGTCGTGGGACGCTTCGGGAGACGGCGTACCTAGAGGGCAGAGCCGACGGGCTCGCCGACGCCGGGGCCAGCGCCGAAGGCAGAGTCAGAGCCGAGGCCGAGGAACCGGGTTGGTCGTTCCGGGAGAGGGCGTACCTGGAGGGCAAGGCCGACGGTCTTGCCGAAGCAAGGGCCGGCGCCGAGGCCAAAGGAATGACCAGGTGCGTCCTCCTGGTCCTGGACGCACGCGGTATTCCCGTCCCCGACACAGCCCTTGAGCGCATCGTCACCTGCGCTGACTCCGACCTCGCCATGACGTGGCTGGAGCGTTCCCTGACGGGCGAGCGCGCCCAGGACCTCTTCGCCGACTCGTAAAGTTCCCCCGTGACCATCATCGGAGTCGGCATCGACGTAGCCGAGATCGACCGGTTCGCCGCGTCCCTGGAGCGGACTCCGGGGCTGGCGGACCGGCTGTTCCTGGCGAGCGAACTCCTCCTGCCCAGCGGCGAGCGGCGCGGTGTCGCCTCCCTCGCGGCGCGGTTCGCCGCCAAAGAGGCCCTCGCCAAGGCGCTCGGCGCGCCCGCCGGCCTGCACTGGACCGACGCCGAGGTGTGGGTCGAGGAGACCGGGCAGCCCCGGGTGCGGGTCACCGGCACCGTCGCCGCCAGGGCCGCCGCGCTCGGAGTGACGTCATGGCATGTGTCGCTCAGCCATGACGCCGGGGTGGCGTCAGCCGTCGTCATCGCCGAGGGGTGACCGCTGGTCGGAGACCCGCAGCCCCGTCGCGGAGCGGTGACCACCGGCTGGCGGCGCGCAGCTCTGTCGCCGAGGGGTGACCATCGGCCGGTGACCCGCAGCCCCGTCGCGGAGCGGTGACCACCGGTCGGTGACGCACGGCCCCGTTGCCGAGGGATGACCGGCGTGCCGTGCAGTGGTCCCGCCTTCACGAGAGACTCGTACCCATGCGTACCGCCTACAGCGTCGAGACCGTCCGGGCCGCCGAGCGGGAGTTGATGGCGCGGGTGCCCGAGGGCGCCCTCATGCAGCGCGCCGCCGCCGGGCTGGCCGCCGCCTGCGCCGAGTTCCTCGGGCGGGTGTACGGCAGCCGGGTCGTGCTGCTCGTCGGCAGTGGGGACAACGGGGGTGACGCGCTGTACGCCGGGGCGCGGCTCGCTCGGCGTGGGGCCGGGGTGGACGCTGTGCTGCTGTCGGCCGGACGGGTTCACCAACGTGGGCTTGCCGCGTTTCGGGGCGCCGGGGGGCGGATCGTCGCCCCCGGTGACGCGGTCCCGGTCATCGAGCGCGCCCACCTCGTCGTGGACGGCATCGTCGGGATCGGCGGGAAGGGCGGACTGCGGGACGCCGCCGTGCCGCTCGCCGAGGCCGCCGCCCGGTCGCGGGGCGCGGTCGTCGCCGTCGATCTGCCGAGCGGCGTCGACGCCGATACCGGCGAGGTGCGCGGCAGTGCCGTCCGTGCCGATCTCACCGTCACCTTCGGGACCCACAAACCCGGGCTGCTGATCGACCCGGCCAGGGAGTACGCCGGATCCGTGCGGCTCATCGACATCGGGCTCACACCGTCCCTGCCCGAACCCCCCGCCCTTGAGGCGCTCCAGCACTCCGATGTGCGGGCGCTGCTCCCGCTCCCCGGTGCCGAGAGCGACAAGTACGGGCGGGGGGTCGTCGGGGTCGCCGCCGGGTCGGGGCGCTATCCGGGGGCCGCCGTCCTCGCGATCGCGGGTGCGCTGCGGGGCGGGGCCGGGGCCGTGCGGTACGTCGGGCCCGCGGCCGATGCCGTCATCGCGCGCTTTCCCGAGACTCTGGTCTCCGATCGCGGGCCCTCGCACGCCGGGCGGGTGCAGTCCTGGGTCGTCGGGCCCGGCGTGGGGGAGGAGGCCGGGGTGGTCGCGGAGGTCGTCGGGGAGGACGTGCCGGTGCTCATCGACGCCGACGGGCTCCGGCTCGCCGACCGGAACGCCGTACGGGCGCGGACGGCGCCCACCCTCATGACCCCGCACGCCGGAGAGGCCGCCGCCCTGCTCGGCGTGGCGCGGGAGGAGGTCGAAGGGGCGCGGCTCGCCGCCGTACGGGAACTGGCGGACGCGTACGCGGCGACCGTGCTGCTCAAAGGGTCCACCACCCTCGTCGCCGACCCCGGCGGCACCGCCGTACGCGTCAACTCCACCGGCACCGGCTGGCTCGCCACCGCCGGGAGCGGGGACGTGCTCTCGGGGCTCGCCGGGTCGCTGCTGGCGGCCGGGCTCGACGCCCGGGACGCGGGCAGCGTCGCCGCCTATCTGCACGGATTGGCCGGGCGGTTCGCGGCCGACGGGGCACCGGCCGGAGCCCACGACGTGGCCGAGGCGATCCCGGACGCCTGGCGGGACGTACGGGACGTACGGGATGCACGGGACGCATGGGAGTGAGAGGCGGCCTCCCCGGCCACCACGGCCTCCCCGGCGACCCCAACTTCCCCAACCTCCCCGGCCACCCCGCCCTCCCCTGCCCGGCAGCCCCCTCCGCCCCCTCCGCGCCCCCGCCCCCTCCCCTGCCCTCCGCACCCCCTCCGCGCCCTCTGCGACACTGGACCCGTCATGACAGTCACCACTGAGAACGCCGCCCCGGTCAGCTCCCGTGCCCGCGCCGACATCGATCTCGCCGCGCTCCGCGCCAACGTTCGGGCCCTCAGAAGGACCGCGCCCGGGGCGGAGCTGATGGCCGTCGTCAAGTCGGACGCCTATG
Source organism: Streptomyces sp. NPDC093252 (assembly GCF_040683675.1). Classification (NCBI taxonomy): domain Bacteria; kingdom Bacillati; phylum Actinomycetota; class Actinomycetes; order Kitasatosporales; family Streptomycetaceae; genus Streptomyces; species Streptomyces sp. NPDC093252. The sequence goes on along the minus strand of NZ_JBFBEM010000005.1, from coordinate 260,988 downwards.
GGCACGGGGCCGTGCCCTGCGCCCGTGCCGCGCTCGACGCGGGGGCGACCTGGCTCGGGACCGCCACCCCCGAAGAGGCGCTGGCGCTGCGCGCCGCCGGGCTGCCGGGGCGGATCATGTGCTGGCTCTGGACCCCCGGCGGGCCCTGGAAGGCAGCCGTCGAGGCCGATATCGACGTATCGGTCAGCGGGATGTGGGCGCTGGAGGAGCTGCTCGCCGCCGTCCGGGAGGCCGGGACACCCGCCCGCGTCCAGCTCAAGGCCGACACCGGGCTCGGCCGGGGCGGCTGCCAGCCCGGCGACGACTGGGCCGCGCTGGTGGACGCCGCGCTGCGCGCGGAGCGCGCCGGGCTCGTCCGGATCACCGGGCTCTGGTCCCACTTCGCCTGCGCCGACGAACCCGGCCACCCCTCCATCGCCGCCCAGCTCACCCGCTTCCGCGCGATGCTCGCCGAGGCGGAGGGCAAGGGCGTCACCCCCGAGGTCCGGCACATCGCCAACTCCCCGGCCACCCTCACCCTCCCCGAGGCCCACTTCGACCTCGTCCGCAGCGGAATCGCCGTCTACGGCATCTCCCCCAGCCCCGAGATCGGCACCCCCGCCGACTTCGGGCTCCGGCCGGTGATGACGCTGACGGCGTCCGTCGCCCTGGTCAAGCAGGTGCCGGGCGGACACGGCGTCAGCTACGGCCACCACTACACCACCCCCGGCGCGACCACCCTCGGCCTCGTCCCCGTCGGCTACGCCGACGGCATCCCCCGGCACGCCTCCGGCACCGGCCCCGTCCTCGTCGGCGGCAAGTGGCGGACCGTCGCCGGGCGGATCGCCATGGACCAGTTCGTGGTCGACCTCGGCGGCGACGAACCCCCGCCCGGTGCCGAGGCCGTCCTCTTCGGCCCCGGCGACCGCGGCGAGCCCACCGCCGAGGACTGGGCCCAGGCGGCGGGGACCATCGCGTACGAGATCGTCACCCGGATCGGGACCCGGGTGCCGCGGGTCCATCTGGGCGGGCGGGGCGGAGGCGGTTCGTGAGCGAGAGCGGCGGCGCCGGGACCAACTGGCGCAAGGCGACCGGCATCGCCGGGGCCGCCATAGGCGTCCTCGCGGCGGGCGCGGCGGCCGGGGTCGCGATAGAGCGGATGACCGTCGGGCGGGGCATACGGCAGAAGGCGCGCCTCGCCCTCGACTCGGCCGGGCCCTACGGCGCGCTGCGCGGCACCCCGGGCACCGCCCGCGCCGACGACGGCACCGAGCTGTACTACGAGGTCGAGGAAGTCGAGAAGGAGGAGGAAAGGAAAGGGGACGGGGGGCAGCGGCGGCGTCGGCTCTTCGGGCGGAAGGCGCCCGCGCCCGTGACCGTCGTCTTCAGCCATGGCTACTGCCTCAACCAGGACTCCTGGCACTTCCAGCGGGCCGCCCTGCGCGGGGTCGTCCGGGCCGTCTACTGGGATCAGCGCAGCCATGGACGCTCCGCGCGCGGGGTCGCGCAGAGCGAGCGGGCGGAGCCGGTCAGCATCGATCAGCTCGGCCGGGATCTGAAGGCCGTGGTCGACGCCGCCGCGCCCGAGGGGCCGATCGTGCTGGTCGGGCACTCCATGGGCGGGATGACGGTGATGGCGCTCGCCGCGCAGTTCCCCGAGTTCATCAGGGACCGGGTCGTCGCCGTGGCGCTGGTCGGGACCTCCGCCGGGCGGCTCGGCGAGGTGAGCTTCGGGCTCCCGGTCGCCGGGGTCAACGCCGTGCGGCGGGTGCTCCCCGGGGTGCTCAGGGCGCTGGGGCAGCAGGCCGAGCTGGTGGAGCGGGGGCGGCGCGCCACCGCCGATCTCTTCGCGGGGATCATCAAGCGGTACTCGTTCGCCTCCCGGGACATCGACCCGGCCGTGGCCCGGTTCGCCGAGCGGATGATCGAGGCCACCCCGATCGATGTCGTCGCCGAGTTCTACCCGGCGTTCACCGAGCACGACAAGAGCGAGGCCCTCGCCCACTTCACCGATCTGCCGGTACTGGTGCTGGCCGGGGTCAAGGACCTCATCACCCCCAGCGAGCACAGCGAGGCCATCGCCGACCGGCTGCCCGACGCCGAACTCGTCCTCGTCCCGGACGCCGGGCACCTGGTGATGCTCGAACACCCCGAGCTGGTCACCGACCGTCTCGCCGACCTGCTGACCCGGGCGGGGGCCGTCCCGGCAGGGGCTACGGTGGGTGGCTATGGAAGCAGCAGCACCCCGCAACCCGGCTGAACCGGCTGAACCGGCCGACCCGGCCGCACCAGCCGACCCTGCCGACCCCCCCGGCCCGGCCGACCCTGCCGACGTCCCCGGCCCGGCGGGCCGCCCCGCGCACTCCGTCGAGCTGACGGTCACCTCACCCGAGGCGATGCTCGACCTGGGCCGGGGTCTCGCCGCCCTGCTGCGCGCCGGGGACCTGGTGATGCTGACCGGCGAGCTGGGCGCGGGCAAGACCACCCTCACCCGGGGACTGGGCGAGGGGCTCGGTGTGCGCGGCGCGGTCACCTCGCCGACGTTCGTGATCGCCCGGGTGCATCCCTCGCTCGGCGACGGGCCGCCGCTGGTCCATGTCGACGCCTACCGGCTGGGCGGCGGGCTGGACGAGATGGAGGACCTCGACCTCGATGTCTCGCTGCCGGAGTCGGTGATGGTGGTGGAGTGGGGCGAGGGCAAGGTCGAGGAGCTGACCGAGGACCGGCTCCAGCTCCTGATCCACCGCGCCGCCGGGGACACCACGGACGAGGTACGCCGGGTCACCCTGACCGGGATCGGCCCGCGCTGGGACGGGGCGGACCTGGAGTCGCTGGCGGGGTGAGCGCCCTCAGCCGACGGGTGAGCCTCACTGCGGCGGACCGAAGCCCGTAGCGCCGCTCCGCCGATACGCCGCTCCGCCTCCGCCGATACGCCGCTCCGCCTCCGCCGGTACATCGACCCCGCCCCCGCCGATACATCGCCAGCCGCCGGGGGCGCCACCACCCCGGCGTACTTTCCGACAAGCCGTCGGCAAGATATTGCGTTCGCCCCGTTCCCCGTGGTCACATGGTATCCCGAGCGTAGTTAGGTTCACCTAACCCGTAGGTCGGTCGCCTCACTGAGTGGATCGGCCGCCCCGGTGAACCGGCCCGCGCTCCCCGCCCGCCCCCGAACCCCAGGAGGCGTCCATGCCGGCCACGGAACCCACCCCGCAGCCCCAGCCGAGGCCCCGGGCCGTCGCAGCGGTGTCCATGCGCGAGCTGCTCGCGTCCTGCGCGGCGGCGGAGCTGATCTCCACCCCGCCGCCCCCGCCCTGGACCGAGCCCGAGCCCGACCAGGTCAACCCGGCCGCCAGGCCCCTCCGCCCCTCGGCCCCGCCGCCCTCCCGGGCCGCCTGACGCCCATCGATGATCGGTAACTCAGCGGATCACGACCACCTTCGCCCCGATCGTCGCGAACTCCCACAGCACGTCCCCGTCCTCCTTCGTCTCCCGGATGCCCCCGGTGCGCAGCGCCGGGTCGGGGACCGGTGTCGTCCCGTCGACCGCCGAGCTGAACCCGATGGTGACCCCCTCCACCGAGGTGAAGCGCACCACGTGCTCGATGGGGGCCCCGTCGGAGCCGACGGCCCGGTTGGAGCGGGAGGTGACGGCGTAGGAGCCGGGCTCCGGATCGACCATCGACGGGGTGACCATGAACGTCCGGGTGACCCGCTCGCCGGGGGCCACCAGCCACACCCGGTCGTCGTCCAGCGAGTACACCACCCGCTCCCCGCGCCCGCTGCCGCCCGGCAGCGCCGCCGGGTGCCGCTTGTCGCGCGGGGCCCTGGGCGCGTCGGCCGGGGTGGACGCCTGGGCGCCGGGCAGCCGGGCGGGGGCGCTCGCGGACGCCTGGAAGGCGAGCACCCCGACCGTCCCCAGGGCCGCCGCGGTGAGCCCGACCACGATTCCCGAGCTGCTGCCTGTCACCGTCGCCCACCTCCGCGTCGTACCGGGTAGCACCTGTGCGGCGCGCGCTCCCGGGTGCCGGGCCCGCGCCTCCCGGCGACCGTAACAGCCACCGGGCCGCCGACCCGGGCGGCAGTGCGCGCCTCGCGCTCGCCGTACGCTGTTCGCGTGCTCTTGCTCGCTCTGGATACCGCCACCCCCGCCGTCACCGTCGCCCTGCACGACGGCACGGACGTCATCGCCTCGTCCAGCCAGGTCGACGCCCGCCGCCACGGCGAGCTGCTGCTGCCGGCCGTGGACCGGGTCCTGGCCGAGGCGGGGCTCGGACTCGACGCCGTCACCGCGATCGTCGCCGGGACCGGCCCCGGTCCGTACACCGGGCTGCGGGTCGGGCTGATGACCGCCGACACCTTCGGACTCGCCCTCGGCGTCCCCGTGCACGGCGTGTGCACCCTCGACGGCCTCGCCTACGCCGCCGATCTGCCCGGCCCCTTCGTGGTGGCGACCGACGCCCGCCGCAAGGAGGTCTACTGGGCCCGGTACGCCGATTCCCGCACCCGGCTGACCGGCCCGTCCGTCGACCGCCCCGCCGACATCGCCGAGCAGGTCGCCGGGGTCCCCGCGGTCGGCGCGGGCGCCCTGCTCTACCCGGAGACCTTCCCGGCCGCGCACGAGCCGGAGCACGTCAGCGCCGCCGCCCTCGCCGCGCTGGCCGCCGAGCGGCTCGCGGCGGGCGAGGAACTGCCCGCGCCCCGCCCGCTGTATCTGCGCCGCCCGGACGCGCAGGTCCCCAAGAACTACAAGGTGGTCACACCGAAGTGACCGGAGCGACCGGAGCGACCGAAGTGACCGACGTGGCCGACACCGCCGAGGGCCCCCGGCTGCGCGAGATGCGCTGGTGGGACATCGACCCCGTGCTGGATCTTGAGAAGGCGGTCTTCCCCGAGGACGCCTGGTCGCGCGGGATGTTCTGGTCCGAGCTGGCGCACGCGCGCGGGCCGGAGGCGACCCGCCGCTATCTGGTCGCCGAGGACGGCGACGGCCGGGTGGTCGGATACGCCGGACTGGTCTGCGCCGGTGAGCAGGCCGACGTCCAGACCATCGCCGTCGCCCGGGACCTGTGGGGCAGCGGGCTCGGCGCCCGGCTGCTGACCGAGCTGCTGCGGGCCGCGACCTCGTTCGAGTGCACCGAGGTGATGCTCGAATGCCGGGTCGACAACACCCGCGCCCAGAAGCTGTACGAGCGCTTCGGCTTCGAGCCGATCGGCTTCCGGCGCGGCTACTACCAGCCGGGGAACGTGGACGCGCTGGTGATGCGGCTCAACGACCCGGCCCGCTCCCTGCACGGCGCCCCACCGGACAGCAGTGCGGCCCCGTCGGGAACCGCCGAGCGAGAAGCCGAGAACAGCGAGAGCAACCAGAAGAACGAGAACGAAAAGAACGACAAGAGCGACAGGAACGAACAGAGCAACCAGAACCACCAGAACAACGAGGACAACGATGGCTGACGAACCCCTGGTCCTGGGAATCGAGACCTCCTGCGACGAGACCGGCGTCGGCATCGTGCGCGGCACCACCCTCCTCGCCGACGCCGTCGCCTCCAGCGTCGACGAGCACGCCCGCTTCGGCGGGGTCGTCCCCGAGGTCGCCTCCCGCGCCCACCTGGAGGCCATGGTCCCGACGATCCAGCGGGCCCTGAAGGACGCCGGGGTCACCGCCAGGGACCTCGACGGCATCGCGGTGACCGCCGGTCCCGGCCTCGCCGGGGCGCTGCTGGTCGGGGTGTCGGCGGCCAAGGCGTACGCGTACGCGCTCGGCAAGCCGCTCTACGGCGTCAACCACCTCGCCTCGCACATCTGCGTCGACCAACTGGAGCACGGGCCGCTCCCGGAGCCCACCATGGCCCTGCTGGTCAGCGGCGGCCACTCCTCCCTGCTGCTCTCCTCGGACATCACCTCCGACGTCCGCCCGCTCGGCGCGACCATCGACGACGCGGCGGGCGAGGCGTTCGACAAGATCGCCCGGGTGCTCAACCTCGGTTTCCCCGGCGGCCCGGTCATCGACCGCTACGCCCGCGAGGGCGACCCGGACGCCATCGCCTTCCCGCGCGGACTGACCGGCCCGCGCGACCCTGCGTACGACTTCTCCTTCTCCGGGCTGAAGACCGCCGTGGCCCGCTGGATCGAGGCGAAGCGGGCGGCGGGGGAGGAGGTGCCGGTACGGGATGTATCGGCGTCCTTCCAGGAGGCCGTGGTCGATGTCCTCACCCGCAAGGCGGTCCGGGCCTGCAAGGACGAGGGCGTGGAGCATCTGATGATCGGCGGGGGCGTGGCCGCCAACTCCCGGCTGCGGGCGCTGGCCCAGCAGCGCTGCGAGGCGGCCGGCATCCAACTGCGCGTCCCCCGCCCCAAGCTGTGCACGGACAACGGGGCGATGGTCGCGGCGCTCGGCGCGGAGATGGTGGCCCGCAACCGGGCGGCCTCGGACTGGGACCTCTCCGCGGACTCCTCCCTCCCGGTCACCGACCCGCACGTCCCCGGCCACACCCACAGCCACGACCATGTGCACGAGGTCAGCAAGGAGAACCTGTACTCGTGACGACCGTGGCGCTGATGTGGGAGGCGCGGGCGGTGCCGGGGCGGGGCGCGGAGCTGCTGGCGTGGGCGCGGGCGCAGCCCCTCGACGGGGAGCCGCTGCGCCGGGAGACGTTCGCCGCCCCCCAGGACCGGGTGCTGGTGGTGACCTGGTGGGACGCCCCGTACGACGCGGTACTCCCCGAACTGCCGGAACCGGACGGCGAGTTGGTGACCCGTACCGTGCACCGGTGGCGTTTCGAGTCGGCGGGTGTGGAGTACGGTCGGCCGCATGACCGCTCCTGAGGAGGTGACCCCGGACGCCCCGGGGGTCATACGGCTGCCGCTGCTCACCCAGCAGTGGCTCGATCTGGCCTTTGTGCACTGGGCGGTGGACCCGGCGGCCGTGGCCCCGCTGCTGCCGCCCGGGACGGCGCCGGACACCCACGACGGGGTCACCTACGTCGGACTGGTCGCGTTCCGGATGCACCGGGTGGGCTGGTTCCGGCTGCCGGGGGTGCCGTATCTGGGCAGCTTCCCGGAGACGAACGTCCGGCTGTACTCGGTCGACGGACAGGGCCGCCGGGGGGTCGTGTTCCGCTCGATGGACGCGGCACGGCTGATCCCGGTGGCGATGGGCCGGGGCCTGTTCCGGCTGCCGTACCTCTGGTCGCGGATGACGGTCCGGACCGAGGGGGACGTCGTCCGGTACGCGAGCGCGCGGCGGTGGCCGGGCCCGCGCGGGGCGTCCTGCCGGATCGCGGTGCGGCGCGGGGAACGGATCGCCGACCCGACCGCCCTCGAACACTTCCTCACCGCCCGCTGGGGCATGCACAACGCCTTCTTCAACGGCGCCGCCTACCTCCCCAACGACCATCCCCGCTGGCCGCTGTACCGGGCGGAACTGCTCACCTGCGAGGAGAACCTGATCGAGGCGGCCGGTCTCCCGGCACCGCAGGGCCCACCGGTCAGCGTCCTGTACTCACCGGGCGTACCGGTACGTCTGGGCCGGCCGGGGCTGCGCCCGGCGGGAATTCCGACACCGTAGGCATTCCCACGCCGCTGGGCGGAGCCGGGAGCCGGGAGCCGGGAGCACGAAGGCGGTAGCCGCGAACCGGTAGCGCGAAGCCGGTGGCCGGAAGCCGGAAGCACGAAGGCGGGAGCCGGTACCCGGTATCCGATAGCCCGCCCGCGCACGATTCCGTACGCCCGCAGCCCGCCCGCGCACGGCTCCGCGCGGTTTCTTGCGGTGCTCGGGTCCGGGCGCGTAGGAAGGGCAGGTCCGGGTGGGCGTCCGCGCTCAGGTTCTTGTTGCGGAAGAGGAGCGCATGACGAAGACACCCGCGTCCGGAGGGACCGGCCCCGGCTCGGCCTGGGCCCCGCTCGCGCTGCCCGTCTTCCGGGCCCTGTGGATCGCCCAGTTCGTGTCCAGCGTCGGTACCTGGATGCAGACCATCGGCGCGCAGTGGCTGCTGGTCGGGCACGGGGCCGCGCTGGTCACCCTCGTCCAGACCGCCTCCAGCCTGCCCGTGGTGCTGCTGGCGCTGCCCTCCGGGGTGCTCGCCGACCGGTTCGACCGGCGCCGGCTGCTGATCGTCGCGCAGTTCGCCATGGGCGCGGTCGCGGCCGTTCTCGCGGTGCTGGCCTTCGCCGGCGTGCTCGGTCCCGTCTCGCTGCTCGCCCTGACCTTCCTGCTGGGCTGCGGCACCGCGCTGATGGGCCCCTCCTGGCAGGCGATCCAGCCCGAGCTGGTCGCCCGCGACCAGCTCGCCCAGGCGGCGGCGCTCGGCGCGGTCAACATGAACCTGGCCCGAGCCATCGGACCGGCCATCGGCGGGGTGCTGGTCGCGGCGGCGGGCGCGGGCTGGACCTTCGCCTTCAACGCCGTGTCCTATCTCGGCATCGTCGTCGTCCTGCTGCTCTGGAAGCGCCCCCGGGACACCGCCGCCACCGGCGCCGAACCCGAACGCTTCGTCAGCGCCGTGCTCGCCGCCCGCCGTTACGTCCGGCACGCGCCCGGGGTCCGCCGGGTCCTGCTGCGCACCGCCCTGTTCATCCCCGGCGCCGCCGCGCTGTGGTCGCTGCTGCCGCTGGTCGCCGCCGACTCGCTCGGCCTCGGCTCCGGCGGCTACGGGGCGCTGCTGGCCGTCGTCGGGGCCGGCGCGGTCGGGGGTGCGCTGCTGCTGCCCGCCCTGCGCGCGGTGCTCGGCGCCAACGGCATCCTCGCCGCGGGGGCCGTCCTGGTCGCCGTGACCCTGGCCGTGCTCGCCACCGTGCGCGTCCCCTGGGTGGCCGCGGTCGCGCTGCTGCCCGCCGGGGTGGCCTGGATCGCGGTGCTGTCCGTCCTCAACGCCGCCGTCCAGACCCGGCTGCCCGGCTGGGTGCGCGCCCGTGGCCTGGCCGTCTATCTGCTGGTCTTCCAGGGCGGCCAGGCGCTGACCGCTCCGCTGTGGGGCGGGCTCGCGCAGGGGGCGGGGCTGCGGGTCGCCCTGCTGGCCGCCGGGGCGCTGCTGCTGCTCGCCGCCGCGACCGTCCCGCTGCTGCCGCTGCACGACGCCGCGCACATCGACCCGACCCCGTCCGACCACTGGCCCGCCCCGCCCGTGGTCCACGAGCCCGGCCCGGCCGACGGCCCGGTCCTCGTCTCGATCGTCTACCGGGTGCGTCCCGCCGACCGGGCCGCCTTCACCGCCGCGATGGCGAAGCTGGCCCGCTCCCGCCGCCGCACCGGGGCGCTGACCTGGGGCCTGTACGAGGACGCGGGCGAGCCGGGCAGGTTCATCGAGAACTATCTCGTCGGCTCCTGGGCCGAGCATCTCGCCCAGCACCACACCCGGACGACGGTCACCGACCGCCGCGCCGAGGAGGCGGCCCGCGCCTTCCTGCTGCCGGGGACGCACCCGGAGACCACCCACGCCCTCGACGCCACGACCGGCGGTCAAAGCTTGGGAATCTGAGATTTTCCGAAGAAAAGCCTTACGACCAGCGGTCGTTGTAACAATTCGGACTTAGGTTCGTTGGTGTGACGGCAGACGACGAGCACGGCGGGCACGGGGACGAGGGCGAGGGGGAGGGCGAGAGGGAGAAGGAGAAGGAGAGGACCGCGGAGGGCAACCGCGACGGGAACGGCGAGGGGAACGGCCGGGCGAAGGGCCGCCGGAGGCGGGGCGCGCTGAGGATACTGGGCATCGCGACCGCCGCGATCGTGGTGCTGGGCGCCGCGGCGGGCGGCTGGGTCTACTGGAAGCTCAACGACAACATCACCAGCGTCGACATCAACAGCGCCCTCGGCGACAACCGCCCCGCCAAACCGACGACCGTGCCCGCCGACACCGGCGACGGCACCGCCGCCCCGCTGCCCGGCGAGGCCCTGAACATCCTGGTGCTGGGCTCCGACTCGCGCAGCGGCACCGAGAACCAGCGGCTCGGCGGCGGCGACAGCGACGGTGCCCGCTCCGACACCGCGATGGTGTTCCACATCGACGCGGGCGGGGAGTCCGGCCGGGTCGTCAGCATCCCCCGCGACACCCTCGTCACCCGGCCCGCCTGCCCGCTGCCGGACGGTGGGGAGTCGCCCGAGCGGCACGGGGTCATGTTCAACACGGCGTACTCGGTGGGCGGCCCGGTGTGCGCGGTCAAGACCGTCGAGTCCTTCACCGGCGTCCGGATGGACCACTATCTGGAGATCGACTTCGCCGGGTTCGCGAACCTGGTGGACGCGGTCGGCGGCGTCACCGTCACCGTCGACCAGGACATCGACGACGAGCAGTCCCACCTCACCCTGGACGCCGGTACCCACACCCTGAACGGCGAGCAGGCCCTCGGCCTCGCCCGCACCCGCTACGGCCTGCCCGGCGGCAGCGACCTCGCCCGGATCGAACTCCAGCAGCAGCTCGTCAAGGCCCTCCTCGCCCAGATCTCGGCCACCTCCCTGCTGACCGACCCGGCCGAGCTCTACGACGTCGCCACCACCGTCACCGCCAGCCTCACCACCGATACCGGGCTGGACTCCCTGACGGAGCTGATCGGCTTCGGCGAGAGCCTGCGCGCGCTGTCCCCGGACGCGCTGGAGACGGTGACCCTGCCCGTCGTCCGGGCGCCCTCGGACCCCAACCGGGTGGTGGCGGACGAACCGGAGGCGAGAGAACTGTGGGAGTCGCTGCGCTGAGCACCCCTGAAGGCGGCTGTCCGGAAAATAATCTCGCGAGCGTGTCGATCCCCCGTCCCCCCGATCGACGCACAGGGTGAGAGGCGGAAAAAACAGGAACCCGCCCCCACCCGAGAAGAGAGCGAGCGCCACCATGCCGCGCTACATGTCCCTGATCCGGATCGACGAGAAGAACGCCCCCGAGGGCGGCCCGAGCAATGAGCTGATGCAGCGGATGGGGGTCCTGCTGGAGGAGATGACCAAGGCCGGGGTCATGCTCGACACCGGTGGCCTCAAGTCCACCGCCGAGGGCACCCGGGTGCACTGGGAGGGCGGGAAGATCTCCGTCACCGACGGCCCGTTCACCGAGACCAAGGAGGTCATCGGCGGGTACGCGCTGCTGCAGTGCAAGGACCTCGCCGAGGCCCAGGAGTGGGTCACCCGCTTCCTGAAGGTGCACGAGGAGTACTGGACGGTGACCTGCGAACTGCGGGAGATCGTGTCGGGCTGACCTTCACCTCGTGACCGTCCGGCCGTAATCGTTTGGCGCCCGGCGCCGCGCGGTGTTCGATGGGGAACTGTGAACGCACAGCCCCCCGGAACCCCGCGCGGCGCGGCCGGGACCGCAGACGCCGTCGACAGTGTCGAGACGGTCTTCCGGCTGGAGTCCCCCCGGATCATCGCCGCCGTCACCCGGATCGTCCGGGACATCGGCATAGCGGAGGAACTGGCCCAGGACGCGCTCGTCGCCGCCCTGGAGCAGTGGCCGCGCGACGGAGTGCCGGGCAACCCCGGCGGCTGGCTGATGACCACCGCCCGGCGCCGCGCGATCGACCTGGTGCGCCGCCGCGAGAACTACGCCCGCAAGCTCGCCGAGATCGGCCGCGACCTGACCGACGTACCGCCGCCGCCGGAGCCGTCCGACCCCGAGGACATCGACGACGACCTCCTGCGCCTCGTCTTCACCGCCTGCCACCCGGTGCTGGCACCGGAGGCCCGGACCGCGCTCACCCTGCGGCTGCTCGGCGGTCTCACCACGGCCGAGATCGCCCGCGCGTTCCTGGTGCCGGAGCCGACCGTCGCCCAGCGCATCGTCCGCGCCAAACGCACCCTCGCCCGCAAGAACATCGGCTTCGAGGTGCCCTACGGCCCCGACCGCGAGGCCCGCCTCGGCTCGGTCCTGGACGTCATCTACCTGATCTTCAACGAGGGGTACGCGGCCACCGCGGGCGACGACTGGCTGCGCCCGGCGCTGTGCGAGGACGCCCTGCGGCTGGCCCGGCAGCTCGCCGCGCTGATGCCGAAGGAGTCCGAGGTGCACGGGCTGGCGGCACTGCTGGAGTTCCAGTACGCCCGCACCGCGGCCCGGACCGCGCCCGACGGCACCCCGGTCCTCCTCAAGGACCAGAACCGCCGCCGCTGGGACCGGCTCCTCATCGCCCGGGGCGTCCACGCCCTCACCCGGGCCGACGCCACCGCCACCGGCGCCCCGGGCCCGTACGCCCTCCAGGCCGCCATCGCCGCGAGCCACGCGCACGCGTACACCTACGAGGAGACCGACTGGCAGCGCATCGCCACGCTGTACGCCCTGCTGGCCGCCCGCGCCCCGTCCCCGGTCGTGGAGCTGAACCGCGCGGTGGCCGTCTCCATGGCCCGGGGCCCCGCCGAGGCCCTGGAGATCGTCGACGCCCTGGCCCCCGCCCTCCCCGGCTACCACCTCCTCCCCAGCGTCCGCGGTGACCTCCTGGAACGCCTGGGCAGGGAGGAGGAGGCGAGGGCCGAATTCACCCGGGCGGCGTCCCTGACCCAGAACGAAAAGGAACGCGAACTCCTCCTACGCCGGGCCGGGGCAACTCCTTAGGGGCGCTGGGGGTACCCCCTCTGGGGGAGGAACTGCGCGACAAGCCCCCACTACCCGCACCCGACGACCTACACCGGCCGCCCCACCAACATCGCCGGCCCCCCATCAACCCGCGTCAAGAAAACCGTCGCCGCCCCCGCCCCGCGAGCCCGCACCATCCGCCGCAACTCCTCCGGCCCCACCGCCGACCCCCGCTTCTTCACCGTCAGATTCCCCACCCCCCGCTCCCGCAGCAGTGCCTTCAGCCGCTTCACACTGAACGGCAGCCGGTCACTGATCTCATACGCGCTCGCGTACGGAGTACGCCGCAACTCATCCGCCGTGACATAGGCGATCGTCGGATCGATCAGCCCCCCGCCCACCTCCTCGGCGACCTCCGCCACCAGATGCGCCCGGATGACGGCCCCGTCGGGCTCGTACAGATAGCGCCCGACCGGCCGCACCCCCGGATCCGGCAGCCCCCGCCCCACCAGGCTGTACGGCCCCGGCAGCAGCGTCGCCCGCACCGCCCCCGGCACCTTGGTCCCCGCCGCTCCCGCAGCCCCCGCCCCCGCCACCGTCACCCCGCCCCCGAACCACAGCACCGCCTCCTTCACATCCCCCCCGTCCGAGATCCACTCCGCCTCCGCGCCCTCCGGCACCGCCTCGTGCGGGATGCCGGGCGCGACCTTGAGCGCGGCGCACGGAGCCCGGCGGGCCGCGGACACGGCCCAGGACAGCGGCGGCGAGTACGCCTCGGGATCGAAGATCCGCCCGCGCCCCCCGCGCCGCGCCGGATCGACGAACACCGCGTCGAAGCCGGACACGTCCACCTCCGTGACATCGGCCTCCCGCACCTCGATCAGGCCGGCGAGTCCGAGCGCGTCGGCGTTGGCGCGGGCGGTGGCGGCCGTGAGCGGGTCGCGGTCGACGGCGAGGACCCGGATCCCGGCGCGGGCGAGGGCGACGGCGTCCCCGCCGATGCCGCAGCACAGGTCGGCGACCGAGGTCACCCCGGCCGCCCGCAGCCGCGCGGCGCGGTACCCGGCGACGGAGGCCCGGGTCGACTGCTCGACCCCGTCGGGGGTGAAGTACATCCGCCCGGCGTCCTCGGCCCCGAACTTCGCCACCGCCCGTTGCCGCAGCCGCGCCTGGCCGAGGGCGGCGGAGACCAGCGGGGCCGGGTGGGTGCGGCGGAGCCGGGTGGCGAGGGCGAGTTCCCCGGCGGGGTCGACGTCCCGCACCTCGTCGAGCAGGGCTTGACCGGCGGGGGTGAGCAGCGGATCGAGGTCGTTCACCGGGTCATTGTGGGCCAGTCGGTGGATGGTGTGCGCCCGGCGGCGGTGTCGGCGGGGTGGTGGGGGGTGGGGCTGGGAGGATCCGGCGCCATGGGAGAAGTCGTACAAAAAGATAAAAACAGGGCGATGGATGTGAGGGGCGTCCGGGGCCCGGGGCCCGCACGACTGGCGCCGCTGAGGACCGTGTGCCCGGCCCGGCTCGGCGCCGCCCGGCTCGGCGTCACCGCCCTGGCCCTCGCCGCGGTGGCATCCCTCGCCTCCGCCTGCGGGACGCACGACCCGGCGGCCCGCCCGGCGTCCGGCCAGCAGCACCCGGAGCGGCTGAGCGCGGCGGACCGGGCGGCGAAGCAGCGGGCCGTGCGGCAGGCGCAGATCGCGGCGGCCCAGCGCTGGGGCCTGGCGCGCCCCCCGCTGGTGGCGCCCGCGCCCCCGGCCCAGAAGCCGGTGATCACCACCCGGGAGGGTTTCGAGGTCGAGGGCCATGAGGCGGAGGACCTGCCGCCGGTCTTCACCACGATCCCCACCAAGGAGAAGATCGTCTTCCTCACCATCGACGACGGGGCCGAGAAGGACCCGGACTTCCTGCGGATGATGACCGAACTGAAGGTGCCGTACACCGCCTTCCTCAGCGACTACCTGGTCAAGGAGGACTACGGCCACTTCAAGCAGATGCAGTCCCGGGGCGTCGCCCTGAACAACCACACCCTCGACCACCCCTACATGCCGGGCCTGTCCTACGAGGAGCAGAAGCAGCAGATCTGCGGCATGCAGAACGTGATCGAGAAGCGCTACGGCAAGCGCCCGCTGCTCTTCCGCCCGCCGTTCGGCAACTACAACAAGGACACCCTGGTCGCCGCCAAGGCGTGCGGGATCAGCTACGCGCCCCTGTGGAGCGAGGAGGTGTTCGTCGACCGCTGGGAGTACCGCGAGTGGGACCGCGATCTGCACCCCGGTGACATCGTCCTCAGCCACTTCCGGGGCACCGACGACTGGGAGGGCACCATGCCCGACATGATCAGGGTCTTCCTCGACAAGGTCACCGAGAAGGGCTACGCGGTCGCCCGCCTGGAGGACTACCTGTGAGGCACCGGCTGCTGGCCGCCGCGCTGCTGCTGCTGACCGTCTCGGCGGCCGGCTGCGGCCGGGGCCCCGGCCCGTCGGCCTGGGTGGAGTCGGCGGGCGGCGGCGGCGCGGGCACGGACGCCGCGGCCCCCGGAAACACCCCCCACGCCACCCGGTCCCCCGGGTCCCCCGGGTCCCCCGCGGTGCTGTCCCGCATCCCGACCCGGGACAAGGTGGTCTTCCTGACCTACGACGACGGCGCGGAGCGCGACCCGCGGTTCGTGGAGATGGTGCGGGAGCGGCGGCTGCCGGTCAGCCTGTTCCTGACGGACAGTGTGGCGGGCCCGGGGTACGGCCACTTCGCCCGCCTCCGCGCGGTCGGCGCCACCCTCCAGAACCACACCCTGGACCACGCCGCCCTGCGCGGCATGCCGTACGCCGGCCAGCGCGCCGAGATCTGCGGCCAGCAGAACAAGCTGAAATCCCGCTTCGGCATCCGCCCCGCCCTGCTGCGCCCGCCCTACGGCATGTACGACGGGACGACGCTCAGGGCGGCGCGGGACTGCGGCGTGACGGCGCTGATCCTCTGGCGGGTGACGGCGACCGACACCGACACCCACTTCACCGAGGGCCCGCACCGGCTGCTGCCCGGCGACATCATCTCCGTCACCCCCGACGAGACCCCGGGTCCGACCCTGGTCGCCCGCACCACCAGACTCCTCAAGGAGATCGAGGAGCAGGGGCTGCGGGTGGGCCGCCTGGAGGACTACGTCCGACCGGCTTCCGGCACCACGAATTAGCAGTCCGCTTGACCGAGTGCTAATCGCGGTCATAGTCTCGGGTCTGGCACTCCCCCCTGGAGAGTGCCAATACGCGACGGGCAGGTCCGGCACCCGCGACGACGGATCCACCTGGTCGCCACCTCAGACAGTTAACCCCGTGAGATCTCCGAAGGGGGAGGTCGGATCGTGACGACCGCCAGCTCCAAGGTTGCCATCAAGCCGCTTGAGGACCGCATCGTGGTCCAGCCGCTCGACGCCGAGCAGACCACGGCCTCCGGCCTGGTCATCCCGGACACCGCGAAGGAGAAGCCCCAGGAGGGCGTCGTCCTCGCCGTCGGTCCGGGCCGCTTCGAGAACGGCGAGCGCCTGCCGCTCGACGTCAAGACCGGCGACATCGTGCTGTACAGCAAGTACGGCGGCACCGAGGTGAAGTACAACGGCGAGGAGTACCTCGTCCTCTCGGCCCGCGACGTGCTCGCGATCATCGAGAAGTAGTTCCACCTCGTTCAGCTCAGAAGTTCTCCACTGCGCCCCTGGCAGCCCCCGCGACCATCACTCGACAGGGCGCCCGGGGCGCAGTGCCTTTTCCACCCCAGATTTCCGAGAGGGCTCACGCTGTCATGGCGAAGATCCTGAAGTTCGACGAGGACGCCCGTCGCGCCCTTGAGCGCGGCGTCAACAAGCTGGCCGACACGGTCAAGGTGACGATCGGCCCCAAGGGCCGCAACGTCGTCATCGACAAGAAGTTCGGCGCCCCCACCATCACCAACGACGGCGTGACCATCGCCCGCGAGGTCGAGGTCGAGGACCCGTACGAGAACCTCGGCGCGCAGTTGGTGAAGGAGGTGGCGACCAAGACCAACGACATCGCGGGTGACGGCACCACCACCGCCACCGTGCTGGCCCAGGCCCTGGTCCGCGAGGGCCTGAAGAACGTCGCCGCGGGTGCCTCCCCGGCCGCCCTGAAGAAGGGCATCGACGCGGCCGTCGCCGCCGTCTCCGCCGATCTGCTGGCGACCGCCCGGCCGATCGAGGAGAAGTCCGACATCGCCGCCGTGGCCGCGCTGTCCGCGCAGGACCAGCAGGTCGGCGAGCTGATCGCCGAGGCGATGGACAAGGTCGGCAAGGATGGTGTCATCACCGTCGAGGAGTCCAACACCTTCGGTCTGGAGCTGGACTTCACCGAGGGCATGGCCTTCGACAAGGGCTACCTGTCCCCGTACTTCGTGACGGACCAGGAGCGGATGGAAGCGGTCCTGGAGGACCCGTACATCCTGATCCACCAGGGCAAGATCGGTGCCATCGCCGACCTGCTGCCGCTGCTGGAGAAGATCATCCAGTCCAACGCCTCCAAGCCGCTGCTGATCATCGCCGAGGACGTCGAGGGCGAGGCGCTCTCCACCCTCGTCGTCAACAAGATCCGCGGCACCTTCAACGCCACCGCGGTGAAGGCCCCCGGCTTCGGCGACCGCCGCAAGGCGATGCTCCAGGACATGGCCGTCCTGACCGGTGCCACCGTCATCTCCGAGGAGGTCGGCCTCAAGCTCGACCAGGTCGGCACCGACATCCTCGGCACCGCCCGCCGCGTCACCGTCACCAAGGACGACACCACGATCGTCGACGGCGCCGGTGAGAAGTCCGAGGTCGAGGGCCGGATCGCGCAGATCAAGGCCGAGATCGAGAACACCGACTCCGACTGGGACCGCGAGAAGCTCCAGGAGCGCCTCGCGAAGCTGGCCGGCGGCGTGTGCGTGATCAAGGTCGGCGCCGCCACCGAGGTGGAGCTGAAGGAGAAGAAGCACCGTCTGGAGGACGCCATCTCCGCGACCCGCGCCGCGGTCGAGGAGGGCATCGTCTCCGGCGGTGGCTCCGCCCTCGTCCACGCCGTGAAGGTCCTGGAGGACAACCTCGGCAAGACCGGCGACGAGGCCACCGGCGTCACCGTGGTCCGCAAGGCCGCCGTCGAGCCGCTGCGCTGGATCGCCGAGAACGCCGGCCTGGAGGGCTACGTCATCACCTCCAAGGTCGCCGAGCTGGAGAAGGGCCAGGGCTTCAACGCCGCCACCGGCGAGTACGGCGACCTGGTCAAGGCCGGCGTCATCGACCCGGTCAAGGTCACCCGCTCCGCCCTGGAGAACGCGGCGTCCATCGCCTCCCTCCTCCTGACGACCGAGACCCTGGTCGTCGAGAAGAAGGAAGAGGAGGAGGCCCCGGCGGGCGGCCACTCCCACGGCCACTCGCACTGACGACGCACCGCACGCCCACCGGAGGCCCGGTACCCCGCGAGGGGTACCGGGCCTCCGTGCCGTGCACGACGCCTGCCGCGACCACCGTCCGCACGGCCTCCCCGGCCTCCCCGGCCCCCACCGGCGCCCCTACCGAGGCCCGTACCTCCGCCCCGTCCGCGAGCTGATCCCCCCGAGCACCCCCCGCGGCACCAGCTTCGCCGCCCCCATCAGCGCCTTGTAGCGCGGGTCGGGAATGGACACCGACCTGCCGCGGGCCAGATCGGTGAGCGCCTCGGCGACGACCTTGTCGGCGTCCAGCCACATCCACCCGGGGATGTTGTCCGTGCCCATCCCCGCCCGCTCGTGGAACTCGGTGCGCACGAAACCGGGGCACAGCGCCATCAGCCGCACCCCGCTGCCGGCCAGATCCCGCGCCGCGCCCTGCGTGAACTGCACCACCCACGCCTTGGACGCCCCGTACGTCCCGCGCGGGACGAAGGCCGCGACCGAGGCCACGTTCACCACCCCGCCCCGGCCCCGCGCCCGCATCGACTCCGCCGCCGCCGAGGTCAGCCGGAGCACCGCCTCGCAGTGCACCTTGAGCATCCGCAGCTCATCGGCCATCGGTACGTCGAGATAGCGGCCCTTGTTGCCGAAACCGGCGTTGTTCACCAGCAGGTCCACCGGGTTCCTGCGGTCGCCGAGCCGGGCCGCGACCGCCTCGATACCGGTGTCCTCGGCGAGGTCGGCGCGCAGCACCTCCGCCTCGATGCCGTGCCGGTCGTGCAGTTCGGTCGCCTGCTCGCGCAGCCGCTCGTCGTCCCGTGCCACCAGGACGAGGTCATGCCCGTCGGCGGCCAGCCGGCGGGCGAAAGCGGCACCGATGCCCGCCGTCGATCCCGTAATCAGAGCCCTTGTCATGGCGCAAGGTTAGTGACCCGCGCCACTTTCCGCGGACGCCGGGAGCCCGTTCCCGGCCCTCGGGCCGGAGGCTTGTCCGACGGTATGTCAAGAGGCGTATTTCGCCAGGTACTTGTCCATCAGCCCGACCGACTCCGGATGGAGGGCCGCCCGCGCGGGCCCCAGCTCCGGCAGCAGGTCCCGCCGGGTGGTCTTCGCCCGGAACTCCAGCGCGACCGTCACCCCGTGGTCCGGCCGGTGCACGATCTCCACCGCATCGCCCGCCCGGACCTCCCCCGGCTCGATCACCCGCAGATACGCCCCCGGCGCCGCCCGCTCGGTGAACCGCCGCACCCAGCGCTCCTCACCCACATGCCCCTGGAACGTCCGGCACGGCACCCGCCCGCTGGTCACCTCCAGCAGCAGTTCCGGCCCCACCCGCCAGCGCTCCCCGATCAGCGCGCCAGAGACCTCGACGCCCAGGGTGGTCAGATTCTCGCCGAACGCCCCGTCCGCCAGCTCCCGGCCCAGCTCCTCCTGCCAGGCGTCGAGATCCTCGCGGGCCATCGCGTACACCGCCTGGTCGTCGCCGCCGTGGTGGCGCAGGGAGCAGATGGTGTCCCCGGCCAGCCCGCTGCCGCCGGTCCCCTTCGGCCCGGGTGCCGTCACCCGCACCGGCCCGGCCACCGGCCGCTTGTCGATCCCGGTCACGCCCTCGGGATGATCGGTGTACGGCACGGCCCGCGCCCGGCCCACATTCACTGACAAAAGCTTCATGACCTCACGGTATGCCCACCCCAGGTCAAAGTCACCGCCTATTATCCGGCGCTCGCCCCAAGGCCCGCTTATGCTCGAAGGATGATCGAGGCCCGCCATCTCCGCGTTCTGCGTGCCGTCGCCACCACCGGGTCCTTCTCGGCGGCGGGGCGCGAGCTGGGCTGTACCCAGCCCGCCGTCAGCCAGCAGATGAAGGCCCTGGAGTCCTCCGTCGGCACCCCGCTGCTGGTGCGCAGCGGGCGCGAGATGCGGCTGACCCAGGCGGGCGAGGCCCTGGTCCGGCACGCGTCGGGCATCCTCGCCGGGCTCACGGCCGCCGAGGAGGAGGTCGCCGCCATCGCGGGGCTGCGGGCCGGGCGGGTCCGGCTGGTCTCCTTCCCCAGCGGCAGTTCCGCCCTGGTCCCCGCCGCGCTGGCCGCCCTGCGCGCCGCCCACCCCGGCACCCGGGTCTCCCTGGAGGAGGCCGAACCGCCGCGCTCGGTGGAACTGCTCCGCGAGGGCGACTGCGATGTGGCCCTCGCCTTCCGCTACGAGGGAGCCACCTCCGCCGAGGCCGCCGCCGAATGGGACGACCTGGTCGTCCGGCCGCTGCTGCGGGACCGGCTCGTCGCCCTGGTGCCCGAGCGGCACCGGCTGGCCCGCACCGGGTCCGTCGCCATCGGCGACCTCGCCGGTGAGCCGTGGATCGCGGGCTGTCCCCGCTGCCGGGGACAACTGGTCGAGGTCTGCGAGAGCGCGGGCTTCGCCCCCCGCATCGACTTCGCCACCGACGACTACCCGGCGGTCGTCGCCCTGGTCGGCGCCGGTCTGGGCGTGGCCGTCCTCCCACAGCTCGCGGTGGAGTCGGTCCGGCCGCGCGGCGCGCGCACGGTGACCCTGGAACCGGCGGTCCGGCGGGAGATCGTCGCCCTGACCCTGCCCGACCTGGCCCAGGTCCCGGCGGTCGCGGCGACCCTGGACGAACTGGAACGGGCGGCGGCCCGCCTCCTGCCCCCACCTTCTTAGAGCCCTCCTGCCCCCGCCTTCTTAGAGCCCCCTGGGCCCGTCCCGGAACCCCCCGCCCACGCAAGGAAGGGCACGACAACGCGTGCCCGGCGGTGCGGTGATGTTGCAGAAACGTTACTTCGATGACCCGGCGGCTTCAGCGGCCTCAGTGACGGGACGCGGCGCGGCCACCGCCCGTGGTCGTCGCGCTCGCCGGTACCAGCCGGTTGCGCGCCCGCCCCATCAGCTCCTCGCGCTCGTCCTCGGTGAGCCCGCCCCACACGCCGTACGGCTCACGCACCGCGAGCGCGTGCGCCGCGCACTCCGCGCGGACCGGGCACCTCATGCAGACCTCCTTGGCCGAGTTCTCACGGGCGCTCCGTGCCGCACCGCGCTCACCCTCCGGATGGAAGAAGAGCGAGCTGTCCACCCCGCGGCAGGCAGCCAGCAACTGCCAGTCCCACAGGTCCGCGTTCGGTCCGGGAAGGCGGGAGAAATCTGCCATTACGTGACCCCTTGTAGCGGTTTCGAGCGGATACGGTGCCCACGACCGTACAACTACGATCTAAGGAGATGAAAATATGACCACTTGCGAATCTAGCCTCAGACACCAGCAAAAGGGAAGAAAATGGGCTAAATGGGGCATAGCTTGTGACGAAACCTTGAGGGTCCGTTGCGCATGTCTGCACTGTGTCCGCTCACTCACGTAGAGTGCCGGAGACGGCGTACGGCCCCGTAACTCTTTCGAGTGACCGTCGTTGAGAGTGCGGAGGCGGTTGAAAACACATGTGCTCGGGCAAGCGTCCGAGACGGTCGACCGCACAGGTGACGATACGTACCAGCCTGGAGGCTCAAGGTGACGCGCATCAGTTCCGGAGGGCGGCCATGACTTCCGTCCTCGTCTGCGACGACTCCCCGCTTGCCCGAGAGGCGCTCCGCCGCGCGGTCGCGACCGTGCCCGGTGTAGAGCGTGTGACGACAGCGGCCAACGGCGAGGAAGTCCTCCGCCGCTGGGGCGCCGATCGCTCGGACCTGATTCTGATGGACGTACGCATGCCCGGACTGGGCGGCGTCGAGACCGTACGGCGGCTGCTGTCCGCCGACCCCGGAGCACGCATCATCATGCTCACCGTCGCCGAGGACCTCGACGGAGTGGCCCTCGCGGTCGCCGCCGGGGCCCGCGGCTATCTGCACAAGGACGCCTCGCGCGCCGAACTGCGGGCCACGGTGACACAGGCGCTCGCCGACCCCACCTGGCGACTGGCCCCGCGCCGGCTGCGCTCCGCCGAGATGGGCGCCGCGCCCACCCTCACCGCGCGGGAGATCCAGGTACTGGAGGGCATGAGCCATGGCCGCTCCAACGCCGAGATCGGCCGCGAGCTGTTCCTCTCCGAGGACACGGTGAAGACCCACGCGCGCCGCCTCTTCAAGAAGCTGGGCGCGTCCGACCGCGCCCACGCCGTCGCGCTGGGCTTCCGCTGGGGGCTGGTCCGCTAGGACCCGCCGTGCCACATGGTCGAGGCGGGAAGCGTGTCGCCGACCGGGCCGTGAGCGTCGTCCCACCCCGTCCGCCGTGCGGCGGACGGGGGGTGGTGCGGCGGTCCCGAGGACGCCCGCTGCTCGTTTCGCCGCCGATGCCGCATCCTTGAGGGTGTGGAGTTCCTCGGGGACGAGTCGGTCGAGCGGAAGGGGAGGGCGCAGGGGATGAGTTCCGGCGCACCTGCTCATAACGCTTCGGTGCACAACCACCAAGGCGGTGCCACGGAGGCGACAGCGCCAAGGCACCATGGTCCGATGCGTGACGACGAGGCGGGCACCCCCCCAGGGGCGATCGGTGCGCTCGTCCATCGCGCCGTCGACGGGGACGAGCAGGCCACGCACGACCTGCTCGCCCATGTCCACCCCCTCGCGCTGCGCTACTGCCGCACCCGGCTCTCCCGGCTCCCGGGCGACGCCCGGCACTTCGTGGAGGATCTGGCGCAGGAGGTGTGCGTCGCCGTCCTGCTCGCCCTGCCCCGCTACCGCGACACGGGCCGCCCCTTCGAGGCGTTCGTCTTCGCCATCGCCGCGCACAAGGTCGCCGACCTCCAGCGCGCCGCCATGCGCCACCCCGGGTCCACGGCCGTCCCGTCCGACGAGATGCCCGAGCGCCCCGATGACTCCCTCGGCCCCGAGGAGCGCGCCCTGCTCAGCAGTGACGCCGAGTGGGCCAAGAAACTCCTCGCCAACCTCCCCGAGAACCAGCGTGAGCTGCTGCTGCTCCGGATCGCCGTGGGCTTGACGGCGGAGGAGACGGGGCAGATGTTGGGAATGTCACCGGGCGCCGTCCGGGTGGCCCAGCACCGGGCGCTGAGCCGCCTGAGAGCCCTGGCGGAGCAGTAGAGCAGCAGAGCAGGAGAGCAGGCGAGACCCGGAGCACCGGCCGGACGGCTTCCGCGGACACCGCCGGACCCCCGCCGAGCCGGATCCCGTACGAACATACGAAGCCGAGGGCGGCCCGGGACCGTGGAATTCGAGCCCCCCGCTTCCCGTTAGCATGGACATCCGCACCGAGCAAGGCCATATGGGGAAGGTGTCATGACTGCCAACGTCGACGGAGTGCCCGGAAAGTTCGCGACACTCGGGCTGACCTACGACGACGTGCTGCTGCTGCCGGGCCCGTCGGACATGGCTCCCGACGAGATCGACACCGCCTCGCATGTCTCCCGGAACGTGCGGGTGAACATCCCGCTGCTGTCCGCCGCCATGGACAAGGTCACCGAATCGCGGATGGCGATCTCGATGGCCCGCCAGGGCGGCGTCGGCGTCCTGCACCGCAATCTCTCCATCGAGGACCAGGCCAACCAGGTCGACCTGGTGAAGCGGTCCGAGTCCGGCATGGTCACCGACCCGATCACCATCCACCCGGACGCCACCCTCGCCGAGGCCGACGCGCTCTGCGCCAAGTTCCGCATCAGCGGCGTCCCGGTCACCGACGGCGACAAGCGGCTGCTCGGCATCGTCACCAACCGTGACATGGCCTTCGAGACCGACCGGACCCGCCGGGTGCGCGAGGTCATGACGCCGATGCCGCTGGTCACCGGCAAGGTCGGCATCTCCGGGGTGGACGCCATGGAGCTGCTGCGCCGCCACAAGATCGAGAAGCTGCCGCTGGTCGACGACGGCGGGATCCTCAAGGGCCTGATCACGGTCAAGGACTTCGTCAAGGCCGAGCAGTACCCGAACGCCGCGAAGGACTCCGAGGGGCGGCTGCTGGTCGGTGCCGCGGTCGGCGTCGCCGGGGACTCCTTCGAGCGGGCCCAGGCGCTGATCGACGCGGGCGTCGACTTCATCGTGGTCGACACCGCCCACGGCCACTCCCGGCTGGTCGGCGACATGGTCGCCAAGATCAAGTCGAACTCCTCCGGCGTCGATGTCATCGGCGGCAATGTCGCCACCCGCGACGGCGCCCAGTCCCTGATCGACTCCGGGGTCGACGGCATCAAGGTCGGCGTCGGACCCGGCTCGATCTGTACCACCCGCGTGGTCGCCGGCGTCGGCGTCCCGCAGGTCACCGCCATCTACGAGGCGGCCCTCGCCGCCAAGGCGGCCGGTATCCCGGTCATCGGCGACGGCGGCCTCCAGTACTCCGGCGACATCGCGAAGGCCCTGGTCGCGGGCGCCGACACGGTGATGCTGGGCTCCCTGCTCGCGGGCTGCGAGGAATCGCCGGGCGAGCTGCTCTTCATCAACGGCAAGCAGTTCAAGTCGTACCGAGGGATGGGCTCGCTCGGGGCCATGCAGACCCGCGGCGAGCGCAAGTCCTTCTCCAAGGACCGCTACTTCCAGGAGGGCGTCGCCTCCGACGAGCAGCTCGTCCCCGAGGGCATCGAGGGCCAGGTCCCCTACCGCGGCCCCCTCGCCTCCGTCGTCCACCAGCTCGTCGGCGGCCTGCGCCAGTCGATGTTCTACGTCGGCGGCCGGACCGTCCCGGACCTCCAGGAGAACGGCCGGTTCGTCCGGATCACCTCCGCCGGACTCAAGGAGAGCCACCCGCACGACATCCAGATGACGGTCGAGGCACCCAACTACAGCCGCAAGTAGTCACCACAGCCGCGCGTAGTCACCGGCTCACCGGCGAGGGCGGCCCCGGCAGGCTCCGGGGCCGCCCTCGCCGTGCCCGTCGGTGATACTGGAAGGCGCTGCAACGCATCAGGGAAAGGCCACACACGTGACTGAGATCGAGATCGGGCGCGGCAAGCGCGGGCGCCGGGCGTACGCCTTCGACGACATCGCCGTCGTCCCCAGCCGCCGTACGCGCGACCCGAAGGAGGTCTCGATCGCCTGGCAGATCGACGCCTACCGCTTCGAGCTGCCCTTCCTGGCCGCCCCCATGGACTCGGTCGTCTCCCCGGCCACCGCCATCCGCATCGGCGAGCTGGGCGGCGTCGGCGTCCTCAACCTCGAAGGGCTCTGGACCCGCTACGAGGACCCGCAGCCCCTGCTGGACGAGATCGCCGAGCTGCCCGCCGAGGCCGCCACCCGGCGCATCCAGGAGATCTACGCCGCCCCCATCAAGGAAGAGCTGATCGGCGCGCGCATCAAGGAGGTGCGCGACGCGGGCGTGGTCACCGCCGCCGCGCTCTCCCCGCAGCGCACGGCCCAGTTCTCCAAGGCCGTCGTCGACGCGGGCGTCGACCTGTTCGTCATTCGCGGTACGACGGTCTCCGCCGAGCACGTCTCCTCCTCGCACGAGCCGCTCAACCTGAAGCAGTTCATCTACGAACTCGACGTCCCGGTGATCGTCGGCGGCTGCGCCACCTACACCGCCGCCCTCCACCTGATGCGCACCGGCGCGGCCGGCGTCCTGGTCGGCTTCGGCGGCGGCGCCGCGCACACCACCCGCAATGTCCTCGGCATCCAGGTCCCCATGGCCACGGCGGTCGCCGACGTCGCCGCCGCCCGCCGCGACTACATGGACGAGTCCGGCGGCCGGTACGTCCATGTCATCGCCGACGGCGGGGTCGGCTGGTCCGGCGACCTGCCCAAGGCCATCGCCTGCGGCGCGGACTCGGTGATGATGGGCTCGCCGCTCGCCCGCGCGACCGACGCGCCGGGCAAGGGCCACCACTGGGGCATGGAGGCGGTCAACGCCGAGCTGCCGCGCGGCCAGAAGGTCGACCTCGGCACGGTCGGCACGATCGAGGAGATCCTCACCGGCCCGTCCCACATTCCCGACGGCTCGATGAATTTCTTCGGCGCGCTGAAGCGGGCGATGGCCACGACGGGCTACAGCGAGCTGAAGGAATTCCAGCGGGTGGAGGTCACCGTGGCGGATTCACAGCATCGGCGGTAGGCGCTCGTATTCGCAGGGATTACGCATTACGCACGGGGGACGGCTGACGTCGTCTCCGGAGAAGGCCCGGACCTTATTGGTCCGGGCCTTTTGTTGTGCGGGGGGATTCCGGGGCGGGTGGTGACGGGGGCGTGCGGTGCGCGCCGGGGGCGCGCGGTGGTGTTCAGCGGGTTTCTGGGCCGAACGGGCTAATCGGGGCGATAACTTTCCTGTGTGGCGCCCCAGTTGTGTGGGACGCCCCCTTCCAAGGATGTGATCCGGACCCCGGCCCCTCGGGGCCCGGCCCGATATCCAGCGGACCGCCTACCGGGCTAATGGGCGGCATCGTGGAAGGGGGCGTCCATGGGACGTCACCGCAGGCCCACCCGTTGGGACCGGATCCGGCTCGCGCTGGTGAAGTGCCGAAGGAGGTGGATCTTGCGGATTTTCGGATGGTGAGCGGCCCGCCCCCACACACACTAGGGGCGGACACTCTGTGATCCATCCAGGAGCCTGCCGCAGTGGCCACTGCGGTGGGCTCCACCTGCTTCGGATGGTGAGCGGCCGCCCCCATACGCACTAGGGGCGGACACTCCGCGAACCAACCAGGAGCCTGCCGCAGAAGCCACTGCGGTGGGCTCCACCTCTCCCCACGGTACTGGCCGCATCCCCCGTATGCCACCAATCCCTCCCGCCCCGTGCCCCCGCGCGCCCCTTGTTCACAACCTGTGCGCCGCCCCCGTCGGGGTCGCTCCCCGGGTGTCGAGGAGGAGTTGGGCCTTCACCGACAGGCCCTGGAGGTCGTAGGTGCGGTGCTGCTGGAGGAGGATCGTGAGGTCGGCGGCGGCTGCGGCCTCGTAGAGGGAGTCGGCGCGGGGGACGGGGCGGTCCAGGACGTTCCAGGACGCGATGTGGGGGTCGTGGTAGCTCACGGCGGCGCCGAGTTCCATCAGACGGATGGCGATCTCATGGGCCGGGGTGCCCTGCTGGTCGGCGAGGTCGGGCTTGTAGGTGACGCCGAGGAGCAGGACGCGGGCGCCGCGGGCGGACTTGCCGTGCTCGTTGAGCAGGGTGGCGGCGCGCTGGACGACGTAGCGGGGCATCTGCTCGTTGACGTCGCGGGCCAGTTCGACCAGGCGCAGGCCGCGGCCCGAGGGGCCGGTGAGGGCCTGGGGGGCGGTGTGGCCGCCGACGCCGGGGCCGGGGCGGAAGGCATGGAAGCCGTGGGGCTTGGTCTCGGCGCAGCGGATGACGTCCCAGAGGTCGACGCCGAGGTCGTGGCAGAGGACGGCCATCTCGTTGACGAGGGCGATGTTGACGTGCCGGAAGTTGGTCTCCAGGAGCTGGACCGTCTCGGCCTCGCGCAGGCCCCGCGCGCGGACCACCTTGTCCGTGAGGCGGCTGTAGAAGGCGGCGGCGGACTCGGTGCAGGCGGGGGTGAGGCCGCCGATGACCTTGGGGGTGGTGGCGGGGGTGGCGTCGCGGTTGCCGGGGTCGACCCGGCTGGGGGAGTAGGCGAGGTGGAAGTCGCGGCCCGCGCGCAGGCCCGAACCGGCCTCCAAGAGGGGGCGCAGAAACGTCTCGGTGGTGCCGGGGGGGACCGGTGACTCCAGGATGACCGTGGTGTGCGGGCGCAGCCGGGCGGCGAGGATGCGGGCGGCGCTCTCGACCTGGGTGAGGTCGGGCTCGCCGTCGGCGCCCCGCGGGGTGGGCGCGCAGATCACGGCGTAGCGGACGCGGCCCAGCTCGGCGGGGGCGGGGGCCTGGCGGTAGCCGTCGGCGAGCATCCGGCGCATGTCGGCGGGGCTGAGGCCGCCGGTGCCGGGCCCGGTGGGGTAGCCGACGGTGGGGATGCCTGCGGTGACGGCGGCCTGGGCCAGGGGGAGGCCGAGCGCGCCGAGTCCGATGACGGCGAGATCTGCGGGCATGGCGTGAGCCGTCCTTCCCGGGGGCCGAAACGAGTGGCGGGTACTAGCAGGGGTGGGGCCGGTGCGCAAGCCCTGTGGACAGAACGGGGCAGCGCAATGTCAGACTAGGAGTAAATATGACCGAAATACGGCATTGCCTCCTTGTGTCGCCGGGCAGGACGCCCGTTCCGGCGAGCGGCTCGCGTTGCGCGGGCGGGCAGGTTGTCCACAGGCTGGAGGTGTGTGCTGGCCGGAGTCGGGCAGGACGGTCAGAATCTGGGCAGGGGGAATTTCGGACGGAGCCCTGCCCGACTGGCACGGCGGCGCGACCGACGAGCGGGAGGCAGTGGTGAGGACAGCGACACTGGGGCCGGAGCAGCGTGCGGAGTCCCTGGCAGCGATGGCCGAGCGGGAACTGGACGTGCTGGTCGTGGGCGGCGGCGTGGTCGGCGCGGGCACCGCGCTGGACGCCGTCACCCGAGGGCTCGCCACCGGTCTGGTGGAGGCCCGCGACTGGGCGTCCGGCACCTCCAGCAGGTCCAGCAAGCTGATCCACGGCGGGCTGCGCTATCTGGAGATGCTGGACTTCACGCTGGTGCGCGAGGCCCTCAAGGAGCGCGGCCTGCTGCTGGAGCGCCTCGCCCCGCACCTGGTCAAACCGGTGCCGTTCCTGTACCCGCTCCAGCACACCGGCTGGGAGCGCCTCTACGCGGGCTCGGGCGTCGCCCTCTACGACGCCATGTCGATGGCCCGGGGCCATGGCCGGGGGCTCCCCCTGCACCGCCATCTGACCCGCCGTCATGCCCTGCGCGTCGCCCCCTGCCTGAAGAAGGACGCCCTGGTGGGGGCGTTGCAGTACTACGACGCCCAGATGGACGACGCCCGCTATGTGGCCACCCTGATCCGGACGGCGGCGGCCTACGGCGCGAAGGTCGCCAACCGCGCGCGGGTGACGGGTTTCCTGCGCGAGGGCGAGCGGGTCGTGGGCGCCCGGGTGCAGGACGTCGAGGGCGGCGGCGAGTACGAGATCCACGCCAAGCAGATCGTCAACGCCACCGGGGTGTGGACCGACGACACCCAGGCGATGGTCGGCGAGCGCGGCCAGTTCCACGTCCGCGCCTCCAAGGGCATCCATCTGGTCGTCCCCAAGGACCGGGTCAGCTCCACCTCCGGGCTGATCCTGCGCACCGAGAAGTCCGTGCTGTTCGTCATCCCCTGGGGGCGGCACTGGATCATCGGCACCACCGACACCGACTGGGACCTCGACAAGGCCCACCCCGCCGCCTCCAGCGCCGACATCGACTATCTGCTGGAGCACGTCAACTCGGTCCTCGCCGTCCCGCTGACCCGCGACGACGTCGAAGGGGTCTACGCCGGGCTGCGCCCGCTGCTGGCCGGCGAGTCCGACGCCACCAGCAAGCTCTCGCGCGAGCACACCGTGGCCCACCCGGCGCCCGGCCTGGTGGTGGTGGCGGGCGGCAAGTACACGACGTACCGGGTGATGGCCAAGGACGCCGTCGACGAGGCCGCGCGCGGGCTGGACATGCGGGTCGCCGACTGTGTCACCGAGGACATCCCCCTGATCGGCGCGGAGGGCTACCGGGCGCTGTGGAACGCGCGGGCGCGGATCGCCGCCCGGACCGGCATCCATGTGGTGCGCGTCGAGCATCTGCTCAACCGGTACGGGTCGCTGGCCGAGGAGGTCCTCGAACTCATCGCCGCCGACTCCTCCCTGGGCGAGCCCCTCAAGTACGCCGACGACTATCTGCGCGCGGAAATCGTCTACGCCGCCTCGCACGAGGGCGCCCGGCATCTGGACGACGTCCTGACCCGCCGCACCCGTATCTCGATCGAGACCTTCGACCGGGGCACCCGCAGCGCCCGGGAGGCCGCGGAGTTGATGGCACCGGTGCTCACCTGGGACAAGGACCAGGTCGAGCGCGAGGTCGAGCACTACGAGAAGCGGGTGGAGGCCGAACGGGAGTCCCAGCTCCAGCCCGACGACCTGACGGCGGACGCGGCCCGGCTGGGGGCACCGGACATCGTGCCGCGCTGACGGTCCGTGCCGCGCTGACGGTCCGTGGGGCGGGTGGGGCGAGGCGGATGCGGTGGGGTGGGCCGGTGGGCGAGGTGTCCCGCATGTCACTCGAACGGGTGTAGTGATTCGGGATCTCTGTTCGGGGGCGGTTCGTTCATCGGGTGTCGGGCGGTGTGCGGGCCGCATTCCGGTGGTGGGGGAGGGAGGGACTCCTGCGGGGGTCGGCGAAGGACACCCGGGGCGTTGAGCACTTGTCGGGTGAGAGACAATGGAGGCTCTGTCAGGGCGGGTTGCATGAGGGGACGCATGTCGGACGCGGAGCGAGCGGGGGCACCCCGACAGGACCAGAGCGCACGTCTCCTCGCCGGGCGGTACAGGCTGGGCGGTGTACTCGGCCGGGGCGGTATGGGCACAGTCTGGCGGGCCGAGGACGAGACGCTGGGGCGGACGGTCGCCGTCAAGGAGCTGCGGTTCCCCTCCAGCATCGACGAGGAGGAGAAGCGCCGCCTCATCACCCGTACCCTGCGCGAGGCCAAGGCCATCGCCCGGATCCGGAACACCAGCGCGGTCACGGTCTTCGATGTCGTCCAGGAGGACGACCGGCCCTGGATCGTGATGGAGCTGGTCGAGGGCAAGTCCCTGGCCGAGGTGATCCGTGAGGACGGGCTGCTGGAGCCCCGGCGCGCGGCCGAGGTGGGCCTCGCGATCCTGGACGTGCTGCGCTCGGCGCACCGCGAAGGCATCCTGCACCGCGATGTGAAGCCGTCCAACGTACTGATCGCCGAGGACGGCCGGGTCGTCCTCACCGACTTCGGGATCGCCCAGGTCGAGGGCGACCCCTCCATCACCTCGACCGGCATGCTCGTCGGCGCCCCCTCCTACATCTCCCCGGAGCGCGCCCGGGGCCACAAGCCCGGCCCGGCCGCCGACCTCTGGTCGCTCGGCGGACTGCTCTACGCGGCCGTCGAAGGCGCCCCGCCCTACGACAAGGGCTCCGCCATCGCCACGCTCACCGCGGTGATGACCGAGCCCCTGGAGGAGCCGAAGAACGCCGGGGCGCTGGCCGACGTCATCCGGGGTCTCCTCAACAAGGACCCCGCCAAGCGGCTCGACGACACCAGGGCGCGGGCCGGGCTCCAGGCCGTGATCCAGGCGCCCGAGCCGGGCGAAGCGGCCGACGCCACCAAGGTGGTGCCGCTCCCGCCCCAGCCCGACCGGCGTGCGGAGCAGGGCCGTCCGGGGACCAAGAAGGCCGGTGAACCGGCGGCGAAGCGGCGCGGATCACTCCTCTCCGGACGCAAGGGCGCGGCGGGCGCGGCTGCTGCCGGTGCCGCTGGTGCCGCTGCGGCGGTGGGTACGGGCGCGGGTGCGGGTGCTGCTACGGGTACTGGTACGCAGGGTGGTGGTGGCGCGCGGGAGAGCGCGGCCTCGGTGACGAGCGGGATGCCGACGGGCACCAAGGGCGGTGGCTCGGCGGGTGCGGGCGCGGCTGCTGGGGGTGCCGGGGCGGGGGCGTCTTCGCCGAGTGTCTCTGCCGGGTCCGGTCCCGGTTCCGGTTCCGGTTCTGGGTCCGGCGGTTCGGGTTCTTCGTCCGGAGGGTCCGCCGCCGCCTCCGGTTCCACCCCGTCCTCCCTGTCCTCCCCTTCCTCCTCGTCCTCTTCTTCCCCCTCCTCGTCCTCGAACGGTGGGCAGGCGGGGCGGAGTCCGTCCGGGTGGCCCGTGGTGCCGCCGCCGGATCTGCCCGCGCGGCCGGCGCCCAAGGCGTCCCTCACCGATGTGGTGCCGAAGCGGACGCTGATCCTCATCGCCGTGGTCGCGGCGCTGGCGGTGCTCGGCGTGGTGCTGACCATCGCGTTCGCCGGGAACGACGAGTCGGACGCCGGGTCCGGGGGCGGTGCGAAGGCCGACTCCAGTGCCTCGGCGAGCGCCGACACCCGGTCCGACGAGAGCGGTGGCACCGACCCCGACAGCCGGGCCACCGACCCGGCGACCGGGAGCGGTTCGCCCGCCGCGGGCGGTGGCGGCGCCCAGCCGGACGACGACGAGCAGTCGGACGACGCCTCCGACGAAGCCGGTGAGGAGACGGAAGGCGCGTCGCCCGGCGCCGACAGCGGGGCGGCCACGAACTACGAGGGCCAGCAGGGCTACTCGATCGGGCTGCCCGAGGGCTGGAAGTACTCGTCCTCCGACGCCGCGGGCGACCGCTTCACCGGCCCCGACGGCCAGCGGCTGCTGATCGGCTGGACCTCGACGCCCAAGGACGACCCGGTGGCGGACTGGAAGAACCAGGAACGCTCGATGACCCGCGCGCAGTACGAGCGCGTCCGAATAGCCGCGGTGGACTACCGCGGCTGGAACACGGCCGACTGGGAGTTCACCTACTCCGACCGCGGGACCAAGTACCGCACGATCGACCGGGGATTCGTCGTGGACGACGACCAGGGCTACGCGCTGATGTACACCGCGAAGGCGGCGAATTGGGGCGACAGTGAACGCGCCGACACCTGGCGGACCCTGACGGAGAGTTTCGAACCCAAGCCGTGAGCGGGTGGGAGCCGGGGGCCCAAAGCGGGTAGGGACGATGAGATGTCCCATCCTTCCATGCGAATTGCCTCTGGCACGTATCGTGAGTGCTTGCGAACCGTACGCATCCGGAACGGGACGCCTGACGAACGGAATTGACCGACCCGGAAGGGACCGGCCCGGACGCCCGGGGGAGGCAACGTGGACGACTACGCGGGGCGGGTGCTCGCCGACCGCTACCGCCTGCCGCTGCCGCCCTCCGACGAGTACGAACTCGCCGAGAGCCGCGCCTTCGACACCTACAGCGGACAGGAAGTGCTGGTACGGCAGGTGCCGTTGCCGGAGGTCGTCGAGGCGGAGGTGCTCGACGCGGAGGGGCTGCCCGAGGGATTCACCGCGCGCGGCGGCCCCGGACGCAGGCCGCCTGGCCGCGGCGCGAGTACGCGCAGGCCGGTCGATCCGGCCGTACGGCGGGCTGTCGAGGCGGCGCAGGCCGCGGCGCGGATTCCCGACCATCCCCGGCTCGACCAGGTATTCGACGTGTTCGCCGAGGGCGGGTCGCTGTGGATAGTCAGTGAACTGGTACCGGCCCGGCCGCTCGCCGCGTTGCTGGCCGAGCAGCCGCTGACCCCCTACCGCGCCGCCGAGGTCGCCTCGGATGTGCTGATGGCGCTCAAGGTGCTGCACGCCCATGGCTGGGTGCACCGCAACGTCACCGCGCGCACGGTGCTGGTCTGCGACGACGGCCGGGTCATGCTGACCGGCCTCGCGGTCGGCGCGGCGGAGGAGGCGCTGTGCGGGTACGACCCGGTGCCGCCGCCGGAGGGCGATGACGGAGGGCCCGGTGGACCCGGGGTGCCGTCCGGCGGGGCGGGTGTGCCGGGGACATTTGCCAGTGGCTCCGGGGGTGCGGCCGGTGGGGCGCCGCCGCTCGGGCAGGGGCGGGCCGGGGCGCCGGGCGGCGCCCTGCCACCCGCGGGGCACTCGGCATCCGCGGGGCACACGGGCGGGCTCGCCGGGGATCCCGAGGCCGCGCGGCGGGCCGCGATCGAGGCGCGGGCGGCCGGTGGGCTGCCGGTGGCCGGGGGCGAGCGGGCAGCCGGGAGTCCGGCGGTGCCGGCCCGGCGGGCGCCGGAGGACGGCGGGGACATCAGGGCGGCGCGGGCCGGGGCCATCGCCGCGTACCGCGCGGGCGCGCGGGCGGCGGCCCGGGTGCAGGAGACGCAGGGCGGCCGGACGGCGCTGCCCGGAGCCCGTCCGGCGCCGGAGAGCGAGCAGCCGTCCGGGCCGCCCGGACAGATCGCCGATCCCTATGGGGTGCGGGACGCCGGGCGCCAGGTCGGGCCGGGGCCCGCGGCGGCCGGGGCGCTGCCGCCCGCTGCGCCTCGTGGCCAGGGCCCGTCTGCCGGGTATGGCCCATCCGCCGGGCACGGCGGTGGATACGGGGCGGGTGCCCCCGCCCAAGGAGTCCCGGGCCAGGGGTTCACGGCTCAGGGAATGCCCGGCCAGGGAGTCCCGGGCCAGGGAGCCGCGGGCCAAGGAGTCCCGGCCCCCGGAATGCCCGCCCCCGGAATGCCCGCTCCCGGAACCACCGCCCCCGGAGTAGTGGCGCATGGAATGCCCGCCCCCGGAATGCCCGGCCCCGGAGCCACCGGCCCTGAAGTAGTGCCGCACGGCGTGCCCGCCCAGGGTGGGCCCGCGTCGGTCGAGGTGTCGGGGGCGCGGGGTGCGGGGTCCGGCCGGTGGGACGAACCGGACGTCGGGGTGCGGCCCGTGCGGCGGGGGCCCGCGACCGCGCTGGCCGCCGAGCGGGCCCGGCAGGCGCGGATGGCCGTGGTCGGACCGGTGACCGAGCGCTGGGCGCCGGAGCAGGCCGGGCCGGTGCACGAGAACTGGCAGTTGGCCGCGCCGATCGGTCCCGCGACCGATCTGTGGGCGCTGGGCGCGCTGCTCTTCCGCTCCGTGCAGGGGCACGCGCCCTATCCGGAGGAGTCGACGGCCGAGCTGGTGCAGATGGTGTGCGGGGAGCCGCCCGCCTTCGCCGAGGAGTGCGGGCCGCTGCGGCCCGTCGTGGAGTCGCTGCTGCGCCAGGACCCCACCGAGCGGATCGACTTCGAGGAACTGCGGGGCTGGCTGCGTTCGCTGGTGCGTTCGGCGCCCGAGCCGGAGGCCGGGGTGCATGTGGTGGCGGCGCCCCCCGCCGGGACCGGCCGGCTGCCGGTGGTGCGCCGCCGGGGCGAGCTGGTGCGCCGGCGCAAGGCCGGGCTCCCGGCGACCCACGGGCGGCACAAGCGGGGCCGGGAGGAGAACCGGGCACCCCGCCGACTCGGCCGCACCCTGCTCGTCCTGGTGCTGCTGGCGATGGCGGGGGCCATCGCGTACGCGGCGCTGTTCCTGCCGAAGGCCGGCGAGGAGGGGCAGAACGGCGCGAGCGGCACCGACCGGACCGGCGCGGCCGGCGGGGTGAGCGAGGAGTCCGCGCGGCCGGACGCCAGCAGCGAACCGCGCCCCGACCAGACGACACCCGGCGGCGAGGGCGAGGACACCGAGGGGTCCACCGGATCGGGATCCACCGGATCGGCGGAGACGCAGACCGCCGGACCGGACGTCGCCGACGGATTCACCCTGCGCAACGACCCGGAGGGCTTCCGGGTGGCCGTCGCCAACGGCTGGGACCGCACCCCGGAGAACGGACGCGGGCAAGTGGTCTACACGGAGGGTTCCTTCGAGCTGATCCTGGTCCCCGGGCGGGACTCGGCCGCCGAGTTCGGCTCGGACCCCATGGAGTACCAGCGCGAGCGTGAGCCGGAGCTCCAGCCGTACCGCGATTCGACCTGGGCCGTCGCCACCGGGCTGAAGTCGATAGAGGTGGGCGGGCGGAGCATGGCCGAGGGGCAGTTCACCTGGACCGGGGACGACGACCGGGAGCTGTTCGTGCGCAATCTCGCCATCCTGGTCGACGGCCGCTACCACGTGGTGCAGGTGCGCGGCCCGGAGGCCGAGCGCGACGAGGTGACCCGGCTGTACGAACAGGCGGCGGCGACCTACCAGGTGACGGGCTGACGCCTCTCCCCGGGCCCGACCCGACGTTATGCCGGGCCGGTTCACTCCGGTCACGGAAAGCGACAACCGTCACAGTGCTGTCTCCGTGGCCACCCACCGGTTCCGCGCGGCCGGAGCGGTCCTTACGCTGACTCTGTCAAGAGCATTGCGGGGGAACGTGAATCAGATGCAGGGCCTGCTCCTGGGGGACCGCTACCGGCTGACCGACGCCATCGGCAGGGGAGGCATGGGGCGGGTGTGGCGCGCCCATGACGAAGTGCTCCACCGGATGGTCGCCATCAAGGAACTGACGGCCGCTCTCTATGTCTCCGACAGCGACCAGTCGGTCCTGCTGGCGCGCACCCGGGCCGAGGCGCGGGCGGCGGCCAGGATCAACCACTCGGCCGTGGTCACCGTCCACGACGTCCTCGAACACGACGGCCGGCCGTGGATCGTGATGGAACTGGTCGAGGGCGGTTCGCTCGCCGACGCGGTGAAGGAGAACGGCCGGATCGCACCGGCCGAGGCGGCCCGGATCGGGCTGTGGGTGCTGCGGGCCCTGCGCGCCGCGCACACCGCCGGGGTGCTGCACCGCGATGTGAAACCGGGCAATGTCCTGCTCGCGCGCGACGGCCGGGTGCTGCTCACCGACTTCGGGATCGCGCAGATAGAGGGCGACAGCACCATCACCCGGACCGGCGAGGTCGTCGGTTCCGTCGACTATCTCGCCCCCGAGCGGGTACGGGGCCACGATCCCGGGCCGTCCGCCGACCTCTGGGCCCTCGGGGCGACCCTGTACACGGCGGTGGAGGGACTCTCGCCGTTCCGCCGCACCTCGCCGCTGGGCACCATGCAGGCGGTGGTCGAGGAGGAACCCGAGCCGCCGCGCAACGCCGGGGTGCTCGGCCCCGTCATCGCCGCGCTGCTGCGCAAGGATCCGGCCGACCGGCCCGGCACCGCCGAGACCGAGCAGCTCCTCGCGGAGGCCGCGGAGGGGCGCCGTCCGCGCGAGGCGCAGGCGTATGTGCCGACCCTGCTGAACCCGGCGGGCACGACGGCCCTCGACGCGGGGCGGATACCGGCGCCGGTACCGGCGCCCGCGGCGGCGCATCCGTCCGGGACCGGGCCGACCTCCGTCGCGCCCCCGGCGCGGTCCG
This sequence comes from Streptomyces sp. NPDC093252, assembly GCF_040683675.1. Lineage (NCBI taxonomy): Bacteria > Bacillati > Actinomycetota > Actinomycetes > Kitasatosporales > Streptomycetaceae > Streptomyces > Streptomyces sp. NPDC093252. The sequence continues at coordinate 224,489 of NZ_JBFBEM010000005.1, read as the reverse complement.
TCCCGCCGCGCCGGCAGCGCCGGCTGCGCACCCTGGCGCTGGTGATCGCGGTCGCCGCCCTGGTCGGCGGCGGCACCGCCGTGGTGGTGGAGCAGCGGTACGGCGACGAGAGCGGCGGCGGGGCGTCCGGCTCCTCGGCGCCGGCCGACGACCCGGCGGCGGGCGGCGGTCCGGCGACCGGTGACGCCCCCGCGACCGGCGACGACCCGGGGAGCGGCGAGGAACCCTTGCAGGACCTCCTCCCCGGCCGGACCCCGTCGCCCACCGACAACGGGCAGGACCTGGGCGCGGTGCCGGAGGGCTGGGCGACGGTCTCCGACCCGATCGGGTTCGGGCTGGCGCTGCCGCGGGGCTGGGAGCGCCAGGAACCGAGCGTCTCCGGCGATCTCCAGCAGGTCGACTACACCCCGGACGGCGGACGCTACTTCCTGCGCGTGGCCGTCGACAGCTCGCCCGACTACTCCGACCCCTACGCGCATCTGGCCGACCTCGACCAGCAGCTCGGGGACCGGCTGGTGGACTACCGGCGCACCGCGCTGGACCGCAACACCTACCGGGACCGGCCCGGCGCCCGCTGGGAGTACGCCTGGACGGCGCTGGCCAAGGACACCGCGTTCCCGGGCGCGTACCGGGCGGTGGACCAGATGTACCTGGCCCGGAACGGCGTCGAGTACGCCCTCTATCTGGCCGCCCCGGCGGACGAGTGGGACACGGCCCTCGCGGAGTTCGAGACGATCCTGCGGAGTTGGACCGAGCCCGGGGCGCAGCAGGGCTGACCGGGCCCAGCAGGGTTGACCCGGGGCTGACAGGGGGCCGTTGGGCCATCGGTGGGGGCGGGATTCGGTCGCGTCCGGGGATCGGGTTTCGCGGGGTGATCCCCCGGTGCCTCACGGTAGTTGTCCCTTCGGACCCCCGCTGACGTGCCAGGACGGGCGTCGGTTGTCGGCCACCTGGGCGCCCGGGGGTCGGAAGCGGTGGCTCCGGGTCGGGCATCATGGGGCGCATGGGGACCGAGCGCGCGGATGGCCGTGTGATCGCGGGCCGCTACCGGCTGGAGGGTCTCCTCGGGCGGGGCGGTATGGGGGTCGTCTGGCGGGCCACCGACCAACTGCTCGGCCGTCTGGTCGCGGTCAAGGAACTCACCCTCGACACCTCCTCCCTCTCGCCCGACCGGGCCCGGTCGCAGCGCGAGCGGATTCTGCGCGAGGCCCGCACGGTCGCCCGGCTCCATCATCCGCATCTGATCGTCGTCCATGACGTGGTGGAGCACGAGGAACGGCCCTTCCTCGTCATGGAGCTGATCGCGGGCGGCTCGCTCGCCGACCGGGTCGCGGCGGACGGTCCCGTCGACCCGCGCGAGGCCGCCCGGATCGGCATCGCGCTGCTGGGCGCGCTCGGCACCGCCCACGCGGCGGGGGTGCTGCACCGCGACCTCAAACCCGCCAACGTCCTCATCGAGTCCGGCACCGGGCGGGTGGTGCTCACCGACTTCGGGGTGGCCCGGGTCTCCGGGGCCTCCACGCTCACCGAGAGCGGCACCTTCGTCGGATCGCCCGAGTACACCGCGCCGGAGCGGATCTCGGGGACCGGCACCGGACCGGCGTCCGATCTGTGGTCGCTGGGCGCGCTGCTGTGCGCGGCGATGAGCGGCGACTCGCCGTTCCAGCGGGCCTCAGTAGGCGGCACCCTCAATGCGGTGGCCTCCGGCGAGATCCGGCTGCCGGCCGAGGCGGGCCCGCTGCTGCCCGTCGTACGGCGGCTGCTGGAGCGGGATCCGGAACGGCGGCTGGACGCGGCCGGGGCCGAGCGGATGCTGCGGGTCTTCCTGGACACCGGCCGGGCCGAACGGCGTCGCTGGGACCGGCTGCTGTCCCGGCGCCGCAGCCTGCTGGCCGCCGCGCTGCTGGTGGCGGCGCTGATCGGGGCCGGGGTGTCGGCGGCGCTGCTGGCGGCGGGGGACGCGGACGGGGACGGGAAGCCGGGCGGGCGGCCGAGCGGCGGGGTGAGCACACCGGCGAACCCGTCCGCAAGTCCCTCCGCAAGCCCCTCCGCCGGTCCGTCCGGTAGTCCGTCCGTCGGTCCGTCCGGTAGTCCGTCCGCCGGTCCGTCCGTCGGTCCGTCCTTGGGTACGGCGACCGGGGGCGTGCTGCCGTAAGGGGGCGGGGGCGGCGCATCGCCATAAAAGGGAGATAAGTTGCGGCCTTGGTCACGGGTCTGTGACCGGACCGCTTTCGTGGTGGATACAGGGGCGTTCCACGCGATATGGATGGGCCCATGAGCAGCAACGGGGGAGCCCGCCACGGGGCCGACGAGCCGACGAGTTTCGAACTGCAACCGCCGCGCCCGGTGGATCCGCAGCAGGGCAACCCGTATGCGACCCCCGCGCCTCCGGTCCAGCCCCAGCATCAGCCCCGGGCGTCCGTACCGCCGCACGCCCAGTCCGCGCACGAGCTCTCGGCGCAGCCGCATCCCGCCGAGCAGCCCCCCGTACCGCAGCAGTCCCCCGTCCCGCCGCAGCCCTCCGTCCCGCAGCGGGGTGTGCCGCCGCAGGCCGCCGGGGCCGTCCCGTACGGGGTGCGGGATCCCGGGGCCGGGCGGCTGATCGACGGGCGCTACCGGCTGCTCTCCCGGCTCGGGCACGGCGGTATGGGCACGGTCTGGCGGGCCAAGGACGAGACGGTGGACCGCGAGGTCGCCGTCAAGGAGCCCCGGGTGCCCGATCATCTTCCCGACCGTGAACGGGACAACGCGTTCGAGCGGATGCGGCGTGAGGCGCGGGCCGCGGCCCGGCTCGACCATCCGGCCGTGGTGAACGTGTACGACGTGGCCGTGGTGGACGGACGGCCGTGGATCGTGATGGAGCTGGTGCAGGGACGTTCCCTCGGCCATGCCCTCCAGGAGGGCACGCTGAGCGCGCGGGAGGCCGCCCGGGTCGGTCTGGAGGTGCTGGGCGCGCTGGAGGCCGCCCATGCCGCCGGGATCCTGCACCGGGACGTCAAGCCGGACAACGTCCTGCTCGGCCGGCACGACCGGGTGGTGCTCACGGACTTCGGGATCGCGCAGATCGAGGGCGAGACCAATCTGACCGACACCGGCGGCTTCGTGGGCTCGCCCGAGTACATCGCGCCGGAGCGGGTGCTCGGCCAGCGGCCCGGACCGGCGAGCGATCTGTGGTCGCTGGGGGTGGTGCTGTACGCGGCGACCGAGGGTGTCTCCCCGTTCCGCCGCAGCAACACCCCCGCCACCCTCCAGTCCGTCCTCAACGCCGCGCCCGCCCCGCCCGCCGTCGCCGCCGGGCCGCTCGCCGAGGCCGTCAACGGCCTGCTCCAGAAGGATCCGGCCCGCCGTCCGGACGCCGCCCGGGTCCGGGCCCTGCTGGAGGCCGCCGTCCGCCCGCCGGTCCCGTCGGCGCCCACGCCCCCGCAGGTGGTCACCCCGGCCGGGCCGCCCCGCCGGGGACGCCGGTTCCGCGCCGTGGCCTGGACCGCGCTGGGGGCGGTGGTGGCCGCGGCGGCGGTGACGTCGTACGTCCTGGTCGCGGATCCGTTCGCCGGGCCGCTGCCGGACGGCTGGCAGACCCGGGAGGAGAAGGCGCTCGGCGCGACCCTCGCCGTTCCCGGCGACTACAAGCGGTCGGTGCCCGAGGAGGACGACGAGTCGCACTGGGTGACGTACACCGACGCGAGCGGGGCCGTCTGGATCGGGCTGACCCTGGAGCGGAAGGCCGAGGACACCACCGGGGAGATCGCGGACTCGGCGTCGGCGGAGATGTACGACGACAACGCGGGCTTCAAGGAGTCCGGTTCGTACGAGCTGGGCATGCCCGAGGCGCCGAGGACCGCGCCCCGGCCGGACATGGCGTACCGGGGTGAGCGGCGGGCCGCCGAGAACACCGTGACCTACACCACCACCGACACCCAGAATCCTCGCCCCCGTGAGCTGCGGATCTTCTACTACAAGACGTCCGGCGGGGACATGTACAAGCTCACCGTCGGGTATCCGGGGAAGGGCGACTTCACCGAGCGCGGGCGGGATGTGGCGCGGACGGCGATCGAGGAGCTGGAGATCTCCGAGCTGTGAGCGCCGTCCGCCGCCCACGGCGGTGGTACCGGGGCCGCGTCGACAACGGCCCGGTCCGCGCGGTAGGCATGGCGCATGAGTGACGGCGGGGCGCACGGGTCCAACGGGGCGGCGGGCGAAGGGGGGTTGTCGGGGGACGGGTTGCCCGGGGAACGGTTGCCTGGGGGACGGTTGTCCGGGGACGGGTTGCCTGGGGGGCGGCTGTCCGGGGACGGGTTGCCCGGGGAACGGTCGTCCGGGGAACGGCTGTCTGGGGGAGGGTTGTCCGGGGGACGGGGGCCTTTGATCGGCGGTCGGTATCGGCTCGCCGAGCGGATCGGCTCCGGCGGCATGGGCACCGTATGGCGGGCCTACGACGAGTTGGTCGGCCGGGAGGTCGCGGTCAAGCAGCCGCGGCTGCCCGGTGATCCGGAGGATCCCGCCCATCAGCGGGCGGCGCACCGGCTGCACCGGGAGGCGCGGGCCGCCGCCCGTGTCGACCATCCGTCCGCGGTCACCATCCATGACGTGGTCGTCGAGGACGGGCTGCCCTGGATCGTGATGGAGCTGATCCGGGGTGAGTCCCTGCACGAGCGGCTGCGGCGGGGCACCCTGCCGCCCGCCGAGTGCGCGCGGATCGGGCTCGCCGTCCTGGGCGCGCTGCGCGCCGCGCACTCCGTGGGGATCGTGCACCGGGATGTGAAACCGGCCAATGTACTGCTCGGCGCGCACGACCGGGTCGTCCTCACCGACTTCGGGATCGCGCACGTCCAGGGGGAGGAGTCGCTCACCGTCAGCGGGGAGTTCGTGGGCTCGCTGGAGTTCATCGCGCCGGAGCGGATGTCGGGGCGCGGCGCCGGGCCCGCCTCCGACCTCTGGTCGCTGGGCGTTCTGCTGTACGCGGCCGTCGAGGGCGGCTCGCCGTTCCGCCGGGCGACGCTGGAGTCGACGCTCGCCGCGATCCTCTCCGCCGATCCGCCCGAGCCGGAGCACGCCGGGGCGCTGGCGCCGCTGCTCGCCGGGCTGCTGCGCAAGAACCCCGATGAGCGGCCGGGGGCGGGGGAGACGGCTGTGGTGTTGCGGGGGGTTGTGGGGGAGGGGGACGGGGAGGGGGTGGGGTCTGGGGTACCGGGGGAGGCTGCGGAGCCCGTGGAGGCTCAGCGGCCGGAGGGGTTGCGGGAGTTCGGGGACGATCGGGGGACTGTGCGGTTGGGGGAGGCGGGGGAGGAGGGGGCGAGGGCTGGGGCTGGGGCGGCTGCCGGTGAGCCTCAGGGCGTCGAGCCTCAAGCCCCCGGGGACCCCGTACCCGACATACCCGAGGACCACCTCCCCGTGCCGTCGGCGCGGCGCAGGCCGGTGCACCGGCATCCCGTCGCCCTCGCCCTGATGGGTGTGCTGCTCGCGGGTGGGGTGTGGGCCGGGGTCGCGCTCATCGACGGCCAGGGGGCGGGGGCGTCCGGGACGCCCGGCGCCTCGCGGACGCCGCAGCCGACCGGGTCCACCGGATCGACGGGATCGACGGGAGCCACGGGATCCACCGGGTCCACTGGATCGGCGAGCGCCTCGCCCGGCGCCTCCGCCTCCCCCTGGGTGCGCTACGAGGAACCCGACATGGCCGCCGTCCTCGTGCTGCCCTCGGAGTACTGGGAGCTGGCGCGGCAGGGCGGGCCGGACTATCAGCCGCGGCTGGTGGTCTACTCGGCGGGGACCGTGGACGTACGTCTCACGCAGTGGGACCGGGCGCCGAGGGACGCGATGGGGCAGGCGGAGGCGGCGCACGAGGTATGGGCGGAGTACGACGCCGAGGCGCGGACGCAGTACACCCGGACGAGTTTCCAGGGTGCCGAAGCGGTGATCGCGGACACCACGTACACCTCCGAGGGGACCGCGATCCGGGTGATGCAGTTGATGATCCTCCGGGAGGACGAGCGGCTGTACGAGCTGCGGGTGGACATGCCCAAGGGGACGCCGGACGAGCAGCGCGGCACAGCCGTGTTCAAGGGCGCGCGGGACCGGCTGGAGCTCACCTCGTAGCGCCGTGCCCGATGGGGTGCGGGTGGCTGTCGGATCGTGCACAACGCGCTGATCAGGGGCTTCGTTGCCAGTGATCACTGGCGGGTTGCGGATGCCCGGTGCGGCTCCCGTGCCGGATTCATTACCGGCGGGTACGGACGGGTACCCAAAGCCCGCGCGGCGGCATACTCTGCGGCTCATGACCGATGCGCAGCCCGCTGCCGAGCAGGCCACCACCGCCGTCTCAGCCGACCCCGCCGCCCCCGGTAACAGTCCCGCCGCCCCAGGTAGCAATCCCGCCGCCCCCGGTACGAACCCCGCCACCCCCGGTACGAACCCGGTCGCCCCCGGTACGAACCCGGTCGCCCCGGTCCCGGCCGGGGTGCGGGGCGCCGCCGATGTGGTCACCCCGGAGCTGATCGCCCAGCTCACCAAGGGCGTGACCGGTTCGGGCCGGACCGCGAACCACACCCCCTTCACCGGGGAGAAGCTCGCCGATCTGCCCGAGGCGACACCGGAGGACGTGGCCGGGGCGTTCGAGGTGGCGCGGGCGGCGCAGGCGGTGTGGGCGCGCATCCCGGTCCGGCGGCGCGCGGCGGTCCTGCTCCGCTTCCACGATCTGCTGCTGGAGCGGCAGGCCGAGGTGCTGGATCTGATCCAGTTGGAGACTGGCAAGGCGCGGCTGCACGCCCATGAGGAGGTGCAGGCCGTCGCCGTCGCCGCCCGGCACTACGGCCGCCGGGCCGTCCACTATCTGCGCCCGAAGCGGCACGCGGGCGCGATCCCCGCCCTCACCCGGGTCACCGAACTGCGTCACCCGCGCGGGGTCGTCGGCCAGATCGCTCCCTGGAACTACCCCCTGGAGCTGAGCGTCGGCGACGCCCTCCCGGCCTTCGTCGCGGGCAACGCGGTGGTGATGAAACCGGACACGGAGACCGCGCTGACCGCGCTCTGGGCCCGTGACCTGCTGATCGAGGCCGGACTGCCCGCCGAGGTGTTCCAGGTGGTGCTGGGCGAGGGCCCGGTGGTCGGCCCGGAAGTGGTACGCCACGCGGACTACGTCTCCTTCACCGGCTCCACCCGCACCGGCCGCGAGGTCGCTCAGGGTGCCGCCGCCCGGCTGGTCGGGGTCTCCCTCGAACTCGGCGGCAAGAACGCCATGCTGGTCCTCGCGGACGCCGACATCGAGAAGGCGGCGGCGGGCGCGATCCGCTCCTGCTTCTCCTCCGCGGGCCAACTGTGCGTCTCCATCGAACGGCTGTACGTCCATGAGTCGGTCGCGGACGCCTTCGTGGAGCGCTTCGCCGCCCGCACCCGGGCCATGCGGCTGGGCACCGCCCTGGCGTACGGCGCCGACATGGGCTCCCTGGTCGGCGAACGGCAACTGGAGACCGTACAGCGGCATGTGGCGGAGGCGGTGGAGAAGGGGGCGACGGTGATCGCGGGGGGTGTCGCCCGCCCCGACATCGGCCCGTACTTCTACGAGCCGACCATCCTCGACGGCGTCGCCGCCCCGATGGCGGTCTGCGCGGAGGAGACCTTCGGCCCGGTCGTCTCCCTCTACCGTTTCACGGACGAGGACGACGCCGTCGCCCGCGCCAACTCCACCGCGTACGGCCTGAACGCGTCGGTCTGGACGAAGGACGCCCGGCGGGGCCGCGAGGTGGCGGCCCAACTGCGCACCGGCACGGTCAACGTCAACGAGGGGTACGCCTCGGCCTACGGCAGCGTCCAGTCCCCGATGGGCGGCATGAAGGACTCCGGCCTCGGCCGCCGGCACGGCTCCGAGGGCATCCTCAAGTACACCGAGGCCCAGACGGTGGCGGCCCAGCGGGTCCTGCCGATGGCGCCCGCGCTGGGGATGAGCGACGAGCAGTACGCGCGGTTGATGAGCGGGAGTCTGCGGGTGATGAAGGCGCTGCGCTTCCGCTGACGGGCGGGCGGGCGGAACACCCTCGATGGGGAGGCGGATCTCATGTCCCAGGACGACACACTTGTGCCTGATTCACACGATTATGACGTGATTGTCGTCGGCTCGGGGTTCGGTGGATCCGTCACCGCGCTGCGGCTGACCGAGAAGGGCTACCGGGTGGGGGTCCTGGAGGCGGGCCGCCGTTTCACCCCCGAGACCCTCCCCCGGAACTCCTGGGACCTGAGGAACTACCTCTGGGCCCCCGCCCTGGGCCTGTACGGCATCCAGCGCGTCCATCTGCTCGGCAAGGTCATGGTCCTGGCCGGCGCGGGCGTCGGCGGCGGCTCCCTCAACTACGCCAACACCCTCTACGTACCGCCGCGCCCGTTCTTCGAGGACCCCCAGTGGCGGGACATCACCGACTGGCAGCGGGAGCTGGCGCCGTACTACGACCAGGCGCGGCGCATGCTCGGCGTGCGCCTCAATCCGACGATGACCCCCTCGGACGTCCATCTCCGCGCGGCGGCCCGGCGGATGGGGGTCGGCGACACCTTCCACATGGCGCCGGTCGGGGTCTTCTTCGGCGACGGCGAGGACGGGGCCGGTGCTTCGCGGGCGCGGCCGGGGGAGACGGTGGCGGACCCGTACTTCGGCGGGGCCGGACCCGAGCGGCGGGCGTGCGTGGAGTGCGGCGAGTGCATGACCGGCTGCCGCCATGGCGCGAAGAACACCCTCAACGAGAACTATCTCCATCTCGCCGAGCGGGCGGGCGCGGAGGTGCATCCGCTGACGACGGCGGTCGCGGTGACGGACGACTCGCGGGGCGGGTACGCGGTGACGACCCTGCCGACGGAACGGACGGGGCGGCGGACGGGGTGGCGGAAGGGGCGGGGGCGGATGCGGGGGCAGGTGCGGGGGCGGGTGTTCACCTGTCGGCGGGTGGTTCTGGCCGCCGGGACGTACGGCACCCAGACGCTGCTGCACCGGATGAGGGCGGGCGGGCAGCTCCCGTACCTCTCCGACCGGCTCGGTGAGCTGACCCGGACCAACTCCGAGGCGCTGGTCGGCGCCCAGACCGACGACCGGCGCTACCGTCGGCTCGGCGGTGCGCGCAAGGCCGACTTCACCCGTGGCGTCGCCATCACCTCCTCCATCCACCCCGACGCCAGCACCCATATCGAACCGGTCCGCTACGGCAAGGGCTCCAACGCCATGGGTGGCCTGTCCATACTCCAGGTCCCCTACGCCGAGGGGTCGTCGCGGGTCGCCGCCTGGCTGGGGAACGCCGCCCGGCATCCGCTGCTGGTCCTGCGCTCGCTGTCCAACCGCCGCTGGTCCGAGCGGACCATCATCGGCCTGGTGATGCAGTCGCTGGACAACTCCCTGACGACGTATCTGAAACCGGCCGGCCCCGGCAAGGGCCTGCTCACCGCCCGCCAGGGCCACGGCGAACCCAACCCCCAGCAGATCAGGGCCGCCGTCGAGGGCGCCTCGGCCCTGGCCGCCGAGATCAACGGCTTCGCGGGCTCCAACATCGGCGAGCTGATGGGTATGCCGCTCACCGCGCACTTCCTCGGCGGCTGCCCCATCGGCGCCTCCCGCGAGACCGGCGTGATCGACCCGTACCACCGGCTGTACGGCCACCCGGGCATCTCCGTCGTCGACGGCGCGGCGGTCTCGGCGAACCTGGGCGTCAATCCGTCCCTGACGATCACGGCCCAGGCGGAGCGGGCGATGGCGTACTGGCCCAACAAGGGGGACGCCGATCCGCGTCCGGCGCCGGGGGAGGCGTACGCCCCGGTGGCGGCGGTGGCGCCGAGGAGTCCGGCGGTACCGGCGGGGGCGTTCGGGGAGCTGAGGACGGGGACGTTTCTGGGGATGCCGGGGGGATGGGGAGGGGTGGGAGGAGGGGTGTGAGGAAGGGGGTGAGGAAGGGGGGTTCTTGTAGAGGGCCCTTGTAGAGGGCCCTTGTCTTGTGGAGGGGGCTTGCAGGGGCTCTTGTTCGGGGGCAGCAAGAAGGACCTGCGCCCCCCTCCGAGCGCAGGTCCTTCTGTTCCCGGTTTCGGTTTCCGGGATGCCTGAGTTGGTGGTGCTGGTGGTGCTGGTGGTGACGGTGGTTACGCGACGCTGCCGGTCTTGCGCTTGCGGACCACGAACACCGCACCGGCGCCGAGCACGACGGCCGCGCCGCCGACCAGGCCGATGACGGGCAGCGCGGAGCTGGAACCGGTCTCGGCGAGGTTCCCGGTCACCTGCGGGGTGTTGCCGCTGGGCCGCTCGTCGGTGACGGGGGCCTTGCCGCCCTCCTGCGGGCGGGTGCCGTCGGTGTCGGTGCCGGAGGCCACGATCTGGAAGCGGTAGGCGACCTCGCCGTAGCCGGTGCACTCGGCGTCCGGGTCGCCGTAGATCGTCGCGCCGAGCGAGAAGCCCGAGCCGACCGGGGCGGAGGACTTCACATTGATCCGGAGCGGGATGTTGACCTCGTAGTCCGGCTTCAGCTCGTCGGTGTAACCGACGTAGCCGACCGCGTAGCCCTCCTCATCGAGGTCCCCCCAGGTCTCGCTCTCCGGGTCCCACGCCTGGAGCTGGACCTGCTTGCTGAGGAAGAGGTCGAGCCCCGCCTCGTCGGAGGCGGCCCCGGCGAAGAAGCCCAGGTCGGTGAGGGTGGAGTCGGAGGTGTTGAGCACGTCCAGCGAGAACTCGCGCCAGCCGCTGCCCGCCGGGATCTTGCCCGGGAGGCCGGTGATGCTGACATCGACCATCTCGTCCGTGCAGGCCGAGGGCTCGGGGTCGGGCGTCTCGGTCTCCGCCGGCGGGGTGGTGCTCGCGGGCGGGGTGGTCGCGGGGGTGGTCGTCGGCGTGCCGGTGGGCTTGCCGCCCGGCTCGGTGGAGTTGTCGACCGGCGGGGTGGTGCTGGCGGTGGGGCTGCCGGACGGCTCCGAGGTCTCGCTCTCCGTCGGTGACGCCGTCGGGGAGGCGCTCGGCGACTCGCCGTCCGTGGGGGACTCGGACGCGGTGGGGGTCGGGGTCGTCTCACTGTCGGCGAACGCGAGCGGCGCGGTGGTGAGCAGCGCGAGCGGTGAGATGACGGCCGTCGCGGCGGCCACCGCCAGTGCACGGCGGAGCTTCATGAAGACCTCGAAACATCCAGTGCTGCGATCTCGCAGCAGGCTTCGGTCGGCCCCCGCTTGTGGGGCGCGGGTGTGTCCGTTGATTCGAGGGGTTGGATCAGTGACACCTGTGAATGGTTGTCCTTCATTCACATAATATTTATGTGGTCTGGGTCACATGGAGGTGGAGGGGTTGAAGGGGGTGGAGGGGGAGTGGGTTGTGCGGGGGTGGGTGGGTTGGGAGATGGGGTGTGGGGGCTTGTGTGGTCTCGGCGTGCGGAAGGGCCCCGCGGGGGTCGGCCGCGGGGCCCTTCCTTCGTCAGCACCGGCGTCAGGGCTGCGCCGGTGCCGGGGAGCGGCGCCGGGGGGTTGCGCCGCTGGCTTCGCACGCCGGGCGGGCGTGAGGGGGTCGGGGTGGGGTGGGGTGAGGTGTGGGGGTGATGGTGAGGGGGGAGCCGTACCGCCTCGTCCGGGAACGGGACTCAGGGGCGGATCCCGCCGGCCGACCCCGGGCGTCCCCGGAGCCGGCCGTTCTCTTGGGTGACCGGGCTGCTGTCCCCTGCCGTCCGGTCACGACCCTGGAGCGAGGTCCCACGACGTACGGCACGATCCGTACGTCTCATCGCCCCAGCGAGCCACGCGTGGTTCATTCGGGCCCGCGCCTGGCTGACACGGACATCGGTACCAACGAAGGGTCCCGCGGGGGCGTCACGCGCCGTACGGGTGAGAGGGCATGCGTACGTACGTGCCCAGGGGTTCAGATCTTGCCCCGGCACAGTTCGAGCAGGGTCATGGCGAGGGTGGTGCCGGGCTTGCCGAGGGCCTCGCGGTAGTGGCCGAGGATCTCCATCTCGCGGGAGAGGTTCACGCGGCGTCCGCCGGAGGTGATGCGGGCGTCCTGGATCACGGCGGAGACCGCCATCCGTTCCTGGATCAGGCCGATGATCCGGTCGTCGAGGGCGTCGATCCGTTCGCGGGCGCCGGAGATGACGTCGGCGGCTTCGGCGGTGTGGGCGCCGGTCTTCTGGGTGCCCTGCCGGGTGCTCTGCGGGGTGTTGTGCGGGGTGCCCTGGTGGGTGTTCTGCTGTGCGTTCTGCGGGGTGCTCTGCTGTGCGTTGTTCGGGGTGCTCTGCTGGGTTGAGGTGGCGGTGGTCATGTCGGGTTCTCCTGGGGTGGGTGGTGGTGGGGGCGGAGGTGGCGCCCCGACCGACCGGGACCCGGGAACGCCAGACGCCCCGGGCCTTGTCGGCCCGGGGCGCCTGGGAGGTCGCTCGTCAGCAGCTCAAGCAACACGACCATGGCATCCGGCGGGCCGGCTGCCATAGGTAAAGAGGAAGGTCGCGTGCTTGCGCATGGGGCGGAGTATTGCACGGGTGGGGCGGGACGGTCACCCACGGCCCCCCGCGCCTCAACGGTCACGCACGGCCCCCCCACCCCGCACCTCGACGGTCGCCCACGGCGCCCCCACCCCGCGCCTCGGTAGAATCGGCAAGTACAAGCCCCGCTCCGCCCACCGCCGAAAGGCACCCCGTGTCATCAGCGCCCTCCGCTGCCCCGGCCCCCGACACCGTCCTGGTCGTCGACTTCGGCGCGCAGTACGCCCAGCTCATCGCCCGCCGCGTCCGCGAGGCCCGGGTCTACAGCGAGATCGTGCCGAGCACCATGCCGGTCGCCGAGATGCTCGCCAAGAAGCCCGCCGCGATCATCCTCTCCGGCGGCCCCTCCTCGGTCTACGCCGACGAGGCGCCCCGCCTGGACGCCGCGCTGTTCGAGGCCGGTGTCCCCGTCTTCGGCATGTGCTACGGCTTCCAGCTCATGGCCCAGACCCTCGGCGGCACGGTCGACAACACCGGCGCCCGCGAGTACGGCCGTACGCCGCTGCATGTGTCGAAGTCGTCCTCCACCCTCTTCGAGGGCACCCCCGCCGAGCAGCCGGTGTGGATGTCGCACGGCGACGCCTGCTCCGCCGCCCCCGAGGGCTTCACCGTCACCGCGTCCACGGATGTCGTCCCGGTCGCCGCCTTCGAGAACGACGAGAAGAAGCTCTACGGCGTCCAGTACCACCCCGAGGTCATGCACTCCACGCACGGCCAGCAGGTCCTGGAGCACTTCCTCTACCGGGGCGCCGGGCTCACCCCGGACTGGACCACCGGCAATGTCATCGAGGAGCAGGTCGCCGCGATCCGCGAGCAGGTCGGCGACCGGCGTGCCATCTGCGGTCTCTCCGGCGGGGTCGACTCCGCTGTGGCCGCCGCCCTCGTCCAGAAGGCCATCGGCTCCCAGTTGACCTGCGTGTATGTCGACCACGGTCTGATGCGCAAGGGCGAGACCGAGCAGGTCGAGAAGGACTTCGTCGCCGCGACGGGCGTGCAGCTCAAGGTCGTGGACGCCGAGGAGCGCTTCCTGACCGCGCTGAAGGGCGTCTCCGACCCGGAGGAGAAGCGGAAGATCATCGGGCGGGAGTTCATCCGGGTCTTCGAGCAGGCGCAGGCCGAGATCATCGCCGACGCGGGCCCGGCCGTGGAGTTCCTGGTGCAGGGCACGCTGTATCCGGATGTCGTGGAGTCCGGGGGCGGCACCGGCACCGCCAACATCAAGTCCCACCACAATGTCGGCGGCCTCCCCGAGGACCTGGAGTTCCAGCTCATCGAGCCGCTCCGCAAGCTCTTCAAGGACGAGGTCCGGATGGTCGGCCAGGAACTGGGCCTGCCCGACGAAATCGTCCAGCGCCAGCCCTTCCCCGGCCCCGGCCTCGGCATCCGGATCGTCGGCGAGGTCACGAAGGAGCGCCTCGACCTGCTCCGCGAGGCCGACGCCATCGCCCGCGAGGAACTGACCGCCGCCGGTCTCGACCGCGACATCTGGCAGTGCCCGGTCGTCCTCCTCGCCGATGTCCGCAGCGTCGGCGTCCAGGGCGACGGGCGCACCTACGGCCACCCCATCGTGCTGCGCCCGGTCTCGTCCGAGGACGCCATGACCGCCGACTGGTCCCGGCTCCCGTACGACGTCCTCGCGAAGATCTCCACCCGGATCACCAACGAGGTCTCCGACGTCAACCGCGTCGTCCTGGACATCACGTCCAAGCCGCCGGGCACCATCGAGTGGGAGTGACGTCCACCGGGGTGAGCCCTTCCCCGTGACTCCTTCCCCCGTGACTCCTTGCCGGTGAGCCCTTGCCGGTGACCCCTCAGGTCCGCTTGAGCGTCCGCACCGGCGCTCCGGGCCGCCACACCTGCACGACCAGGTACTTCTCGTCCTCGACGAAGGTCCGCACGACCTCCGTCACCTCGGTGCGGAAGAGGTGGAACGGCTCCGGCGGTTCCACCTCTTCGCTGTACGCCGCCTTCCGCGCCGGGTCGGTGACCTCCACCGCCCGCCCGGCGATCCGGATGTCACCCCCGCCCATCGACTGCCCCTCCCCGGGGTTCGCCTGCAACGCGAACCGTCCGTCCCGCAGCAGATCGAGCGCCTTCACCGACCCCGGCATCATCCCGAGCCACAGCTCCCCGCCGAGGAACCGCACCTCCAGCCCCGTCGTGCGCGGCGACCCGTCCTTGCGGAGCGTCGCCAGCACATGGTGGGTGAACGCCCCGAATCTCTCCTCCGAGGTCTTCGCCAGCTCCGGCTCCACCGCCGCGAAGCGGCCCCAGCCGACCCCGGCTCCCGGCGCCGCCTCCGTTGCCCCGGCGCCCGCACCCACTCCGCCCGCCCCGACTCCGCCTGCTGTCTTCTCCCCGGCCGTCCTCTCCTCCGCAGCCGTCCCCCCGGCCGTCGTCCCCCCGGCCGTTGTCCCCTTGGCGGAGTCGACGATCTTCTTTCCGTTCGTACGCGTCATACGACGAGTCTCACCCCGAATCCCGACATCCACTGTCCGGTATCGGCCACAGGCGTCCTCTTTCTCGCTCAGCTCTGTCATCTTCGGCTGACCGACGGTAACTTCCCGCCCGTAAAGCAGCTCCAGTGCCGGAGGAACCATGCTCGGCCCCACTCCGCCCCCACCCCCACCCCTGCCCACGGACCGGCTCCGCTTCGCGATGCCGCCCATGCACGAGTCCCTGGAGGACGAGCGCCGGCACCGCAAGGAACGGCTCGCGGGCGCCCTGCGGATCTTCGGCCGCCAGGGCTTCGAGGACGGGGTCTCCGGCCACATCACCGCCCGCGACCCGGAGTACACCGACTGCTTCTGGGTGAACCCCTTCGGTATGCCCTTCCGGCATGTCACCGTCAGTGACCTGGTCCTCGCCAACCAGGACGGGCAGGTCATCCAGGGCGGCCACCATGTCAACCAGGCCGCCTTCACCGTCCACGCCCAGGTCCACGCCGCCCGCCCCGATGTCGTCGCCGTCGCCCACTGCCACTCCGTGCACGGCCGCGCCCTCGCCGCCCTGGGTGACCTGCTGGACCCGATCACCCAGGAGAGCTGCGCCTTCTACGAGGACCAGGCCCTGTACGCCGGCTACTCCGGAGTCGCCGTCGACACCGAGGAGGGCCGCCGGATCGCCGACACCCTCGGTTCCCGCAAGGCACTGGTCCTGCGCAACCACGGCCTGCTCACCGTCGGTGACTCGGTCGACGCCGCCGCCTGGTGGTTCCTGTCCATGGAACGCTCCAGCCAGGTCCAGCTCACCGCGCGGGCCGCCGGGCGCCCCGTCCTCATCGACCACAAGCCCGCCGTGGCCACTCGCGAACAACTCGGCGGCGACCTGGTGGCCTGGATCAACTACCAGCCGCTCTGGCAGGAGATCAGCCGCAGCGAACCCGATCTGCTGAGCTGACGCCCGCCCCGCCCTCGCCGCCCCTCACCGCCCTCACTCCTCGAAGCCCCGCAGCACCACCGCCTTCGTCATCGCGAACTCCTCGTCCGTGAGCACCCCGTCCCGGTGCAGCTCCCCCAGCTCCCGCAGCCGCCGCAGCAGCACGTCATGGTGACCGTCCACGCGATGCGGGGGGCTCCCTCCGGGGAGGGGATGGTCCAGCGCCGGGGCCGGTGGGTGGGCCGGGGTTTGGGATGGAGGGTGGGGCGGGGTTCGGGTCGGTAGGTGGGGCGGGGTTTGGGACGGAGCCCGGGGTAGAGCTTGGGGCGGGGGCGGCCCCTGGGGCAGAGCTTGGTCCAGGGGTGGTCCCTGGGGCAGAGCTTGGGCCGGAGGCCGTGCCCGGTGGTCCCGGTCCCCGGCGCGGAGGATCCCGTCGACCTGGACCCCGGCCCTGACCCCGACCCCGCAGCCGCCCTCGGAGTCCCGTCCGGCGTCGCCCCCGGAGTCCCGTCCAGGGTCCCGCCCGGCGTCCGGTTCCGCGTCCGGTTCCGCGTCCCGCCCGGTGGACGGATGCGGCAGCCGGGCCGTCACCGCCGTCGCCACCAGCGCCGTCAGCAGATCCCGCCGCACACTGCCCCACAGATCCAGCGCGTACGGATCCTTCTCCGGCGGCAGCTTCGAGACCATCGCCTCGCGGGTCACGAATCGCAGATACCCGTCCTCGTATCCCGAGTTGGGCAGCCACTCCACCTGCACCAGGTCCTGCACATCGATGATCCGCGGCCCCGTCGCCCGCTTCACCCGGTCCGAGGTGTCCGCCCAGTCGATCCTGATCCGCGTCCCGTCGAACGACACCGTCCCGTCGCTCGACCGCACCGACACCGGTACGGGCGGCCCCGCCAGCAGATACGCCCCCGTCGGCGCCTGGGGAAGCTGGTCCAGGAGCAGCGCCCGCCGGATCTCCTCCGCCACGTACTCCGCGACCCCGGCCCGGTCCGTCTCCACCGCCAGCCGATACGGATCCGCCGGGTCCGGCAGCCGCCCGCCGGTCGCCTGGAGCAGCGGGTCCGCCCCTTCGCGCAGCCGCAACCGCAGCCGCCCCCGCTTGCGTTCGGGCTCGTAGACCACCCCCGCGACCGCCTCCAGCGGGACCGTGATCTCCCCGTACGTCTGCCGGAACAGCGGCACCGAGCGGTGCAGCCCCGGAGTGATCCGTACCGTCGTGCCGTCGAAGGCCCAGGTCCCGTCCCGCTGGATGATCTCGGCCATACGGAAATTCTCGCAGCCGGGTCAACACGGCGCCCCGCGCTTCACCCGCACCCGTGCCCGGTCCGTGGACCCACCGGGCGGACACTGCCCCGGGTAGGGCACAATTCGCTGTCGTCGCACGGGAGTTGCGTTCCGGTGGCGGGGACCCGGAGGGGGGCCGGATCACCGGACGGCGGAGCTGTCGCCGGGTGCCGGAACCGCTGATGGTGCCGGTGCCGGTGCCGGTGCCGCGGTCGGCCGGTCGCGGCGGGGTGTGTCGTAACGAGTCATGGGGAAGGCGGTCGTCGGGCGTGGCGGTGCAGGAGACGGGGGCGGGCTCCCGGACGGGAGGGCACGGCGGCGGCTGCACCTGCGGGGACTGTCCGCACGGCGTCCGCGCGGGACATCGCAACGCGGTCGCCGAATTCCTCCGCCGCCGCGACGAGTTCGCCGCCGGGCAAGGGCTCCCGGCCGCCGTCGCCCACTCGGCCTCCGCGTCCCGCCAATGGGTCTCCGAGGCCCTGACCCAGTCCGCCGAGGATGTCGCCGAACGCAGCCGGGCCGAGGGCGACGCCTGGCTCCACCGGCTGTGGGTCCGTACCGCCTGCACCGTCTGGGCCGCGGTCGTCCTGCTCCTGCTCGGCCAGGCGTTCACCGCCATCGGCACCGGCTGGACCGCCGCCCGCACCGCCGCACTCCTCGCCGCGCTCCTGGTGGCCGCCGCGCTCACCATCGCCTCCCGGTACCACCGCGCCCGCGGCGGCGTCCTCGCCCCCGTCATCGGTGAGGACAACCGGCTCTCCACCTCCCGTGCCGTGGCCGCCGCCTGGGTGCTGTTCATCGCGTACGCCGTCCTGCTCCTCGCGGGCCGGCTCGCCGTCGCCTCCACCCCGGACGAACGCGACGCCATCGTCTCCGGCCTCGACCTGGCCCGCGGCGCCGGTGCCGTCGTCGTCCTCGCCGTGGTCTGCGCCATCGCCGTGCTCGTCCGCCGGGTGGTGGGGGTGCGGGTCCTGAACAGACGGCTCCAGAAGGTCCGCGCCGACCGCCCCCGCGCCGCCGACCTGCTCACCGACGACTCCGGCCGCGGCACCTTCGCCGACATCCAGTACGTCGTCATCAGTGCCGTCGCCCTGCTCTTCGCCGCCGTCCGGCTCGCCCGCCGCCCCGACCAACTCCCCGACCTGCCCTGGGGGCTGGCCGTCGTCGTCCTCGTCTCGGCCGCCACATATGTCGCCGGGAAGTACGCCGACGGCGGTCGGCCCGTGATCCTCTCCGTCGTCCGCGCCCGCGAGGCGGGAGACCTGGACGCCCCCATCCGTACCGGCGACGACATCGAGATCCGCGGCGCCGGGTTCGTCCCGCCCGGTGCCCAGGGCGCCGACCGCCTCGCCCGCATGGTCGTGCGCATCGGCGCCGTCCATGTCCACGTCCCCCTGGTGCCCGTCGCGGGCGGCTTCAGCAACCCCTCCGACACCCGCCTCACCGTCCCCGTCCCCGCCGAGGTCGAACCCGGCCGCGCCGCCGTCCAGGTCGTCACCGCCGCGGGCGTGGAGACCGATCCGTACGACATCGACGTCACCGACTGACCGGCCGGCCGCCCCGCTCCCGGCCGATCACGGCCCGGCTCCCTTCCCCGCCCCCTGGCGCGGAACGCCCGCAGCCCGAAACACTGTGCCCACGACAAACACTGTGCCCACGACATTGAGCGGCTCCTTCCTTTCGTACGTATGGTCAAGTGACGGGCCCGGCACTGCGCGGTGAGAGGTGGCTGGCAGCGATGACGCACGGTTATCGAACGGATACCCACACCCCCTACGGCGACGGCGGCGGCCGGGACTGGCGCAGCAACGCCACCCGCTACGCCCTGCTGCCCCTGCGGGTGTTCCTCGGCGTCACCTTCATCTACGCCGGGCTGGACAAGTTGACGGACGGCGCCTTCCTCAAGGACTCGGGCCTCGGGTCCATCGGCGACCTGATGCGCGGCGTCCGCGACTCCTCGGCGATCCCGGCCCTGATCGACACCGCCCTCGACAACCCCGTCGGCTTCGGCTACGCCATCGCCTTCGGTGAACTCGCCGTCGGCATCGGCACCCTGATCGGGCTGCTCGCCCGGATCGCCGCCCTCGGCGGTGCCCTCATCTCGCTCAGCCTCTGGCTGACCGTCAGTTGGTCCGCCGACCCCTACTACTACGGCAACGACCTCGTCTATCTGATGGCCTGGCTGCCCCTGGTCCTCGCGGGCGCCCCCTATCTCTCCCTGGACGCCGTCCTGCACTCCCGACGGCGTTCCCGGTCCGGCGGCGGGTACTACTGAGAGCGGCGGGCACTACTGAGGGCGCGACGGTGTTCGGGCGGTGTCCGATCCGGGTCGGCCCGTCCGGCTGCCAGCGTCCGACCTGGGTTGGCCCGCCTCGTTTTCCGAGGCCGGCTCCCGCCAGGCCGTCCCCCTGTTCGGGGCCGGGTTCGTCGGCCCGCCCCGTTGCCGGGGCCAGGCGTCGGCCGGCCCGCCCCGTCGTCAGAGGCCGGCTCCCCGCCGGGCCGGGTCCGCACCCGCTGCCAAGGGCCCGGTTTCGTCGGCCCGCCCCGTTGTCAGGGTCTGGTCTCCGTCGGATGATCGCTCGCTCGGGTGCCGTCCGGCCCGGCCCGGCGTCTCCGTACCGCCCGGCCGATCACGCCCACCGCGCCCGCCGCGAACAGCCCCGCCACCATCAGCGGGAAGATCGCGAACCAGGGTGTCTCCCACGCCCCGCCCGCGTCCCCGGCATAGACCACACCCGCCAGGATCACCACGAGACCCGCGACCAGCCGTCCGGGCTGGAACTCATGACGCAGCACGGAGCACCTCCGCCTGTCCCACGCCCACCTGGAGCCGCAGCTCCACCGTGCCAGCGTTCTTCGCGTCCTGCGTCGGCGCCAGTGTCACCTGTCTGGACTTCCCGGGGGCCACATCCACATCCTGCTGTCTCTCGCCGGGCAACTGGATGTCACCGAGCCCGACATCCACCTGCACCCGCACCGTGGCGTCCGCGGGCACGATCACCCGCAGCCGCCCCACACCCACGTCCGCGCCCGTCGCCACCGTCTGCCCTCTCGCCACATCCAGCCCGGACAGATCCAGGGTGCCCTGGCCCGTACCGAGG
The DNA here is from genome assembly GCF_040683675.1 of Streptomyces sp. NPDC093252. Lineage (NCBI taxonomy): Bacteria > Bacillati > Actinomycetota > Actinomycetes > Kitasatosporales > Streptomycetaceae > Streptomyces > Streptomyces sp. NPDC093252. The sequence continues at coordinate 204,250 of NZ_JBFBEM010000005.1, read as the reverse complement.
TCGTACTGCGGCTCGACCTGGGCCACCGCCGCCGGCCGCCACGTCGTCCGTGTCCAGTGCGTGCTGACGTCCGCGGGCAGTGCCGCCGCCCCGGCCAGCAGACCTGCCGTGAGCAGCGCCAGGAACATCGAGCCCGCTCCGGTGCGCCCCAGGAAGGAGCTGACGGTTATCCCGAGCCCGAAGACCAGCAGCGCGCACACCAGGCCCGTCTGAAGGCTGATGCCGAGCGGCTGCCCGTCCCAGGTCAGCCCCGTGCCCACGGCAGCCGCGGCCAGGGCGAGCAGGAACGTCCAGCCGCCGATCCAGCGCGGCCCCCGCTGCCTCGGTGACGCCGGCCGCGGCGCCAGGTCCAGCCGGGCGGCCATCGCCGACTGACCGCGGCTGATGTTGACGGCCGCCGCGATGTCCCGGTTCAGGGAGTCCTGCGGGCCCCACAGATATCCCGTCCCGCCGACACGGCCTCCGTCCTTGACGATCGGGTCCCGCCACCACGAGGGATACGCGGCCCCGACCGGCGGCGCCTGCGGCTCCGGCGGGGCGTCGGCGGCGGCCTGCGCGGCCAGCGGATCGGGGCGGGGCGCCCCGCGCCGCTGCGACCAGTACCCCGCGCCCGCCAGCAGCAGCGAGAGGACCACACCGAACGTCAGCACCCCGCCGTTGCCCAGCATGGTCAGGAAGACCCCGCAGCCGACCAGCGCGAACAGCACGGCCGCCAGCGCCTGGCCGTCGACCCGGCCCGTGAAGAGCTTCTTGACCTCGTTCTCCTCCTCGTCCTCGTACGGCACGAAGAGCCAGGCGAAGCCGTAGAAGATAAGGCCGATGCCGCCGGTCGCCGAGAGTACGGCGAGCGTGATCCGGAAGATCACCGGGTCCATGTCGCACTGCCGCCCGAGCCCGGCGCACACCCCCGCCAGCATCTTGTGCGGCCGGTCCCGACGGAACCGGTGCAGCGGCTGCGGCACACCGGGCGACCCGGGCTCACCCGGCCCACCCTCATGACCCGCCGGGGGCTCACCTCGGCCGCCAGGACTGCCGGGACCGCCGTGACCTCCGGGGTTGCCGACACCACCATGATCTCCGGGGTTGCTGGCACCACCGTGGCCTCCCGGGTTGCCGGGATCACCCTGACCTGGCGGGATGTCTGTTGGATGGCCCAGGTCGCCGGACCCACTCCGCCTGTCCGAGCCGCCCGCACCGCCCCAGCCACCCGGACCACCCGGACCGCCCGCACCGCCGGGAACTCCGGCGCCGCCCTGATCGTCGGAGCTGCTGGAACCGACCGCACCCGGACCGCCCACGCCGCCGAGCCCGCTCGCGCTCCCCCGACCACCTGCTCGACCGGGAACACCGGCGTTGCCCCCACTGCCGGTGACCCCGGGACCACCAGCCCCGCAACCACCCGCACTGCCCGCACCGCCGAAGCCGCCCGCGCTCCCCTCGGCGTCACGGCCGCCCGGACTGCCGGGGTTACCGGGATTGCCGGGATTGCCGGGGTTGCCGGGACGGCCGGAGACAGCCGTACCCCCCGCGCCCCGGAGCGCTTCGACCCTGGCCTCCAGCTTCGTCCGCGCGCCCGCCCACTCCTCCAGCTCCCCCGGCCCCCGCTGTTCCCCGTGCGCGCCCGCCCGCTCGCGCCCGCTCGCGCGCGGTTCCTTTTCCGCTGCGTGCGGGGCGGAGGCGCCGGACGGGCTCGGGCCGGGCCCGGGGTCCGCGGCGTGCTGGTGATCAGTCATGAGTCCATGGTGACGGCCGAGCCGCCGCCGCGGCAGTCGGAATGACCCTGGCCGGACCCTGATATCTCCCCTGAGCCGGGCCGGGGGAAGCGTTCGACCCGAGGGCCGGTCGAAGATCAGGGGTGTCTCGGGGGACAACCCTGATGCTCCGCTCCGCCGGCCGTGTGAACATCGATGGCATGCCGGACGTCGCAGCAGCGCCACCACTTGTCGAACCGCGACCGCCGCGCAAGCTCTACCGCAGCAGCGACGGTCGCTGGCTGGGTGGCGTGGCGCGGGGGCTCGCCGGGCATCTCGGGCTGCCTGTGGTCTGGGTGCGGCTGGTCTTCGTCGGCCTCTTCATGGCGGACGGCCTCGGTGCTCTGCTCTACGCGGCCTTCTGGTTCTTCGTCCCGCTCGGTGTCGGAGGGGTGGAGGCGCAGAAGCCGCCCTCCTTCGTCACCACCGAGACCTCGCCCGACGGCCGCCGCAGAATAGTCGCCCGCAAGCCCGACAAGGGCCAGATCATCGCCCTGCTGCTCATGGTCGTGGTGGCCATGGTCTTCGTGGGCAATGTCAACGTGGGCGGTGGCGCCACCGTCTATCTGTGGCCGACCGTGCTGGTCAGCGCCGGGGTCGCCCTGGTGTGGCGGCAGGCGGACAACGCCCGCCGGGCCCGCTGGGTCGAGGCCGGCCGCCGCAAGCGCACGCTCAACCTGCTCAGGGCGGTCGCCGGTGTCCTGCTGGTCACCGCGGGCGTGACCGCGATCTTCGTCCTCCAGGGCTCGGCCGCCCATCTGGGGTCGGTGCTCCAGGCGGCGCTGGCCGTGCTCGTCGGGATAACGCTGCTCGCCGGTCCGTACCTGGTCCGGATGACGCAGGACCTCTCCCAGGAGCGCCTGATGCGTATCCGCGCCCAGGAGCGGGCGGAGGTCGCCGCCCATGTCCATGACTCGGTCCTGCACACCCTGACCCTGATCCAGCGCAACGCGGAGAACGCGGGCGAGGTGCGCCGTCTGGCCCGTGCCCAGGAGCGCGACCTGCGCACCTGGCTGTACAAGCCCGAGGGCACCGGCAAGGAGGAGGCCGAGGAGCCGGACACCCTCGCCGACGCGGTCCGGGGCAACGCGGCCGAGGTCGAGGACAAGCACGGCGTCCCGATCGAGGTGGTCGTGGTCGGCGACTGCCCGCTCGACGACAGAATCGGGGCACAGATGCAGGCCGCGCGCGAGGCAATGGTGAACGCCGCCAAGTACGGTGGCGAGGGCGGTGCCGTGCAGGTCTACGCCGAGGTCGAGGGCAGGACGGTGTTCGTCTCCGTCCGCGACCGGGGGCCCGGCTTCGATCTCGACTCGATACCCGCCGACCGGATGGGCGTCAGGGAATCGATCATCGGCCGCATGGAGCGCCATGGGGGCACGGCGCGGCTGCGCGCGGTGCCGGGCGGTGGCACGGAGGTCGAGCTGGAGATGGAGAGGGCGGAGAACACGACATGAGCGACCCGACCGAGGCGAGCGGTACGGCCGGAGCGGCGGAGCCGGCCGAGGCGGTCGAGCCCTGCCGTCCCGCGGGGGGCGGCCCGGGGCGGCATGTGCGGGTGGTCCTGGTCGACGACCACCGTATGTTCCGCACGGGTGTGCAGGCCGAGATCGGCCAGACCGAGCAGACCGGGGTCGAGGTGGTCGGCGAGGCCGCGGACGTCGACCAGGCGGTCACGGTGATCACGGCCACCCGGCCCGAGGTGGTCCTGCTGGATGTGCATCTGCCGGGCGGCGGCGGGGTGGAGGTGCTGCGCCGCAGCGCGCCGCTGATGGCGGACGCCGAGCAGCCGGTGCGTTTCCTGGCCCTGTCGGTGTCGGACGCGGCGGAGGATGTGATCGGGGTGATCCGCGGCGGTGCGCGCGGGTACGTCACCAAGACGATCACGGGCACGGATCTGGTGGACTCCATCTTCCGGGTCCAGGAGGGCGACGCGGTGTTCTCGCCGCGGCTCGCCGGGTTCGTCCTCGACGCGTTCGCCTCCACGGACGCGCCGCCGGTGGACGAGGACCTGGACCGGCTGACCCAGCGCGAGCGGGAGGTGCTGCGGCTGATCGCCCGGGGTTATGCGTACAAGGAGATCGCCAAGCAGTTGTTCATCTCGGTGAAGACGGTGGAGTCGCATGTCTCGGCGGTGCTGAGAAAGCTCCAGCTCTCCAACCGGCATGAGCTGACCCGGTGGGCGACGGCACACAGACTGGTCTGAGCCCGGGGCCCGGGGCCCGGCCCCGGCGGGCGGGTCAGGGGTCGGGGATCAGGGTGCGGCGTTCGTCGCGCAGAGAGCGGATCAGGGTCAGGGCGGACAGGAGGTTGGCGAGCGCGGTCGTGCCGACCGTCCCCATATTGACCGGACTCGCGTTGCCCCAGAAGGCGAAGACGATCAGTACGCAGCCGCTGATCATGGCGAAGGCGAGGCTGAAGACGGCGATCCGCCAGCCCGTGCGGCGCCTCTTGGCCTCGGCCCTCGACTCCGCCAGGTAGGCGGTCTCCGCCGCCGACAGCGGGAACGGCGCGGGCTCCAGGGCCGTCCGGACGGCGGACAGGCTCCGCTCGTTCAGCACTCCCCGGCGATCGTCCGGGTCGGCCTCCCACGCGCGGGCCGCGGCCCAGAGGCGGGGCCGTAGGCGGAGAGCCTCGGAGGACTGCGCGATCCAGGTGGCCAGCCGGGGCCAGTCGGTCATCAGGGCGGGGTGGGCGAGCCGGAGGCAGGGCCGCTCGTCGTCCTGGGCGAGGCTGACGAGCAGCCGTCGCCGGATCAGTTTGTCGCAGAGGTCGGCGGCGTCCAGTTCGTCGGCGATGGACTTGGGGACGGCGGGTGCCAGGGGGCGGCCGTCGGTGTCGAGGGCGACCAGTTGCAGCAGAAGGGCGCGGGCGCGGTCGCTGTCCTCGGCGGAGAGGCGCTGGAACAGTTCCTCGGCCGTGTCGGTGAGGCTCGCGCCGATGCCGCCCGCGTACGCCTGGTGGGTGAGGTAGCCGTCCTCCCGGTGCAGCCACAGCCGGTCCAGGGCCGTCTGGAGCAGCGGGAGCGGGCCGGCGCCCTCGCCGATGTCCTTCAGCAGCCGGTCGGTGAGGCCGGGTTCGAGTTGGAGGCCGCGGGCGCGGGCGGGCAGTTCCACCGCCTGCCACAGCTCCTCCTCGGTGAGGGGCGGCACCTCGACGGTGCACACGGCGAAGGAGTGAGCGTCGCGCCGTACATCGGCGAGAGAGTCCGAGCGGACCACGGCGATCGGAAGAATCGACGAGTCCTCGGTCAGGGACCGGAGGGAGGAGAGGAGGACGTGGCGTTGATCGGGCGGTACCGAGAGGAACAGATCCTCGAAGTGGTCCATGACGGCGACGACGGGCTGTCCCTGCTCCCGGCTCAGGGCGCGGAGCCGGTCGGGCAGGTCCTGGGCGTCCGCCATGGACGCCTGGATCAGGACCGGCCAGAGATGGCTGCCGGACAGGCCGCCCGCGCGGAGCGCGGGGATCACGCCCGCGTTCACCAGGCTGGTCTTCCCGCTGCCCGAGTCGCCGACGATCGTGCACATACGGAACTCGCGCAGGGTGGCGAGCACCCGGTCCAGCACGGGTTCCCGGCCGAAGAACAGATCGGCGTCGGCGGTGGAGAAGGCGGCGCGTCCCGGGTACGGGGTGCGGATCTCCTCGGACGGCGTCCGGCGGTCACCCCCCTCGTCCCGGAGCGCCGCCCGGACGGTGTCCACCAGCAGTGGGTCGTTCCAGCCCATGCGGAGGTCGAGGGCCTGGTGGTCCGCCAACTCGTCCGGAGGCCGGGTGGCGCCGGGCAGCAGAACCGGCAGGATCGCCGCGTCGCCCCGGACGGCGAGGGCCTCGATTTCCCGCAGTTGCCAGAGGCCGAGCCGTTTCGACGCGCCGACGAGGACCAGGCAGAGTCGGGCCCGTACGCCTTCGTCCCGGGACCGGGACCGGCCGGGGAAGTGCTCGACGACATGGAGGCCGCCCCGGTGCGTCAGCAGGCCGCGCAGCCGGTCGGCCGCCTCCCGGTCGGCCGCGCGGTACGAGATCAGCACATCCGGCGTCGAGAAGCGGGTGGTGGGGTCGTAGCGGGTCTCCGTCGGCTCGCTCGGCGAGGCCGGGCGGTGGTCCGCCGGTGGCGGGCGGAGTTCCGCGAGCGGGCTGGTGCCGGGGGCGAGCAGGGTGATGGCGCTGCGCAGGCTGGCGTAGGCGCGGGCCAGGCCGCGGCGTTCGGCGGCGCGGCTCGGGTCGGTGATGACCTGCTCGTCGAAGGCGTAGGCCGGTTCGTAGGGGATCTGGAGGTCCCAGAAGCGCAGGCCGGCGGCGGGGAGGGGGTCGGGGGTGTACGCGTCGAAGGCGTGATGGAAGCGGGCGGCGAAGGAGTCGAGAAGGGCGGTGTCCTGCTGGTCGACGCGGGCGGGGACGACCAGGACCTCCAGGGGGCGGTCGCCGCGTACCCGGCGGACCTGGGGGGAGAGGAAGTGACGGACCATCCAGGCGGTGCCGTCGAGGTTCTGGAGGTTGGGCGCGCACAGGGTGACGACGGTGTCGGCGAGTTGGTAGGCGCAGACGCCGCCGAGTTCGGTGACGCCGGTGCGGCTGTCGACCAGGACGATGTCATAGCGCTCGGCGCAGGTGCGGCGGAACCATTCGAAGAAGAGTTCGCCGGACCAGACGAAATAGAAGTCCTGCCAGTCGAAGCGGCGCAGTTCGGCGCCGTAGCGGTTGATCTGGTCGTCGGTCAGGCGTCGGCCCGCCGCGAGGAGATCGAGCCGGCCGCCGTCGGAGCGGGGCGGATAGACGGTGGACAGATAGCGGTCGAGGTCGCGGAAGGCGTCCTCCTCGCCGTCCGTCCCGTCCACCGGCTCCGAGGACGCCATGGACATCGCGTACTTGTAGGCGAGCAGCAGGTCGAGGAGGCCCTCGCGGTCGCGGACACGGTCCTGGTCGATCGGGAAGAAGTGTTCGAGGCCGGGCGCCTCCAGATCGAAATCGACCATCAGGACGCGCATTCCGCTCCGCGCGAGCTGGTCGGCGATGTTGGCGAGGGCCATGGAGCGGCCGACGCCGCCCTTGTAGGAGTAGAAGGTGACGATCACGCCGCTCCGCCTTCGGTGATGAGCCGGGCCATCGAGACGGTGGGCCGGGTGCCCAGTTCGGTTTCCAGCAGCAGGGCCTTGGCGGCGCTGGGGCGGGCGGCGCGGTGGGCGTCCAGGGTCTGCGGCAGGCTGCTGCGCAGCCAGCGGTCGAGGTGGCGGCGGCTGGCGACGTTCATCTCGCAGAGCGGGTCGAGGGCGCCGCCGAAGCGCTGGTCGGTGTGGGCCAGCCGGAGCGCGAGTTCCCGGCGGATGACCTCGTGCGGGGTGCCCGCGGCGGGATCGTCCGGGGCGACGGTGATCAGCGAGACCTGGGCGCCCCGGTAGAGCGGGGAGGCGACGAACGCGGCCTCCAGGGCGGGGGCGAGAAGGGAGAGTTCATCGGCGACGACCAGACAGCCGTTGCGGGCGATGTCCCGGAAGAGGAGGGAGTGGGCGGGGTCGTAGCGGAGCAGATCGTCGAAGGCGTAGTACTGGAGCCGGATCTTCCGGCCGCGCAGCAGCAGATCGGGGTCGTTGACCCCGCTCACGGCGGCCTCCAGGATCTGCCGGACGGTGCGGCCGTCGCCGCCGAAGGGTCTCCAGTCGGCGCGGGTGGAACCGTACTGGCCGGTCACCGGGGAGCCGTCGGGGCGGGTGAGGCCGCGCAGGATGTCCGCGACCGGGCCCTCGGGAGTGGCGAGCAGGTCGGCGGCCTCGGTGTCGGTCATGGCGACGACCACCACCGGGAGGCCGATCTCTTGGTCGTGGCGGTGGGGCAGGACGGTGCGGGAGAGCGCCGCGTGCAGCGCGTTCTGCGGGGGCTGGTCAGGGGCGTCGGATATCTGTCCGGTGATGCCCCAGGGGTCGGGGTCGGGCGGGGTCCAGGGTTCGTAGCCGGGTGCGGTGAGGCCGAGGAGGGGAGCGGAGGTGCGGTCGCGGGCCAGGTCCAGGACGCGGCGGGAGCGTGCGGGGTTCTCGCCGAGGATGGTGGTGAGGGCGGGGGAACGCAGCAGGGCGACGGCGCGGACGGCGGTCACCGCGCGGTCCACGTCCAGCAGTTCCTGCGGGGTGGCGGCCAGCAGATGGGTGCTGGAGGCGGTGATGCGCCACAGTCCGCGGAGTGCCTCGGTGAGCCGGTCGGCGGTGTCCTGGTCCCTGGGGGCGTGCAGCAGATGGAGATCGCCGGTCAGCCTGCGCGGGTGCGGGGGTTCGGCGACCTGCCGGGCCGGGGCGGTGCCGGCGGGCGGCAACGGGAGGAGGGAGGCGACGGCGGGTACGACCTCGGCGGCCAGTTCGTGCGGTTCGCTGAACCAGCCGACGCCGTGTTCCTTCATCAGTTCGGTGCGCAGCCGCTTGATGCTGTCGCCGGGGTGGTCGCCGGGGCCGTTGAGGGCGTCGATGTGCCGGGTGGGCCAGGTGGCGCCGTCCTTGACCAGGAAGATCAGCCGCTTCGCACCGGCCGCGCCGGCCGTGCGGTACTCCAGTTCGGTGATCGACCGCCCCTCCGGATTCAGCGGGCCGGGCTCCGGTACGAAGCCGTAGCGGAAGGCGAAGATCCCGATGTAGAGGTCGCAGCTCGCCACGTCGGTGAGGCATTTCTCCAGCGGGCGGTTGTCGAAGGCGGCGTAGTCCTCCATGGCGATCACCTGGAGCGGCAGCCGCCGCAACGCGGTCAGCACGGCCGTCCGGCAGTCCTGGAGATCCGCCACCGTCGACGACAGATAGACCCTCACCCTGCGTACCTCGCTCCTTACGGGGTCAGAACAAGGTACAGGCGACGGCGGGGAGTTGGGGCGCGGTCGGCCGGGACCCGTCGCCGGGACGGTCCGACCGTCGGGCCCTACACGACCCGGGTCGCCCCCGCGAACGGCATCTGGTCGATCGGCGCCACCCGGACCGGGGCGGACGGGTTGGGGGCGTGGATCATTCGGCCGTCGCCGATGTAGAGGCCGACATGGCTGATACCGGAGTAGAAGAAGACCAGGTCACCGGGGCGCAGCTCGGAACGGGAGATGCGGCGCCCGGCGTCGATCTGGGCATAGGTGGTCCGGGGCAGGGCGACCCCGGCGGAGCGGTAGGCGGCCTGGATGAGGCCCGAGCAGTCGAAGGCGTCCGGCCCGGTGGCACCCCAGACGTACGGGCTGCCGAGTTTCTGGCGGGCGTACGAGACGGCCGCGGCGGCGCGGGTGTTGGGGGCGGCGGCGGTGCCGGCGGTGTGGTCGCCGGACGTGGTGCCACCGGCCGCGGAGTCGGTGACGCGCGCCCGTTCCTCTGCGGTGAGCCGCGCCAGCAGCCGGCGGGCGGTGTCCAGCTTGCCGGTGACGGTGGTGCGGTGGCGCTTCAGTTCGGCCTGGCGGGCGGTGAGCGAGGCCAGTTCGACCCGGGCGGCACCGCGCAGCCGCTCGATCTCGCCCAGATGCCTGCGGACCCTGGTGACCGCGGCGGACTGCCGGTCACCGGCCCGCTCGGCGAACGCGGCCCCGTCCAGATAGCCGTCCGGGTCCTCGGACAGGGCGAGTTGGAGGGCCGGGTCGAGGCCACCGCTGCGGTACTGGGCGGCGGCCACGGTCCCGAGCGCCGCCCGCTCGGTGTTGAGCCGCTCCTCCTTGCGGGCCGCCTCGTCCTGGAGCAGCCCCAGCCGCTCCCGCGCGGCCTCGGCCTTCTCCTTGGCGCCGTTGTACTGCTCGGTGGCGGCCTCCGCCTCCTGGTAGAGCCGGTCCACCTTGGCCTTGACCTGCGCCGCGGTCAGCTCGGGCGCGGCATGGCCGGTCCCGTCGAACGCGGTCGCGGTCGCCGCGCCGGCGAGGGCGAGCGTGGCCGCTCTGCGGGCCTTGCCGCCACCGGCCGGGAGCTGTCGGGGCTTGCGGTGCGCTGCCACGTGGACTGCACGTCCTTTCGTACCGTCTCGTACCGTCGTCCGGCCCGGGGCGCCGAGGGGAAGCCGGTCGCCTGGGGGAGGACGCTAGGCCGCGGTGTGACAGCTCGGTAACGGAATGTACGGAAATGGCGGGAGTGGAGCGGGTGTGACCGGCCGCGGTGGCGGATCGCGTCGGTGCCGGGTCGTCTTCGGGTGCGTGGATGACCGAGGTGGGGGTTCGGTGGTGCGGGAGGGGGACGGCAGTGTACGCGGGGGTGCCGGGGCGGGCGGGAGGTGCCCGGTGCGGTGCGGGGCCGGGGGCGCTGGTTAGGCTCCGGCCCCATGGACGTACTCATCCACCTCTTCGTCGGACTGCACATCATCGGCATCGCCTCGCTGCTCGGTGGCTTCCTCACCCAGATGAAGGCGATGGGGCAGGGCACCGCGCGATTCGTCCCCGCCATGCTGCACGGCGCGCTGACCATGCTGGTCACCGGCGTCGTCCTGGTCGGCCTCAACCAGGCCGACGACCAGACCGTCGACAACATCAAGATCGGTGTGAAGCTGGCGCTGCTGGTGGTCATCCTCGGGCTGGTCTATGTCAAGCGCGACGACGAGAAGGTGGACAAGGGGCTGTTCGGCCTGGTGGGGCTGCTGACCACGGCGAACATCTTCATCGCGGTGCTCTGGACGTAGAGGGCGACGCCGAGGGCTGCGTCAGGGGCGCGGCAACCCCGAACCCCGTGTCAGGGGCTCCCCTCGGGGGCGCGCGGCGCACGCCACGCGCCCTCCACCGCCACCCCCGCCACCACCAGCCAGGCCGCCACCGCGACCCAGAGCAGCACCTCGGCCGGGGTCCGCAGCCAGGAGACATCCATCGCGGTCCCGACCGACAGCATCGCTGTCGCCGTCACGCCCATGGAGAAGACGGTGGCCCAGCGCCGTACGTCGTGGCCCGGCCGGGGGCGGGCCGCCTCCGCCGCCAGCAGGATGGCGTACAGGGCCAGGCCGAGCGTGAGCAGTGCCCCGGTGACGTTCCGCAGCACCCCGCGGTCGTCGGCGTTCCAGAGATACAGCGCCGGGCTGTCGGCGGCGATCAGCCCGGAGCCCGCCAGCGCCGAGAGGGCGAGCGCGCCGGCCGCCAGCCAGTGGTCACCGGCCCCGTCCCGGATCTGCCGGAAGTCGAACCGCGTCAGCGCGAAGGCGCAGAGGACCAGTCCCAGCCAGAACAGCACCATCGCGGCGTGTCCGAGCCAGGCCGCCCCCTCCGCCTTCGCCAGGGTCCCGCCGAGCACCGCGAGCCCCTCGGTGGCGACACAGCCCAGGAACACCGCGCCCGGCATCCGCGCCCGCCAGTGCGTCACGCCGATCACGAGCACCACCGGCCACAGCAGCGCGGCGGCGGCCAGCAGGGCTTCGGCGAGGGGCTGCCAGTTCTGCGCGGCCAGCCGGGTGCCGAGGACGGTGGTCGCGGCGACGGCGGTGAGCGCGGCGGGTGCGGCGGACGCGACAGGCTCGGCGGGCGTACCGGCCTCCCGCGGGCTGCTCTGACGGTCGCCCAGGAGCCGGGCAGCGTAGGGACGGCCGCCCAGGAGCCGTGCCGCGAAGTCCGCGACCAGGGCCAGCCAGGCGATCCCGGTCACCGCCAGCAGGATCCCGGACAGGACGTCGTATCCGGCCAGGCGCAGGCCGATCGACATGGTGCCGGTCGCCAGCACGGCGGCCCCGGTCGCCGGTGGGCGCTGCGCCCACCAGGCGCGGAGGGAAGGGGTGCCGGTGCCGGACATGGGGCGATCGTAAGGAGCGCGCCGCCCGGGACGACGGGGGCGCGCACGGGGGCGGACGGAAAGGGGTAAATCGGTACTAGCCGGATAGGGGGCGGACGTGCTCGGCAGCCATCCGCGGCCGATGAGTGCCCGCCCGTCCCGCCCTCGCAGTAACGGGCCCGCCCAGCCCTCGCAGTAACGGCCTCCTATGGGCCCCACAAGGGGGCGTGCACCCTGCGACACGCGCCCCCGGCGCTCGACCGCCCCCAGGGCCGGTTCACTACCTCACGCCCCCCGACCCGGCCCAGGTCCGACCCCGAGCCGACCCGCCCCCCTCAAGCTCGACCCCGACCCGACCCCGGTCAAGCCCGATCCCGGCCGACCCCATCCCGGCCAACCCGATCCCGCTCAAGCCCCTCAGGCGGGCCGCACCACGCTGTGGATGGACGACTCACCGTCGTAGAAGATCGACTCCTCGCGGACATACGCCCCCGGCTTCGGGGCGTGGATCATCATGCCGTTGCCGATGTAGAGGCCGACATGGGTGACGTCGTCGTAGAAGAAGACCAGGTCACCGGGTTGGGCGGCGGAGACGGTGACCGTGGTTCCGGCGTTGACCTGGTCGTAGGTGACCCGGGGGAGGGTGACGCCGGCGGCCTTCCAGGCGGCCTGGGTGAGGCCGGAGCAGTCGTAGGAGCCGGGGCCGGTGGCGCCCCAGACGTACGGTTTGCCGATCTGGGCGCGGGCGAACCCGATCGCCTTCTCGGCCTTGGTGGCGTAGGACGGGTCCGTGGCGGGGGAGCCTGAGCCGGTCGAGCCGGAGTCCGAGCCCGGGGTGCCGGAGGAGCCGCTCTGCTCCTCGTTCTGCCGCTCCGCCGCCGCGGCGGCCTCCCGGCGGCGTTCCTCCTCCTCGGCCCGCTGCTGGCGTGCCAGTTCCTCGGCCTCGCGCTCGGCCTCCGCCCGCTTCTCCCGCTCGATCTCGGCGAGCCGGGCCTTCTCCTCGGCGGTCAGCTCGGAGAGCAGCTCGCGCGCGTCCGCCAGCTTCTGCTGGACCGTGGCCTTGGCCGTCCGGAGGTCGTCCTGGGCGTCGGCCAGCGTCTCCAGGCTCTCGCCGGCGTCCTGGCGCTTCTCCATGGTCTCGGACTGCTGGGCGAAGTAGTCGTCGACCGCGGTCTTCTGGCGCTCGGTGAGCCGGCCCATCAACTGGGTCTGGTCGAAGTAGTCCTGCGGCGAGTCGGCCAGCAGCAGGCTCGCGGTGCTGGGGGCGGCGGCCCCGGTGCGGTACTGGGCCGCGGCGTAGGAACCCAGCTCCTCGCGCGCGTCGTTCAGCTTCTGGGTGCGCTGCGCGACATCGTCCATCAGGGTGTCGAGCAGCTTGCGCTGCTTGCCGGTCTTCTCTTTCGCGGCGTTGTACTTCTCCGTCGCCGATTCGGCCTGACGGTAGAGGTCGTCGACCTTCTTCTCGACCTCCTCCAGACTCGGCTTGTCGTCCGCGGGCGCGGCGGTGGCCGTCTGCGAGAGCAGGGCTACGGAGGTCAGGGCGGCGGTGGCGAGGACGGGGGTGCGTATTCCGGCCAGGCGCGTGCCCGTGGGGTGGGACTTGCGGTGCGACGCCAAGGAGGCGACTCCTTCCATGGGCCGCCTACCGGGTTAGCTGTCGGGTTCGGGCGGGTGCTTCGGAAGGGTTGCCCTACGGTCCGCTCCCGGGACGGAAGTCGGGACCGATTCACCCCAGGTGTCGGTGGGTCCCCGGCTCCGGCCGCCCAGGGGGCTCGCCGGACTCGACGGAGGCCGGACGGCCCGGCGACGTTCGCCGGTGGGGGTCGTTCGGCCTGCCCGGAACCGTAGCCAACTGGTGTGGCGCCTGTGAAGGTTGGTGGGCGTTATGCCCGATACATTTTCGTGACCTTTCCGTCCGGCGGCCCTCGCGGTCCGCCCCGCACCCCCTCCCACCGCGCCCCGCTCAAGATCCGCCACCCTGCGTCACCGGGCGGGAGGAGGGGCGAGGAGCGGGAAAGGAGCGGGACGGCCCCGGGTTGTCAGTGGGGCGGCCTAGACTCGGAGAGCGATGAGCAGCCTCTTTGACGACAGCTTCCTGGCGGACCTCCGAAGCCCCCGCGGGCACGAGGAGGAGCCCCCGCCTCCCCCCGAGGACGAGCACGCGCCGGAGCCGGTTCCGGACGATCTGTTCGGCGGGAAGTTCGACGCGCCCCCGGACCGGGACGCGTACTACCGGGACGGCGCCCCCCGCCCCGCCCTCGACCCGGCCGCGCTCCTGGAGGGGCTCAACGAGAACCAGCGCGCGGCGGTCGCCCACGCGGGCACCCCGCTGCTCATCGTGGCCGGTGCGGGCTCCGGCAAGACCCGGGTGCTCACCCACCGCATCGCCTATCTCCTCGCCGAGCGCGGTGTCCACCCCGGCCAGATCCTCGCGATCACCTTCACCAACAAGGCCGCCGGTGAGATGAAGGAGCGCGTCGAGCAGCTCGTCGGCCCGCGCGCGAACGCGATGTGGGTGATGACGTTCCACAGCGCCTGTGTGCGGATCCTGCGCCGCGAGTCCAAGAAGCTCGGCTTCACGTCGTCGTTCTCGATCTACGACGCGGCCGACTCCAAGCGGCTGATGGCCCTGGTCTGCCGCGATCTGGACCTCGACCCCAAGCGCTACCCGCCCAAGTCCTTCAGCGCCAAGATCAGCAACCTCAAGAACGAGCTGATCGACGAGGAGGACTTCGCCGCGCAGGCCACCGACGGTTTCGAGAAGACCCTCGCCCAGGCGTACGCCCTCTACCAGTCCCGGCTGCGCGAGGCCAACGCCCTCGACTTCGACGACCTGATCATGACCACGGTGAACCTGCTCCGCGCGTTCCCCGATGTCGCCGAGCACTACCGCCGCCGCTTCCGGCACGTCCTGGTGGACGAGTACCAGGACACCAACCACGCCCAGTACGCGCTGGTGCGCGAGCTGGTCGGCACCGGGGAGCGCGCCCCCGAGGACCTCGACGTACCGCCGGGCCCGGACGATCTGCCGCCCGCCGAGCTGTGCGTGGTGGGCGACGCCGACCAGTCGATCTACGCCTTCCGGGGCGCGACGATCCGCAACATCCTCCAGTTCGAGGAGGACTACCCGGACGCGACGACGATCCTGCTGGAGCAGAACTACCGCTCCACCCAGACGATCCTCACCGCCGCCAACGCGGTCATCGAGCGCAATGAGTCCCGCCGCCCCAAGAACCTGTGGACCAACGCGGGCGCGGGCGCGCGCATCACCGGCTATGTCGCCGACACCGAGCACGACGAGGCACAGTTCGTCGCCGACGAGATAGACCGTCTCACGGACGCGGGCGACGCCAAGGCGGGCGATGTCGCCGTCTTCTACCGGACGAACGCCCAGTCCCGTGTCTTCGAAGAGGTCTTCATCCGCGTCGGCCTGCCCTACAAGGTCGTCGGCGGCGTCCGCTTCTACGAGCGCAAGGAGGTCCGGGACGTTCTGGCCTATCTGCGGGTCCTCGCCAACCCGGAGGACTCGGTGCCGCTGCGCCGGATCCTCAACGTCCCCAAGCGCGGTATCGGCGACCGCGCGGAGGCCATGATCGACGCGCTCTCCCAGCGCGAGAGGATCAGCTTCCCGCAGGCCCTGAAGCGGGTGGACGAGGCGTACGGCATGGCCGCCCGCTCCACCAACGCCGTGAAGCGGTTCAACACGCTCATGGAGGACCTCCGGACGATCGTGGAGTCCGGCGTGGGCCCCGCCACGGTCCTGGAGGCCGTCCTCGAACGCACGGGCTATCTCGCGGAGTTGCAGGCGTCCACCGACCCGCAGGACGAGACCCGGATCGAGAACCTCCAGGAACTCGCGGCCGTCGCCCTGGAGTTCGAGCAGGAGCGCGCCGGGGGCGGGGAAGCGCCCGAGGCCCCGGCCCCGGGCGGCACGCTCGCCGACTTCCTGGAGCAGGTCGCCCTGGTCGCCGACTCCGACCAGATCCCGGACGAGGAGGACGGCGCCGGGGTCATCACGCTGATGACCCTGCACACCGCCAAGGGCCTGGAGTTCCCGGTCGTGTTCCTGACCGGCATGGAGGACGGCGTCTTCCCCCACATGCGCGCCCTCGGCCAGACCAAGGAGCTGGAGGAGGAGCGCCGCCTCGCCTATGTCGGCATCACCCGCGCGCGGGAGCGGCTCTACCTCACCCGCTCGGCGATGCGCAGCGCCTGGGGGCAGCCGTCGTACAACCCGCCCTCCCGCTTCCTGGAGGAGATCCCGCCGACGCATGTCGACTGGAAGCGCACGGGGGCGACGGCGGCTCCGGCCGGTCCGGTGTCGGGGGTAGCCGCGTCCCTGTCCTCGACCCGGTCCCGCTCGTCCGCGTCCGGCGCCTCGGGCTTCGCCACCCGCAGATCGGCGGAGCAGCCGGCGGTCTCCCTGGCCGTCGGCGACCGGGTGACCCATGACCAGTTCGGGCTGGGCACGGTGGTCGGGGTCAAGGGCACCGGGGGGAACGCGGAGGCGACGATCGACTTCGGGGACGCCAAGCCGAAGCGGCTGCTGCTGCGGTACGCGCCGGTGGAGAAGCTGTAGGGGCCTGTCCTGTAGGGCGGGGTCCGGTAAGAAGGTCCTATGGGGGCCGTCCAGGGGGGACGGTCCTAGGGGACTGGTGCCAGGGGTGCCGTCCTGGACGGACGGTCGACGGTCCGCAGGCAGGCGGGGCCGCCCGGGAAGACCGGGTCGGTCAGATCAGGTCAGGCCGACCCGGCCGGGTCAGGCCGGTCAGATCGGGCCAGGCCGGTCAGGTCGGGTCCAGGCCGTGGCTGCGGAACCAGGCCAGCGGGTCGATCGCGGCGCCCCCGCCCGGCCGGACCTCGAAGTGCAGATGCGGGCCGGTGGAGTTCCCGGAGTCACCGGAGTAGGCGATGGTGTCGCCAGCCTTCACGGTCGTACCGGACGCGACCGCGTAGGTCGACAGATGGCAGTACCAGGTCTCGGTGCCGTCCATCGCGGTAAGGATCACCATCGTGCCGTAGGCCGAGTTGAACTGCGTGCGGACGGTGCCGTCGGTGGCGGCCATCACGGGCGTGCCGTAGGAGACGGGGAAGTCGATACCGCTGTGGACGGACATCCAGTTGATGCCGGACTGGCCGTAGTAGGCGCTGAGTCCGCCCTGCGCGACCGGGAGGGCGAACTTCGGGCGGAGCCGCTCCTTGCGGGCCGCCTCCTCCGCCGCCCGCTTGCGCTCGGCCTCCTGCTCGGCCTTGAGGTCGATGCGCTCCTGCGTCCGGCTGGCCCGGTCGGCGAAGTCGTCGGCCTCCGCGCTGAGGCTGGCCAACTGGGTGTCGAGCTGGTTGTTGGCGGTGGACGGCTTCACCGGCTGCGCGTCGGCCGCGGTGGTCGAGGTCTCCTTGGAGTCGCCGGTCAGGGAACCGACGGAGGCGGCGGCGATACCGGCGACGCCCATCACACAGGCCGAGGGGATCGCGACGGTCATCAGCGCGGAGCGCTTGGCGGGGGCGCGGCGCCGGGAGCGGGAGCCGCCGCGCGCGGCGGCCCGGGAACCGGGGGCCGGGGCGGACTCCTCCTGATCGTCCAGGAGTACTACGGCGGGCAGCTCGCCGGTGGCGGACAGGCCGTCGTCGTCGGTGTCGCGGGACCGGTCGTGCGGGTCGGTGCCGGAGTCGTGGGCGACCTGCTCGAAGGTCGCCGTCGCCTGTTCGTGGAACGATTCGCCTTGCCCGTACTCGGCGGCGGGGGTGCCGTAGCCGTCGTCCTGGGCGCCGTAACCCTCGTCCGGGGTGCCGTAGTCGCCGGTGTCCTGCGGCTGAGGCGGCTGCTGCTGCGGGTAGTCGGGGTCCGGGGCGCCGGAGTTCCACTGGGTGGCGTCATAGGCGCCGGTGTCGAACGCCTGGGTGCCCCACTCCCAGTGCTGGGTGGCGTCGGTGGGGGCGCTGGACTGCTCGGGCGGGAGCCAGGCGGTGGCGTCCCACTGACCGCTGCCGTCGGCCGGCCCCGGCTGCGGGGGGACGGCGGACAGCGGCTGGTAGCCGTCGGTCCAGGCGGTGGTGTCGTAGCTGCCGGAGTCGTAGGCGGCCAGGTGCTGGGCCGCGTACGGGTCCTGGTTCAGGATCTGCTGGCCGCCGGTCGACCACTGGGTGGCGTCATAGGTGCCGGTGGCGGTGGCGCTGTGCGGGTCGCCGCCGGGCAGGTCGCCGAAGAGGGGGTCGGTGGCGAAGGCGTGGGCGCCCTGATGGACTCCCGGGTCAAAACCGTTCGCGGAATGCCCGGTGGCTGTGGTGAAGTCACCGTACGGGGCTTCCTGTGTGCCGTACGCCGGATAGGGCCCGGAGGCGGCGTCGGAAGCCGGGGCCGGGGTGGTCAAAGTCCCCGACGGGTGACGGTCGTTCACCAACTTCTCTTTCGCCTCGACAACAGGGGCTGGCAGAGCAGTGCGGCGACTGTACCCGGCGGTATGCGGGCTCGACAATCTTCCTCAGGTTTCCCGCTCACCGGAAACGGGCATTCGGCCGTGTTTCGGCGGTCCGGGCACCGGAGTTTGGCTTTGTGTTCGAGACTTGTTCGATAAAACGGCCCTTTGAAGGCGCTGTCCCTGGGCTGTGCGGGGGTCCGGCCGTCGCTGTGGGGTCACCCGTCCCACCCTTTGCGCTGGTCACGCGGGCGAGTCGGGAGATCACCGTCGGTCAGCGGCGGGCGGCTCGCATACAGGGTGGCGCGGTGACCCGGGGGTGGTTCAGGCCACCGTGAGTCCGCCGCTCGCCCCGGCGTGCGCGCCGGTCCCGGTCCCGGGCGGCGGGCTGTCGAGGGCCTGGCGGATCCGGTGCGCCACCGCCGGGTGCACCGGCAGCGCGAGATGGCCGATCCCGCTCACCCGGACGTTGTCCGCCAGCAGATCGGGGTGGTCGACGCGGGCCGTCTCCAGCGGGTCCATCAGATGGTCCAGATCGCTCCAGAAGCTCACGAACCGGGTGCGGCAGCCGGGCGCCGGGAACGCCAGCTCCTCGATGACCTCGGAACCCGGGCGCATCTGGCGCACGATCGGGTGCGCGTCGGCCAGCGGCACCACCCGCGTCCCCGAGTGCGGGGTGCCGAGCGTGACCAGGGTGCGGACCCGCAGGTCACCGCCGAGCCGCTGGGCGTAGTAGCGCGCGATCAGGCCGCCCAGGCTGTGCCCGACGATGTCCACCTGATCGCTGCCCGTCCGCTCGCACAGGGCCTCGATGTGCCGGCCGAGCAGCTCGGCGGCGGCGCGGATGTCGCCGGTCAGCGGGGAGTAGTTGAGCGAGACCACCTGCCGGCGGCCGTGCTGGGTCAGATAGCGGCGCAGCAGGACGAAGACCGACCGGTTGTCGATGAAGCCGTGCAGCAGGATCACCGGGGGTCTGGGGGCGGTGGGCAGCCGGGTGGGGGCGGGGGTGTGGTCGCCGGTGGGGGTGCTGGTGCCGGTGGTGCCGGTGATGCTGGTGGTGGTGGGGATCGGGGTCGGGGCCGGGATGCTTCCCGGGGCGCCGCGCGGGGCGGCCGGAGTCGTGGGGCGGCGCTCCTGGACGATGCCGGACGGGTAGAGCAGCAGATGCCCCGCGAGAATCGCGAGGTCCAGCGCGGTCGCTTTCAACAGAGTCATGGAGACTCCGGCCAGTCGGTCCGGGAGCAGACTCCGGCACAGCGGTTGAAGAGTCTGAACGGTTTGAAAGGCTCTGAGGGTTTCAAGGCTTTCGAGGGTTTGAAAGGTGCGAAAGGGCAGCAGCACGCTGGTGACCTTCATGCCCGACCTCCCGTCGGCACACCCGGGGACGTCTCTGTCCCTCGGGGGCCCTCGTGGGAGACTGCGGTACGAGGCGACCGGTGTGCGGCGTGGTGGTACGGCGACCTCGTGGCGGCTCCCGGTGCGTGCGGTCCCTTCCGCGATCCCTGAACCGCGGACGCTTGCGGTGCGCCTGACCTGCCGGACCTGTCGACCGCGGAGCGTTGGGGGCGACGCGCTGTGAATAGGTCCCATTGTGTGATGTCCCCCTCGCCCCCGGCCGTGAAACTGCCGGCTGCGGCTCCGCTCGGGAGGCGTGCGGAGCGCAGGTGTGATATCGCCGGGAAGTGCGGCATATGTGTAGTGCGGGGCAGGCATGGATGACGTCGCTTCAGGGAGGCAGTGATGGGTGTGGCAGCCGGTCCGATCCGCGTGGTGGTGGCCAAGCCGGGGCTCGACGGGCACGACCGGGGCGCCAAGGTGATCGCGAGGGCGCTGCGCGACGCCGGTATGGAGGTCATCTACACCGGGCTCCACCAGACGCCCGAGCAGGTCGTCGACACCGCGATCCAGGAGGACGCCGACGCCATCGGTCTGTCCATCCTCTCCGGTGCCCACAACACGCTCTTCGCCGCCGTGATCGACCTGCTCAAGGAGCGCGACGCGGCGGACATCCTGGTCTTCGGCGGCGGGATCATCCCCGAGGAGGACATCCCGGAACTGACGGCGAAGGGCGTCGCCGCGATCTTCACACCGGGGGCGACGACGACATCCATCGTGGAGTGGGTGCGGGAGAACGTGGGGCAGGCGGCGGCGCCCTGAGGGCGGGCGGGCACCGGGGGCGGCCCTCATGTCCCTGACCAAATGTCCCTGGCCATCTGCGTGGCCCCGGCCGTAGCCGTCTGCGTGTCCCCTCGCCGTCTGCCTGCCTCTCGCCATCCGCGTGCCGCTAACCACCCGCATGCCCCCGGCCATCCGCCCTCCCCGCCAGCTCCTCCGCCATGGCCGCCCGCAGCCGCAGGGTCGTGACCAGGCGCTGGAACGCCTCCGCCCAGTACCCTCCGGCGCCGGGGGACGCGTCCTCCGGTTCCTCCGGCGCGGCCAGCAGGCCGTCCAGGCGGCCCGCCTCGGCGGGGTCGAGACAGCGCTCGGCCAGCCCCATCACCCCGCTGAAGCTCCACGGGTAGCTCCCCGCGTCCCGCGCGATGTTGAGCGCGTCGACCACCGCCCCGCCCAGCGGCCCCGACCACGGCACCGCGCACACCCCGAGCAACTGGAACGCCTCGGACAATCCGTGCGCGGCGATGAACCCGGCCACCCACGCCGCCCGTTCGCCCGCCTCCAGCGTCCCCAGCAGCCGGGCCCGCTCCGCCAGGGACACCGCCCCCGGCCCGCCCGACTCCGGCGCCGACGCGGTGCCGAGCAGCGCTCTCGCCCAGTCGGCGTTCCCCTGCCGTACCGCTGCCCGGCACCAGGCCGCGTGCAGATCGTTCCGCCAGTCGTCGGCCACCGGCAGCGCCACGATCCGCTCCGGCGTACGCCCCCCGAGCCGGGCGGACCAGGCCGTCAGCGGGGCCGCCTCCACCAACTGCCCGAACCACCACGACCGTTCGCCCCGGCCGCTCGGCGCCTTGGGTGCCACGCCGTCCCGCTCCATGCCCGCGTCGCACTCGTGCGGCGCCTCGACCACGATCACTGGCGTGCCCCGCAGCGGGTCCAGCGCCACGCACGACCCCGCCCGGACCGCCATCCGCCCCGCCAGCGCCGAACCCGGCAGCGCCGACAGCAGCTCCGCCGCCGTCGCCCGCACATTGCGGCTCCGGTCGGCCAGCGCCTGCTCAAGGAACGGCTCGTCGGTCCCCGTGAGTTCCACCCGCAGCGAGTCGAGGAACATCAGCCGGTCCTCGGCCCGCTCCGACGCCCAGCTCCCGGCGAGCAGCTCGCGCGCGGCGGCCGGTTCACGGGACCGCAGCGCCGCCAGCAGCGCGACCCGCTCGGCGAACAGCCCCTCCCCCCACAGCCGCCGTACACCCTCCCCGTCGTCCAGCCGGGGCAGCGCCGCCCCGCCGCCCGGTGTCGACCGCAGCGCGAACCGCCAGTCCGGGTTCAGCCGGGCCAGCCACAGGGCCCGCTGCCCGGCGAACGCCAGCGCCGCCGGGCGCAGATCCGTCCGTCCCCGGGCCGCGTCCAGCAGCGCGGGCAGGATCTCCGGGGGTGCCGCGTACCCGTGGTCGTTGGCCGCCGCCAGCCACTGGGGGAGCAGTTCCATCAGGTCCGGGGCGGCGCCGCGACGGCTTCCGGCGGCCGTGCCGGGGCGGTCGGCCAGGAACTGGGCGAGCCGGTGGGCGGCGGCCACCGGTAGCGCGGGGCGGGGGTCCCGGGGCGCGGGTTCCGGCCGGGGCGCGGCCCGCGCGGGACGTATCCCGGCCCGCCGCCGGACGGTCTCCAGCGCGGCGGCGTCCAGCAGCGCGCCCGGCGCCGCCGGTCCGGGCGCCACACCGGGCGGCGTACGGCGGTCGGTGCCGAGGAGGGCCGCGGTGACGAGGTCTTCCCAGGGAGGAGGAGGGGTGGGGGTGGGCATCTGGGTCCTTTCCCGGGTGGGCCTGGGGCGGTGTGGGTGGCGGTGTGGGTATCTAGGCGAGCCGTACGGCCTCCCCTCTCCCCTCCGGCCAGGCCGTCAGCGGGTGGAAGCCCTGGTGGCCGCACTCGCCGAAGACCTTGACGGGGGCGCCGCCCGACAGGGCGACCAGCCGCCAGAGGCCGGAGCGGCTGCGGGCGGCCGGGGTGAGCGGCAGGGCCGTGTCCCCGTCCGCGTCGGCCAGTTGCCAGGAGTCGCCGTCCGGGACCGGCACCACCCGGTCCAGCGTCACCGGGACCGAGTCCAGCCACGGATCCCGTCGCAGCGCGTCCCCGTAGCGCGCGGCGGCCTGCTCCGTCGTACCGCCCGGCGGACGGACGGCGCTGGGGGCGGCCGGCGCGAACTGCTCGCCCAGCGCGACCCGGAGCGGGTGGGCGCCGGGATACCCGGACACCTCGGCGTCCAGGGCGGCCCCGACCGGCAGCGCGATCTCCGGGGAACGGCCGGCCGCGCCGTACGACAGGATCAGCGCCGTACGCTCCGAGCCGGTGCCGTACAGCCAGATGCGGCGGGTCGTCAGTTTCGGGTCGACGGTGTCGTACTGGGCCAGGACCAGCCACTGGTCGCGTACCGGGGGGCCGACCGGCGTGGCGGGCAGGCCGATCCGGGAGCGGACCGTGGCCGCGAGGCCGTCCGGGAGCCGCTCGCGGCCGAGCCAGCCGCGGTCGAGGAGATGCAGCAGCGCGCACTCCTCCAGCAGTCGCACCGGCCAGCCCGGTCCGGACGCGGGTATCGCCCCCAACTCCCGCACCCGCGCCGCCAGCCCGGGTGCCTGGGCGTCGACCATCCGGGCCGCCGTCTCCTCCCAGAGCCCGTAGCCCGCCCCGTCCGCCGTGGCCAGACCGGCGCGCAGCAGATCGGCGAGGCGTTGCTCCAGCTCCAGGGCGCCCGCGGTGACCCGCTCCGCCCGGCGCTCGGCCCGGCGCCGCGCCGCCTCCGGATCGGCGGTGGCACCACCACTCGGCACGGACGCCGCCTGCTCCCTCCTCCCTTCTCTCCCCTCCCTCCACTGCGCCGCCCAGTCCGGCACCGGGCCCACCGGCACCACGGCGTCCCCGGCCGCCCAGAGCAGCAGCAGCCCCAGCGCGTGCTTGCACGGGAACTTACGACTGGGGCAACTGCACCGGTACGCGGGCCCGTCGGGATCCGCGATGTCCACCACCGTGCGATACGGCGTGCTGCCGCTGCCCTTGCACACTCCCCACACCGCCCCCTCGTCCGAACTGCCCGCCCCGGTCCACGGACCGGCCGCGCCGAGCTTGCTCCCGGCCTTGCGTGACGCCGCGTCAGGTGCCAGTGCCAGCACCTGGTCCGCGGTCCAGCGCACCCCCTGCTCAGTCATGACATCGAAGGTAGAACCCACCACTGACAATCGCCTTCGCGAGCACGTTTTCGCAGGTCAGGGCGATTGTCAGTGGCGTGGTGCATGGTGGAACCAGATCCGAACCGGCCGAGCTGGAGGGGACCTCAGCCATGTCCGTGTCTGTTGATGAGATGTCCGTGGACCCAGTCGATCCGCGGGCCAGCGGGGAGCACGCGTTCGCTCAGGAGAAGCACGGGAAGGACGGGAAGGACGGGAACCACGAGAAGGACGGGAAGCAGGAGGCGGAGGCGCTGCGGCCCCACGCCGAGGACGCCTTCGCCGGGGAACTCGCGGCGCTCGCCGCCCAGGACGACCGGCCGCGTCCGGCCCGCTGGCGGCTGTCGCCCTGGGCCGTGGCCACCTATCTGCTCGGCGGCACCCTGCCCGACGGCACGGTGATCACACCGAAGTACGTGGGCCCGCGCCGGATCGTGGAGGTCGCGGTCAGCACGCTGGCCACCGACCGCGCCCTGCTGCTGCTCGGCGTGCCGGGCACGGCCAAGACCTGGGTGTCCGAGCATCTGGCTGCCGCCGTCAGCGGTGACTCGACCCTCCTCGTCCAGGGCACGGCGGGCACCCCGGAGGAGGCGATCCGCTACGGGTGGAACTACGCGCAGTTGCTCGCCCACGGCCCCAGCCGGGACGCCCTGGTGCCCGGTCCGGTCATGCGGGCCATGGCCCTGGGCATGACGGCCCGGGTGGAGGAGCTGACCCGGATCCCGGCCGATGTCCAGGACTCGCTGATCACGATCCTGTCGGAGAAGACCCTGCCCCTTCCCGAGCTGGGTTCCGAGGTCCAGGCCGTGCGCGGCTTCAACCTCATCGCCACCGCCAACGACCGCGACCGCGGGGTCAACGAGCTGTCCAGCGCGCTGCGCCGCCGCTTCAACACGGTGGTGCTGCCGCTGCCGGAGAGCGTGGAGGCCGAGGTCGGCATCGTCTCGCGCCGGGTGGACCAGATCGGCCGCTCGCTGGACCTGCCGGCCGTACCCGACGGGGCCGACGAGATCCGCCGGGTGGTGACGGTCTTCCGGGAACTGCGCGACGGGGTCACCTCCGACGGCCGGACGAAGGTGAAGTCGCCGAGCGGCACGCTGTCCACGGCGGAGGCGATCTCCGTGGTGACCAACGGTCTCGCCCTCGCCGCGCACTTCGGGGACGGTGTGCTGCGGCCGGGCGATGTCGCGGCGGGCATCCTCGGGGCGGTGGTCCGCGATCCGGCGGCGGACCGGGTGGTCTGGCAGGAGTATCTGGAGGCGGTGGTCCGCGAGCGGGACGGCTGGACGGACTTCTACCGGGCGTGCCGGGAGGTCAGCGCATGAGGGGCGAAGCACGGCGGCGGGGGCAGCAGGGACAGCAGGGACATCGGCGACTGCGCTCGGACGATGACCTCGGGTGGCCCTTCGCTGACGACGACCTGGGCTGGCCCTTCGCGGGCCGGGAGGGGCGGCGGGCAGGGCGGGGAGCGGGCGGGGGGACGGGATGACGGCCACCACCGACACCGACGGGCACGCGGCGCCCGACGCCGGTACCAGCGCCGACGCCGGAGCCGGTACCACTGCCACCACCGACGCCGGTACGGGTGCCCACGCCGGTGTCGGGACCAATGCCGAGGCCGACGCCGGTACGGGCGCCCCTGCCGGTGCCGGGCCGCTGCTGCTGGGTGTGCGGCATCACGGGCCGGGGTCCGCGCGCGCGGTGCGGGCGGCGCTGGCGGCGGCGCGGCCCCACGCGGTGCTGATCGAGGGGCCGCCCGAGGCGGACGCGCTGGTCCCGCTGGTCGCCGACGCGGACATGCGCCCGCCCGTCGCACTGCTCGCCCACGCCGTGGACGAGCCCGGCCGCTCGGCGTTCTGGCCGTTCGCCGAGTTCTCCCCGGAGTGGATCGCCCTGCGCTGGGCGGTGGAGCACGGGGTTCCGGCCCGTTTCATCGACCTGCCCGCGACCCACACCCTGGCGTGGGGGAGCGAGGAGGAGAGTGCGGGCGGCGAGGGCGCGCAGGAGGAGGACGGCGGGCGGGGCGGCGGCCCCGGTGCCGTCCGGATCGACCCGCTCGCCGTGCTCGCCGAGACCGCCGGTCATGACGACGCCGAGCGGTGGTGGGAGGACGTGGTCGAGCACCGGGGGGTGGGCGGGGACGTCTTCGCCCCGTTCCGGGTGCTGGCGGAGGCCATGGGCGCCCTGCGCGAGGCGTACGGCGACGGCGGGGCCGGGCGGGATCTCGTGCGGGAGGCGTACATGCGGCTCCAGGTGCGGGCGGCGCGGCGGGAGTTCGGTGACGCGGTGGCCGTGGTGTGCGGGGCGTGGCATGTCCCGGCGCTGGCGCGGAAGGCGGCCGTGGCGGCGGACCGGGCGCTGGTGAAGGGGCTGCCCAGGGTCAAGGCGGAGCTGACCTGGGTGCCGTGGACGTACCGGCGGCTGGCGCGGGCCGGGGGATATGGGGCGGGTATCGAGTCGCCGGGATGGTACGGGCATCTGTTCGAGGTGCCGGACCGGCCGGTCGAGCGGTGGCTGGCAAAGGTGGCGGGGCTGCTGCGGGCCGAGGACATGGTGGTGTCGTCCGCCCATGTGATCGAGGCGGTCCGGCTGGCCGAGGCGCTGGCGGCGATGCGGGGGCGGCCGTTGCCGGGGCTCGGCGAGACCACCGACGCGGTGCGGGCGGTGCTGTGCGAGGGCTCGGACGTGCCGCTGGCGCTGGTGCGGGACCGGCTGGTGGTCGGCGAGGTGCTGGGCGAGGTTCCGGCGTCGGCCCCGGCGGTGCCGTTGCAGCGGGACCTGGACCGGGCGCAGCGCAGGCTCCGGCTGAAGCCCGAGGCGCGGGAGCGGGAGATGGAGCTGGATCTGCGCAAGGACACCGACGCCGGGCGCAGCAGGCTCCTGCACCGGCTGCGGCTGCTCGGCGTGGAGTGGGGCGAACCGGCCGGGTCCCGGGGCGGTACGGGCACCTTCCGGGAGACCTGGCGGCTGCGGTGGGAACCGGAGCTGGCGGTGCGGATCGCGGAGGCGGGGGTGTGGGGGACGACCGTGCTCGGCGCCGCGACCGCGAAGGCGGAGGGGGACGCGGTCGCCGCACCGGGGCTGGTCGAGGTCACGGCGCTCGCCGAGCGCTGTCTGCTGGCCGGGCTGCCGGAGGCGCTCCCCGCGGTGATGCGCGTCCTGGCCGACCGCGCGGCGCTCGACGCGGATGTCGGCCATCTGGCGCAGGCCCTGCCCGCGCTGGTCCGGGCACTGCGGTACGGCGACGTGCGGGGCACGGACACGCGGGCGCTGGCCGGGGTGGCGGCGGGGCTCGCCGAGCGGATCTTCGTCGGCCTGCCCCCGGCCTGCGCGGCCCTCGACCGGGAGGCGGCGCAGGAGATGCGGCGCCATGTGGACGCGGTGCACGGGGCGGTGGGGTTGCTGGGGGAGAGCGGCGGGGAGGCGGCGGCGGGCGGTGCGGGGGCCGATCCGGACCGGGGACAGGGCGGCGGGCTCTCCGGCGCGGGCGGGCTGCGGGAGCGGTGGCGGGACGTGCTGGGGGTGCTGGCCGGGTGGGACAGTGTGCCGGGGGTGATCCGGGGGCGGGCGGCGCGGCTGCTGCTGGACGACGGGCGGCTCGACCAGGACGGGGCCGCGCGGCTGCTGGGGCTGGCGCTGTCGCCGGGGACGCCACCGGGGGACGCCGCGGCCTGGATCGAGGGGTTCGTCGGGGGCGGCTCCGGGGGCGGGATGCTGCTGGTGCACGACGAACGGCTGCTGGGGCTGGTCGACACCTGGCTGACGGGGGTGTCGCCGGAGGCGTTCACGGATGTGCTGCCGCTGCTGCGGCGGACGTTCGCGGAGTACGAGGCGGGGGTGCGGCGCACGCTCGGTGAGCTGGTCCGCCGCGGGCCGGGGGAGCGGGCGGTGGCGGTCGGCGCGGGCGCCGGGGTGCCCGGCTTCGGCGACACCCTCGACCCGGACCGCGCGGGGGCGGTGGCGCCGGTGGTGCGGCTGCTGCTGGGGACGGCGAACGACGGACCCGGACTCATGGGGGTGGCGTGACCATGACGCAGGACAGGGAGGAAAGGGGGGACATGGAGGGCGCGGGGGCCACGGAGGCCATGCAGGCCACGGAGACTACCGGGGCTACCGGGGCCATGGAGGACCTGGCGGGCGCGCCCGGCGGGGTGGCGGGCGGCGGCGCGGGAACGGACCCGGCGCGGGAGCGGCTGCGGCGCTGGCGGCTGGTCCTCGGCGGCGGGGAGGGGGCCGACGGCACCGGATACGAGCCGGGCGGGCGGGACGCGGCGATGGACGGGGCGCTGACCGCGCTCTACGGAAAGCAGGGGGACAAGGGGCGCGCGGGGAAGGACCGCGCGGCGGGGCTCGGGGCGTCGGCGCCGGCGGTCGCGCGATGGCTCGGCGACATCCGGGCGTACTTCCCCTCCTCCGTGGTGCAGGTGATGCAGCGGGACGCGATCGACCGGCTCGGGCTGTCGACGCTG
Source organism: Streptomyces sp. NPDC093252 (assembly GCF_040683675.1). Classification (NCBI taxonomy): domain Bacteria; kingdom Bacillati; phylum Actinomycetota; class Actinomycetes; order Kitasatosporales; family Streptomycetaceae; genus Streptomyces; species Streptomyces sp. NPDC093252. Next base: position 176,604 of record NZ_JBFBEM010000005.1, on the reverse strand, counting down.
CTGCTGGAGCCGGAGATGCTGGAGGCCGTCGAGGCGGACGTGCACCTGGTCGGCACGCTGCTGTCGCTGAACAAGGCGATGCCGGAGACGACGAAGGAGACCGCCCGGGCGGTGGTGCGCAAGGTCGTCGACGATCTGGAGCAACGGCTCGCCACCCGCACCCGGGCCACCCTCACCGGGGCGCTCGACCGCAGCGCCCGGGTCAGCCGCCCCCGCCACCACGACATCGACTGGAACCGCACGATCGCCGCCAACCTCAAGCACTACCTCCCGGAGCACCGGACGGTGGTACCGGAGCGGCTGGTGGGGTACGGGCGGGCCGCGCGGTCGGTGCGGAAGGAGGTCGTGCTCTGCGTCGACCAGTCGGGGTCGATGGCGGCGTCGGTGGTGTACGCGTCGGTGTTCGGGGCGGTGCTGGCGTCGATGCGGTCGATCAGTACACGGCTGGTGGTGTTCGACACGGCGGTGGTGGACCTGACGGATCAGTTGGACGATCCGGTGGATGTGCTGTTCGGCACCCAACTCGGCGGTGGCACGGACATCAACCGGGCACTGGCGTACTGCCAGTCGAGGATCACCCGGCCCGCGGACACGGTGGTCGTGCTGATCAGCGATCTGTACGAGGGCGGGATCCGGGACGAGATGCTGAAGCGGGTGGCGGCGCTGAAGGCGTCGGGGGCGCAGTTCGTGACGCTGCTCGCGCTGTCGGACGAGGGGGCGCCCGCGTACGACCGGGAGCACGCGGCGGCGCTCGCCGCGCTGGGCGCGCCGGCGTTCGCCTGTACGCCGGATCTGTTCCCGGAGGTGATGGCCGCGGCGATCGAGAGACGGCCGCTGCCGATACCGGACACGGCGGCCCACCAGCGATAGGCCGCCCGGACGGCACCGCACCGGCACCGCACCGGCACCGGACTGGCGTCGGACCGGCACCGCACCGGGCACAGCACCGGCACCGCGCAGCACCGGCACCGCGCCGGCACCGGACGGCGCCGCCTCCCGCACCCCCCTATGGCACTCCGTGCCACGGATTGCGGCATCATGTGACGGGTATCACCGCTCAGGTGTGACTCTCGATTTAGGGGCCTTCCGGAAGCAGCGATAACCTGCGAGACGGACATGCCGCGCCCTCGGACACCGTGTGCGCATCCCCTGTGACCCAAGCGGACGTCACGTTGCCCTTCGCGGCACGCCCACGCATCCAACGAACCGCGAGATCACTGATAGGGACGGAAGCGCGTGGACCTGTTCGAGTACCAGGCGAGGGACCTCTTCGCCAAGCACGATGTACCGGTGCTGGCCGGTGAAGTCATCGACACGCCTGAGGCGGCGCGCGCAGCCACCGAGCGCCTGGGCGGCAAGTCCGTCGTCAAGGCCCAGGTGAAGGTCGGTGGCCGAGGGAAGGCCGGTGGCGTCAAGCTCGCCGCGACCCCGGACGAGGCCGTCGCCCGCGCGACGGACATCCTCGGGATGGACATCAAGGGCCACACGGTCCACAAGGTGATGATCGCCGAGACCGCGCCGGAGATCGTCGAGGAGTACTACGTCTCCTTCCTCCTCGACCGTGCCAACCGCACCTTCCTCTCCATCGCCTCCGTCGAGGGCGGCATGGACATCGAGGAGGTGGCCGCCACCCGTCCGGAGGCCGTCGCCAAGACCCCGATCGACGCGATCGACGGTGTGACGCCGGAGAAGGCGCGGGAGATCGTCGCCGCCGCGAAGTTCCCGGCCGAGGTCGCGGACAAGGTCGCCGATGTCCTGGTCACGCTGTGGGACGTCTTCATCAAGGAGGACGCCCTCCTGGTCGAGGTGAACCCGCTGGCCAAGGTCGCCTCCGGTGAGGTCCTCGCGCTCGACGGCAAGGTGTCGCTGGACGACAACGCCGAGTTCCGTCACCCCGACTTCGAGGAACTCCACGACAAGGCCGCGGCCAACCCGCTGGAGGCCGCCGCCAAGGAGAAGAACCTCAACTACGTCAAGCTGGACGGCGAGGTCGGCATCATCGGCAACGGCGCCGGGCTGGTCATGTCCACCCTGGACGTCGTCGCCTACGCCGGTGAGAACCACGGCAACGTCAAGCCGGCGAACTTCCTGGACATCGGTGGCGGTGCCTCCGCCCAGGTGATGGCCAACGGTCTGGAGATCATCCTCGGCGACCCGGACGTCAAGTCCGTCTTCGTCAATGTCTTCGGCGGCATCACCGCGTGCGACGAGGTCGCCAACGGCATCGTCCAGGCGCTCCAGCTTCTCGCGGACCGCGGTGACGAGGTCACCAAGCCGCTGGTCGTCCGGCTGGACGGCAACAACGCCGAGCTGGGTCGCAAGATCCTCACCGACGCCAACCACCCGCTGGTGCAGCGCGTCGACACCATGGACGGCGCGGCCGACAAGGCCGCCGAGCTGGCCCACGCCGCAAAGTAAGCACTCAGGACGAGGACACCACACACCATGGCTATCTGGCTCAACAAGGACAGCAAGGTCATCGTCCAGGGCATGACCGGCGCCACGGGCATGAAGCACACCAAGCTCATGCTGGGCGACGGCACCAACGTCGTGGGCGGCGTGAACCCGCGCAAGGCGGGGACGACCGTGGACTTCGACGGCACCGAGGTACCCGTGTTCGGGACCGTCAAGGAGGCCATCGAGCAGACCGGCGCGAACGTATCCGTGATCTTCGTACCGGAGAAGTTCACCAAGGACGCGGTGGTCGAGGCGATCGACGCCGAGATCCCGCTGGCCGTCGTGATCACCGAGGGCATCGCCGTGCACGACTCGGCGTCCTTCTGGGCGTACGCCGGGAAGAAGGGCGACAAGACCCGGATCATCGGCCCGAACTGTCCCGGCATCATCACCGTCGGCCAGTCCAACGTCGGCATCATCCCCGGCGACATCACCAAGCCGGGCCGGATCGGGCTCGTCTCGAAGTCCGGCACGCTGACGTACCAGATGATGTACGAGCTGCGGGACATCGGCTTCTCTACGGCGGTCGGTATCGGCGGTGACCCGATCATCGGGACCACCCACATCGACGCCCTCGCCGCGTTCCAGGACGACCCCGACACCGATCTGATCGTGATGATCGGCGAGATCGGCGGCGACGCGGAGGAGCGGGCGGCGGCGTTCATCAAGGAGAACGTGACGAAGCCGGTCGTCGGCTATGTCGCGGGCTTCACCGCGCCCGAGGGCAAGACGATGGGCCACGCGGGCGCGATCGTGTCCGGTTCGTCGGGTACGGCGCAGGCCAAGAAGGAGGCGCTGGAGGCGGCCGGAGTCAAGGTCGGCAAGACGCCGACCGAGACGGCGGAGCTGGCCCGCGAGATCCTGGCGGGCTGAACGCGGGATCCGATGCGCACGCCGGTGGGCCCGCACCCTGCGAGGGTGCGGGCCCACCGGCATCACGGCCAGCAGTGCGAGCACCACGCCGCCGCGCCCCCCCCACGCGCGGGACCCCGTCACTCCAGCGGTACGACTGCCTGCGGCCGAGGCGGGCCGGGGCGACGTGAGCCGCGAGGGCTTTCAGGGGCGCTGGGGGCACCCCCTCCGGGGGAGGAACCGCGCGATCAGCCCCCACCGGCCCGCACCCGGCGGCATACGGACCCGCCCCGCCCCCTCACTCCGCCACCGGAATCAACCGCTCCGGCCCCGCCGCCGCCTCCCCCCGCAGCTTCGCGCGCAGCTCGATCTGGGTGTCCGACAGCGGCCCCGGCGCCTGCCGGGGCGGCACCCCCCGTACCGTCTCCCCCGGCGCCACCGGTGGCTCGTACTGGGTGGGCGCGGTGCGCAGGGTCAGCGCCGTCGCGCCGATCAGCGCGACCGTGAACGCGATCGCCGCCCGCGTCCAGAACCGCGCCCGCCGCTCACCCGCCAGCCGCACCGGCTTCGGCTGGGACGCCCGCAGCCGCTCGGTGGAGGCCAGCCGGGTCAGCCGGTCGTGCAGCACCCCGGGATCGGACAGCTCCGGCAACCGCCCGGCGAGGGACTCGCGCGCGTGCATCAACCGGGTCGCCGCCGCCGGAGTGCTCGCCTCCGTCTCCGCCGCCGTCTCCGCGAGACCGAGCCCCACCCCGTCGTAGAGGAGCAGGGTGCGGCGGTGCGGGGGCGGGATTTCCAGCAGCGTGCCGAGCAGCGCGCGGTCCGCCGCGTCCGCCGGTGGGGCCTCCGGATGGCGGTAGCGCGGGCGGAACCGGTGCCAGGGGGAGAGCGCGTACTCGTACGCCGCCGCCCGGACCCAGCCCGCCGGGTCCCGGTCGACCGCCACCTCGGGCCAGCGCCCCCACGCCTGCTGGAACGCCCGCTCCACCGCCTCCCGCGCCAGTTCCCGCCGCCCGCACAGCAGATACGCCTGCCGGACGAGGGCGGGGGCGCAGTAGGTGTAGAGCGCGTCGAACGCCTGACCGGGGGTCAGGGCGGAGCGCGGCGGGGGCGGCGGGTCGGCGGACACCGGTTCCGCGACCGCCGTCACCGTCTGCGCGACGGCCGGCTTCACCGGCCCCTGACCCACGCCCACGGAAGCCACGGAGGAAACGGGGGACACGGAGGAAACGGGGGACACGGAAGAAGACGCGGAGGACGAGGGCATGCTCACTGGCTCCTGACGTGCTGTCACCCGGGCGCCCGCCGACGCACCGGCCTCGGATCCGGCGCGCTCCGGCTCGGCCAACCGGGCCAGCAGCCTCGCGTACGCCTCGCGCTTGCGTCCGCGCGGAGTGGTCCGGCCGTTCTCCCAGGCGCGTACCGTCTCTCGGGTGACGCCGACCTGGGTGGCGAGCTGAGCCTGCGTCAGTGAGGCGGCCTCACGCAGCCGTCGGCACTCCTTGGGCGGGGGGAGCGGAGTGGCAGGGCTCTGCGTCACAGGGCGCCCCTTCGCTCGAAAAAGTACATAAACACATATTGGGCGACACATCGGAGGTTCGCCTGTTACGACGGGAAAGCGCGTGTCGTTGGGAGCATGGCGCTCGTGATCCCGATGACCGATCGCCCCGCCGATGCCGACGCCGACGCACGCGCTGGCACCCACCCCGGCACCGCGCGCCCGTCCGGCCGCCGTCCACCCCTGCCGTGGCTGACGGCGCTGTCGTCCCTGCCCGCGCACCTCACCCACCGGCTCCCCAGGAGGGCGCTGCGCCGCCCCTCGTCCGGGCTCGTCGCGGGCGCGTGCGGCGGGGTGGTCGCCGCCGGGCTCGGCCTCGGTTCGTTCGCCGTCCTGGTGATGATGATGTGGATCAGCTCGCCCTACCCCGACAGCGGTCCCGGCGGCGCCCTGCATCTCGCCGCCTCCCTCTGGCTGCTCGCACACGGCGCCGAACTGATCCGCGCCGACACCCTCTCCGGCGTCCCCGCCCCGGTCGGCCTCACCCCGCTGCTGCTGCTCGCCGTGCCGCTCTTCCTGCTGCACCGCGCCGCCCGGGACGCCGTCGACCGCGCCGCCGAGGGCCACACCCCGGCCTCCGCGCGCACCGCCTGGACCGGGGTCGTCCTCGGCTATCTCGCCGTCGGCGCCGCCGCCGCGCTCTACGCCGACGGCGGCGACCTGCGCCCCTCCTGGCCCTGGGTCCTCGGCTGCGTCCCGCTGATCGCGGTACTGGCGGCCGGTGCCGGGGTCTGGACGGCGTACGGCAGGCCGCACGAGCCGCTGCTCGATGTGCTGGTGCTGCTGCCCCGGGCGGTGCGCCGCAGGCTGCTGCCGCCGGTGGCCCGGGACCGCCTCGGCGAGGCGCTGCGGGCCGCGGCGGCGGGTACGGCGGTACTGGTCGGCGGCGGTTCGCTGCTGGTCGCGGTCTCGCTGGTCGGGCACGGGACCGCCGCCGGAGCCGCCTTCGCGCAGTTGACGGAGGGCTGGTCGGGGCGGTTCGCGGTGTTCCTGCTCTGTCTGGCCCTGGTCCCGAACGCCGCCGTCTGGGGCGCCGCCTACGCGCTGGGTCCCGGATTCACCCTCGGTGTCGGCCAGATCGTCGGTCCGCTCGGCTCCGCCCCCGGGCCGCTCCTGCCGCCGTTCCCGCTTCTGTCCGCCGTACCGTCCGCAGGACCCGGCACGCCCTTCACCTGGGCCGCCGCCGCGGTTCCGGTGGCGGCCGGGCTGACCCTGGGCTGGTTCATGGCGGCGGCGGCCGTGCATGTCCCGGACGCCGGGTCCGAGACCGTCTCCGAGCCCGGCGCACCGCCCTGGCCGCCCCTGCCGCCCTGGTCCGCCCGGCGCACGATGTCCCTCACCCTGCTGGCCGCCATCCTCTGCGCCGCCGCCTTCGCCCCGCTCGCCGCCCTGTCCGGCGGCCCGCTGGGCGTCGCGGCGCTGGCCGACTTCGGCCCGCTGGGGTGGCAGACCGGTGTGGCGGCCCTGGCCTGGACCACGGCCCTGGGCATCCCGACCGCCCTGACCGTACGGGCCTGGCGACTCAGAACCACCCGCAGGTCCACCCGGAAGAAACCGCAGAAGCCGGAGGAGCCGACGAGGCCGGGGAAGCCGGTGAGGTCGGAGAAGCCGGGGAAGCCGGTGAGGTCGGAGAAGCCGGAGACCGCGCATGCCGCGCAGGCCGCGGAGAACACCGGCGCCGCCCCCGATCCCACAGAAGCCGAAGAAGCGGCAGAGCAGCCGCCGGAACCGAAGGAACGGACGGAGCCACCGGCCCCCGCCACCACCCCCGCCACCATCACCCCCACCCCCAGCCCCACCGACCCCCAGCCCCCGGAGCCCCCCGGCGACCACTAGCCCCCAGCGGAGTGCTACCCCCCCTGCCCCAGCACATCCCGCAACTGCTCCGGCAGCAACTGATCGCAGGACTGCCGCTGCTCATTGGTGAGGGCGTCGCTGCGGCAGGTGTAGTAGTCGCGGTAGACGAGCTGGGCCACGAAGGTCGCCGCCACCAGCACGATCGCCAGCGACGCCGTCACGATCCCGCTGACCGCCGCCGTGGTCTGCGGACGCCCCGTCGGCTGCGGAGCGGGGTTGTCCGGATCCTGTGTGCGCGGCTTGGCGTGCAGCGCGCTGATGCCCCAGTACAGGGCGAGCGCGCCGAGCAGCAGCGCCACATACGGCCAACTGAAGAGGGCGAAGAAGAACGCCCACATCCCGCTCAGCAGCGCGTACCGCGCGCGTCTCTGGGCGGGGTCGGTCGGGTCCCAGCGGGAACCGGGACCACCCGAGCCGCCGCCCCCGGGGCCCTCGGGACGGCCACCGGGCCGGTCGCCGAAGCCGCCGCCGGAGCGGCCGGGCTGCCGGTCGCTCCACTGGCCGCCCCAGGCCGGACGCCCGCCCTCGCCCCCGCGCGATCCGTCCTCCGAAGGCCCCGACGACCCGTCCGACCCCTCCGGGCGGCGCGGCTGCCACGGCTGGTCGGGCCTGCCCTCGGGCGGCGGCGCGAAGGGGTTGTCGGCCTGCCCGGAGTTCCCTGAGTCACCGGAGTTCCCTGAACTGCCGGGGCTTCCGGAGTTCCCGGGCGAGGTGTCCGGTGTGGACGAAGGGCGCTCCCGCAGCAGCACACCGCTGCGCCGCCCACCCCGCTCCGGCAGCGGGGTCGACATGAGGAGTCGCGGAGTGCGGTCCGGCATCAAGTGAGCGTCATCCCTTGGTGGTCGAGGCGTGGTCGGAGCAATTAGGAACGTGGTCGGAACGTCGTCGGGGGGCGTCGTCGAAGCGTGATCGAAGCGGAGCGGTACGGCTCGGGCAGTCGGGGCTGGCAGTGCGGTGACCGGGCCGTCACCATCTGAAACGCTTCGTGCCCCACGCACGTTCCCGACCCGGCTCCCCCAGACGCTACCTTCCGGCCACGCCCCCGTCCCGTGGGGGCCGTCCGGTGTGCCGGTATCGTTGCTGACGGTCGGCCGCTTCGTAGGCTTCCCCGTATCCGAGGGCGCGAAGCATTCGTACGAACGTACATGCCGCCCAGGCGCACCCCCCGAATCAGAAAGGGCCGAACCCGTGGTCGAGCGTGTCAAGCGCCTCGTCGTGCTGGTCTCCGGATCCGGTACCAATCTCCAGGCGCTGCTCGACGGGATCGCAGCGACCGGCACCGCCCGCTACGGCGCCGAGATCGTGGCCGTGGGCGCCGACCGCACCGGCATCGAGGGACTGGCCCGCGCCGAGCGCGCCGGGCTGCCGACCTTCGTCCGGCGGGTGAAGGACTACCCGGCCCGCGAGGAGTGGGACGCCGCTCTCGCCGAGGCCGTGGCCGCCTACGAACCCGACCTGGTGGTGTCCGCCGGGTTCATGAAGATCGTCGGCAAGGAGTTCCTGGCCCGGTTCGGCGGCCGGTTCGTGAATACGCACCCCGCGCTGCTGCCCAGTTTTCCCGGCGCCCACGGCGTCCGTGACGCGCTCGCGTACGGGGCCAGGGTCACCGGCTGCACCGTCCACTTCGTCGACGACGGCGTCGACACCGGCCCGATCATCGCTCAGGGCGTGGTCGAGATCCGGGACGAGGACGACGAGAGCGCGCTGCACGAGCGCATCAAGGAAGTCGAGCGAAGGCTGCTCGTCGATGTCGTGGGGCGGCTCGCCCGCAACGGCTATCGCATCGAGGGACGAAAGGTAGTTATCCCGTGACCGCCAACGAGACCGCCAGTGCCGGGACCGTCAGTGCCGGGACCGCCAGTGCCGGGACCGCCAGTGCCGGGACCGTGAGTGCCGAGACGGCCACCGCCGAGAGCAGCACCAAGCGGCCGATCCGCCGGGCGCTGATCAGTGTCTACGACAAGACCGGCCTCGAAGAGCTGGCGCGCGGCCTGCACGAGGCGGGCGTCGCCCTCGTCTCCACCGGCTCCACGGCCGGGCGGATCGCCGCCGCCGGGGTCCCGGTGACCAAGGTCGAGGAGCTGACCGGCTTCCCCGAGTGCCTGGACGGCCGGGTCAAGACCCTGCACCCCAAGGTGCACGCGGGCATCCTCGCCGACCTGCGTCTCGCCACCCACCGCGAGCAGCTCACCGAGCTGGGCGTCGAGCCCTTCGACCTGGTCGTCGTGAACCTCTACCCGTTCCGCGAGACGGTCGCCTCCGGCGCCTCCCCCGACGAGTGCGTGGAGCAGATCGACATCGGCGGACCCTCCATGGTCCGCGCCGCCGCCAAGAACCACCCGTCCGTGGCGGTCGTCACCAGCCCCGCCCGGTACGCGGACGTCCTCGCCGCGGCCACCGCGGGAGGCTTCGACCTCGCCACCCGCAAGCGCCTGGCCGCCGAGGCGTTCCAGCACACCGCCGCCTACGACGTGGCGGTGGCCAACTGGTTCGCGACCGAGTACGCCCCGGTCGACGACTCCCCCTTCCCCGACTTCCTGGGCGCCACCTGGGAGCGCGAGAACACCCTGCGCTACGGCGAGAACCCGCACCAGCCAGCCGCCCTCTACACCGACCCCGCGGGTGGGGGTCTCGCCCGCGCGGAGCAGTTGCACGGCAAGGAGATGTCGTACAACAACTACACGGACACGGACGCCGCCCGCCGGGCCGCCTACGACCACGACGAGCCCTGCGTCGCGATCATCAAGCACGCCAACCCCTGCGGGATCGCGATCGGCACGGATGTCGCCGAGGCGCACCGCAAGGCGCACGCCAGTGATCCGCTGTCGGCGTTCGGCGGGGTGATCGCGGTGAACCGCCCGGTCAGCAAGGAGATGGCGGAGCAGGTCGCCGAGATCTTCACCGAGGTCATCGTGGCCCCGGACTACGAGGACGGCGCCCTGGAGGCCCTCGCCCGCAAGAAGAACATCCGGGTCCTCAAGGCGCCGGGCGCCCCCGCCAACGCGGTCGAGGTCAAGGCCGTCGACGGCGGCGCCCTGCTCCAGGTCACCGACCGCCTCCAGGCCGACGGCGACGACCCGGCCCACTGGACCCTGGCGACCGGCGAGGCCCTCGACCCCGCCGCACTCCGTGAGCTGGCCTTCGCCTGGAAGGCGTGCCGCGCGGTGAAGTCCAACGCGATCCTGCTGGCCAAGGACGGTGCCTCGGTCGGCGTCGGCATGGGCCAGGTCAACCGGGTCGACTCCGCGAAGCTCGCCGTCGAGCGGGCGGGCGCCGAGCGCGCCCGGGGCGCCTACGCCGCCTCCGACGCGTTCTTCCCCTTCCCGGACGGCCTGGAGATCCTCACCGACGCCGGGGTCAGGGCGGTCGTCCAGCCGGGCGGTTCGGTCCGTGACGACCAGGTCGTGGAGGCGGCGAAGAAGGCGGGCGTGACGATGTACTTCACGGGGACGCGGCACTTCTTCCACTGACGGACGGCTCGTCGGCGACGAGTTCGCACCAGACGGTTCTGCCGCCCGCCTGCGCCTTCACACCCCAGCGCCGGGCGATCACCCCGACCAGCAGCAGCCCCCGGCCGGACTCGTCGTACCGGTGCGGATACCGCGCCAGGAGCAGCGCGGGCGGCCCGGCGTCCGTGACCTCCAGTCGGGTGGTGCCGCTGGGCCCGGGGCAGACCCGCACCGTCACGGGCGTGCCCTCGCCGACATGCCGGATCACATTGGTCAGCAACTCACTGAGACAGAGCAGGACGTCGGGGCAGGGGTCGCCGAGATACGCCCCGACGACCCGCCGAGCCTCGGGCACGGCACGGGGGACGGCGACGATATCGAGCACGAGATGCTCGGAGACGAATCGCGGGGGTGGGTGGGGGGACATGGGAGTACGCCTCCGTGTGCGGGGTGTGACGAATCCCTCACAGAGTGATGTCAAGACGCGTACGGTGAAAGGGGTTTCGGCTGGACACGAGCAACTGTTGAACGGTGGTGATGGTTGTGCCCGCGAAGAAGGACCCCGACGCGTCCGAGAACATCCCCTGCTTTTACGGCGCCGAGTTGCGGTATCGCCGGGAGCAGGCGGGGCTGACGTTGGAGCAGTTGGCCGAGGGCAGCTATCGGGGGGTTTCGTACCTCAGCCTGATCGAGCGCGGCGAGCGCCGGATGCCGATCGACCTGGCCCGGCATGTGGACAAGACATTGGGGACGGACGGGTTTTTCGAGCGGCGGTGTGAAGACGCCTCCAAGGCGCGGCGCACGGGACATTCCGCGAACTTCGAGGATGTGCCCGACCTGGAGAAGGAGGCGGTGTCGCTGGAGGAGTGGCAGCCCGAGGTCATCCCCGGCCTGCTCCAGACGGAGGCGTACATGCGCGGGCTCATCCGCCATGGAGCCCCGTACACCAAGCCGGAGGCGGCGGAAGAGCGCATCAGTGCGCGCATGGCACGTGCGAAGCTGTGGGAACTTCCCGACCGTCCTGAGTACTGGGGGATCGTGCGGGAGTCGGTCATCCGGAACACGCCGCTCTCAGCCGCTGTGATGGCCGAGCAGTTGGAGCACGTTTCCGCCCTGATCCGTTCCACGGAGAGCATCTTCCAGATCGTTCCGGAAACGACCTTCTGGCACCCCCTCAGGCGCGGCACCGCCAAGATCATGACCTTTGCCGATGCCCCGCAACTGGTGTGGTCGGACGGCAACTTCGTGGGCCAGATGATCGACTATCCACCTCTCGTGCGTCAGTACCGCCGCGCGTACGATCTGCTCCGGGCCGCCGCCCTGTCACCGGAGGCGTCCCTGACACTGATCGACGAAGTAGCGAGGACCTACAGAGATGAAGCCGACAAGGAAGGCCGACCTGCGTAGCGCGGCCTGGCGCAAGAGCAGCTTCAGCGACGAGTACGGCGCCGACTGCGTCGAAGTCGCCACCAACCTCCCCGGCATAACCCCCGTCCGCGACACCAAAACCCCCAACGGCCCCACCCTCCTGGTCTCCACAAACGCCTGGGCCGCCTTCGTCTCCGCCGTGCAGGCGTGACGAGGCGGCCCTCGGTCGGCTCGGTACCGGTCAGTACCGCGGGCGGTTGAACCACGCCTTGCCGTTGGCGTTGCCCGCGAACACGGCTATCAGGATGCCGAGCACGAGGTGGATGATGCCGAAGACGGTGAACGGGTAGATGGCGATCACCGCCGTCAAAATGCCGAACACCAGGATCGTCACCCGCGCGCCGCTACCGCCGGACTTGAACTTGGTGGCGAGTACGGCCGCCCACACCAGCCAGGCCAGCGCCAGTGCGATGAGGCCCCACAGCACGCCGGTCGAGTAGCCGGAGAGATCATCGAACGCCGGGTCGTCCTCCAGTTGGTCGACCGTGAACGCGGCGAAGGCGAACAGCACCACGCCGATGGCCTGGAGTCCGGCGATCACCCACAGCAGCACCCGGGCGGTGCTCACCGTGCCCGGCATCGTGGTCAGCACGGGGACGCCCTCCCCGTACGGGCTGACCGGCGGTGCCTGCGGGTAGCCGTACCCCGGGTGGGGCGGCTGCTGGCCCCCCTGGGGCGCGCCATAGGGGTTGTTCTGGTCGCCGAAACTCATGGCGGGGATTCCTCCGATGTCACTGGGTGCGGGGACGGCGCGCGGCGGCACGGTGTGGAGGAGAAGGAGTCACAGAAAGCGGTTTCGTCCCCCCGGTACTGCCCGCGGCACTGTCTTCACATCGTTCTTCAGCCCTGGCTGGATTGTCCAGCCGCGGGCGGGATGTGTTGTGCAAGTGCAACATCACCGATCTTGGGAGGATCGGCGGCCGGAGGCGATTGGAACGAAGGGGCGGTCATCCGGGAGGATGGGGCGCATGACCGCCCAGATTCTCGATGGCAAGGCCACCGCAGCCGCGATCAAGTCCGATCTGACCGTCCGCGTGGCGGCGCTGAAGGAGAAGGGCGTCACGCCCGGCCTCGGCACGATCCTGGTCGGGGACGACCCCGGCAGCCGCAAGTACGTCGCCGGCAAGCACCGCGACTGCGCCGAGGTCGGTATCGCCTCCCTCCAGCGCGAGCTGCCCGCCACGGCGACCCAGGAGGAGATCGAGGCGGTCGTCCGGGAGCTGAACGACGACCCGGAGTGCACCGGCTACATCGTGCAGCTCCCACTGCCCCGGGGCATCGACGAGAACCGGATCCTGGAGCTGATGGACCCGGACAAGGACGCCGACGGCCTGCACCCCATGAACCTCGGCCGGCTCGTCCTCAACGAGCCCGCCCCCCTGCCCTGCACCCCCAACGGCATCCTCACCCTGCTGCGCCGCTACGGCGTGGAGATCAAGGGCGCCGAGGTGGTGGTCGTCGGCCGCGGCGTCACCATCGGCCGCCCGATGCCCCTCCTCCTCACCCGCCGCACCGAGAACGCCACGGTGACCCAGTGCCACACCGGCACCCGCGATCTCGCCGCCCACCTCAAGCGCGCGGACATCATCGTCGCCGCCGCGGGCTCCGCCCACCTGGTGCGCGCCGAGGACGTCAAGCCGGGCGCGGCCGTCCTGGACGTGGGCGTCTCGCGCAACGCCGAGGGCAAGATCGTCGGCGATGTCCACCCGGATGTGGCCGAGGTCGCCGGTTTCCTCTCCCCGAACCCCGGCGGGGTCGGCCCGATGACCCGGGCCCAATTGCTGGTCAACGTGGTCGAGGCGGCGGAGCGCAGTGTCGGCTGACGGCAGGACCGAGGAGCAGCGCGCCGACGCCGGCGCCGGATCCGGTTCTGACCCGGGTTCCGGTTCCGACCCGGGTTCCGGCTCCGGTCCGGAGGGCGCCGCCGCGTACGAGGATCTCGCGGTGACCGACGCGGTCAGCGCCCCGGACGCCGAGGGCCGGCCGCGCCGGACCACCCGGCGCTTCCCCCTGTTCACCCGCGACACCGCCCGCCCCGAGGGCGGCGGCCGGGCAGCCGGCGGCGACGCCCCCGCCCCGGCCCGCCAGTGGCCGATGCTGCTGGTGCTGTCCCTGGTCGGCCTCGGTCTGCTGGTGACCGCCCTCGACGTGTTCCGGGTCGGCACGCTGCTGATCGGCGCCGGGCTGCTGGCGGGCGCGGTCCTGCGGTTCGTACTGCCCGGCGTCGGCATGCTCGCCGTCCGCTCCCGCTTCACGGACATCGCCACCTACGGGGTGCTGGGGCTGTCGATCGTGCTGCTGGCGCTGATGGCCCAGCCGGACCCGCTGCTGAGGATCCCGTTCCTCAAGGACGCCCTGCACTTCACCGTCGACCAGTAGCCCGCCCGCGTGCCGCGGACGGCGGCGGTCCGTCCCCACCCCCGAGGAAGGACGGACCGCCGGTGCGCCCACGCTGTCGCACCGGGAACGGCCCGATCAACGGCTGTCCGGGTCCTGTCCGGGTCCTGTGGCACGGAAGTGACCATTCCGCTACGGTGTCCGCGCCGCGTGAGGCTAATCTGCTGACGGGTTAATGTGATGAATCGGGGCGTCCGGGGCACCCTTCCGTTTGTTCGTGCGGTTGCTCGTCAGTGCGGACTGGACCCCGGGTCTTCGGGCGTGCGACCGTGCATGCCCGCGGCCCCGTGCTCCCGTGCGCCCCCACCCCGGGAAGCTGGGATCCTGATCCGGCGCATCCCTGTGGGTAGTCCAGACCGGGGCTCGGCAACGGGGCTCGCGCGCGGGGGAACAGCGCGGGCGCACCACGGAGCCCACAACGCGGGTGCGGAGAACAACGCGCAGAGCAACGCGGGGAACGACCGGCACGTACCGGGGGGAAGAGGGGGAAGCGCAATGCCTCGTTGGAAGGCACTGCCCGATGAACTCGATCCACAGATCAGAGAGTTCACCAGCCAGCTCCGCAGGCTCGTGGACCGCAGTGGTCTGAACGTCGCGGCCGTCGCCGACCGCACGGGCTACAGCAAGACGTCCTGGGAGCGTTATCTCAATGGACGGCTGCTCGCGCCGAAGGGCGCGATCGTCGCCCTGGCCGAGGTCACCGGGACCAACCCGGTCCATCTGACCACCATGTGGGAGCTGGCCGAACGCGCCTGGAGCCGCTCCGAGATGCGGCACGACATGACCATGGAGGCCATCCGGATCTCCCAGGCCCGTGCCGCGCTCAGCGAGTTCGGCGCCCAGCCCGGCAAGGCCAAGGGGAGGGCGGGCCGGAAGAACGACGGCCCGACCGGCCCGACGGGACCGACAGGACCGGCTGTGACCCCGGGGATAGCCGGACCGGCGGGAGTGTCGCCGACGGTGCCGCAGCGGCCGTCCGTGCCGGAGCAGCCGTCGGGGCCGCGCCATTCCGGCTCCGCCGGGCACCGGCGGGGCGCCCAGGAGCCGTCGGCGGGGGGTTCCGGTTCCTCCGGTGCGCCGTCCGACGGGCCCGAGGATGTCGTGAACTCGTGGAAGCTGGCCGGGTACCAGGGGCCGTCGCGCACCGGGGGGCGCGGGCCCGGGGCGCGTGAGGGCCGGCCCGAGGGGGCGGCGACGCCTCCGTCGGGATCGCCGTCGGCCCGGATCGGAGCCGGGATCGGGACCGGGGCCGGGATGGGTGTGGGGGTCGGTGCCGGGGCCGGGGCCGGGGCCGGTGCCGCTGTCGGGGCCTATGGGGAGCCGCCCCGGGGCGGGCGCCAGGGTGGCGGTTCCGGGTCCGGTGGGGGTAGGCGGCGGGTGACGATGTTCCTCGCCGGGGTCGTGGGTGTGCTGGTCGTGGTCGCCGGGGCGTTCTATCTGACCCGGGGCGGCGACACGGCGGACGAGGGCGCCGAACCCAAGCCCAGCCCCACCGCCACCGCCAGCGTCGAACTCCCGCCGGGCGTGGAGTGCAGCGGGGCGAGCTGTGTGGGCAAGGACGCCGAGGCCATGGGGTGCAGCGGCGAACTGGTGACCACCACCGCGAGCGCGGTCGTCGGCACCACCACCCTTGAGGTCCGCTACAGCAAGACCTGCCAGGCCGCGTGGGGCCGGATCACCCTGGGCACCACGGGCGACGCGGTCGACATCAGCGCGGGCGGCGCCGAGCAGAAGGGCACCATCGCCGAGGCCGGGGACACCATCGCGTACACCCCGATGGTCGCGGTCAAGAACGCCGAGGAGGCGGTCGCCTGCGCGACGCTCGCCACCGGCGAGACCGGGTGCACCCAGTAGCGGGAGCGGGAGCGGGGGTGGGAGCCGGTGCGGGTGGCGCGGGGCGGGTCGGTATCACCGGTTTGCCCCGGTATGCGGGTGAGTGGTCGGCGGGATTCACTCGTACGAGTTAACGCTCGTGCGCATGGCCGCCGTGAGGCCGGGAAAGCGGACGGTACCCCCACGGGATCCGGCGACGGACCCCACCCGGGCGGCCGTTCCGCCTCCCCTCTCCTGGCGGACGGCCGCCCCTTCTCCTCCCCCATCTCCGACCATCTCCGACCGGCGAACCCCCTCCCCCCGACAGGTGGCCGCTGTGGCGTCGGCCACAGGACCCGGGCCGTTCCCTCCGGGGGATGCGCGATAGCCTGACCGCTGGATCTGTCTTGAGGTCAAGAGATCGATCATCCGCCCGGGGCCGGGACGCCCCACCGCCAGCCTGTATACGGAGAACGCCATGACCCGCACTCCCGTGAACGTCACCGTCACCGGCGCGGCCGGCCAGATCGGTTACGCCCTGCTCTTCCGCATCGCCTCCGGCCAGTTGCTCGGCGCGGATGTGCCGGTCAAGCTGCGTCTGCTGGAGATCACCCCGGCGCTCAAGGCCGCCGAGGGCACGGCGATGGAGCTGGACGACTCCGCGTTCCCGCTGCTCCAGGGCATCGACATCACCGACGACCCGAACGTCGCCTTCGCGGGCGCCAATGTCGCCCTGCTGGTCGGCGCGCGTCCGCGCACCAAGGGCATGGAGCGCGGTGACCTGCTGGAGGCCAACGGCGGCATCTTCAAGCCGCAGGGCAAGGCCATCAACGACCACGCGGCGGACGACATCAAGGTGCTGGTGGTCGGCAACCCGGCCAACACCAACGCGCTCATCGCCCAGGCGTCGGCGCCGGACGTACCGGCCGAGCGGTTCACCGCGATGACCCGCCTCGACCACAACCGCGCGCTCACCCAGCTCGCGAAGAAGACCGGTATCCCGGTCTCCGAGATCAAGCGGCTGACGATCTGGGGCAACCACTCGGCGACCCAGTACCCGGACATCTTCCACGCGACCCTCGCCGGGAAGAACGCGGCCGAGGTCGTCAACGACGAGCAGTGGCTCGCCGACGACTTCATCCCGACCGTCGCCAAGCGCGGTGCCGCGATCATCGAGGCCCGGGGCGCGTCCTCCGCCGCCTCCGCCGCCAACGCCGCCATCGACCACGTCCACACCTGGGTCAACGGCACGGACGAGGGCGACTGGGTGTCGATGGGCATCCCGTCCGACGGTTCCTACGGTGTCCCCGAGGGCCTCATCTCGTCCTTCCCGGTGACCTGCAAGGACGGGGCGTACGAGATCGTCCAGGGGCTGGAGATCAATGAGTTCTCGCGGGCGCGGATCGACGCGTCGGTGCAGGAGCTGGCGGAGGAGCGGGAGGCCGTGCGCGGGCTCGGCCTGATCTGACGCCTCTGCTCACCACCGGGTTTCGTCCACGGGGGTGCGGGGAACCGGGCGACCGGTTCGCCGCACCCCCGTGGCGTTGGGCTCCTGTCGGGAACCGGTGTCCATGAGCATGTGCGTACGGCGTACGTGCCGGGGTGCGCCCCCCTATGCTGATGGACCTCAACTAGCCTTTATTTGTGGGCAATTGGATCATTCACGCCTCGGGGGAGCCGTGTGAGTACCCATTCCGCTTCCACTGCCGTATCCGTACCGTCTCAGCCGCCGCCCGTCCCGCCGCGCGCCAGTGAGGCGACCCGGCTGCTCTGCGCCGGGACCTATCTGAACGCCACCTACCGGGACCGGGTGATCGAGGAGCTGTATCTCAACGAACAGCGCATCGCCCCGCCCGCGCTCGGTCACGACGCCGCCCGCGTCCTCGCCCACGCCCTGCGCGCCCGCCGTCTGGAACTGACCTGGGCCGCCGCGATCGTCGCGCTGTGGATCGTCGGCCTGGTGGCGACCGGACTGCTGCTGATCTGGTATCTGCTGCCGGAAGTGCTGCTGGCGCTGGCCGGTGTGGTGCGCGGCACCGCCGAACGTCCCGCGCCGCTGCGCCGGTTCGTGGCGCTCGTCCTGCGCTGGCTGGGCCGGTTCCTGTTTCTGGTGGCCCTGTTCAGCACCCTCTTGATCGTCGTGTTGGCGCAGATGATCGGCTTGGACGGGCAGATCGAGCCGGTCCAGGTGTGGCTGGCGCTGGTGGTGCTGCTGGCGGTGGCGGTGTGCAACGCCGGGCAGCGCGGGCAGTTCGCCCGGGTGATGGGCGCCGAACTGGCGCCGGAGCGGTTCCCGGACATCGGGTCCGACCCGGCGGAGAGCGCCGAGGGGTCGCGCTTCCGGCGGCTGATGGACCGTATCCGGCTGGAGCAGCACGCACCGCTGATCATGTACCACGAGGCCCATCCCTTCTGCGGGGCGGGCACCGCCCACGACACCTGGGTGCTCGCCGTCGAACTGCGGCCCGAGGAGGGCGGGGCGGAGGACGGTTCGTCGACGAACGGTTCGACGAAAGGGTCTGCCGCCGGGTCTGCGGCCGGGTCTGCCGTCGGGTCTGCGGCTGGGGCGCTCGGCAATCGGATCGTCCTCGACACCATCGAGCCGCTGCTCGCCGCGCTCCGCGTGCCCGCTAAACACGCGGGCGACGCGGGGCGGGACCGGCTGCGGCGGCTGGAGATCGACGAGTGTGTCTTCCTGCCCGCCGAGGGGCTCCGGCGCCGCGCGGACGCTCCCTTCGGCGCCGAGGACTTCGAACGCCACCGCAGCCGCGCGGTCGAGGAGGGCGCCGAGAAGCGTCGCCACTTTCTGCGGGTGCGGGTCGGTGGCTGGGAGGAGGAACTCGTCGTCACCGTGTTCGTCCGGGTCCACACCCAGGGGCGGATGCTGATGCTGGAGATCGCCCCGCATGTCCTCCAGCCGATCCGGGCCGACTTCAAGGACGCGGACCGCGCCGCCCACCGCTTCCGCAGCGTCAACGCCGTCGCCAAGGCGGCCTGGGCGGTCGGGCAGGCCCCCGGCTCGGCCGTGCGGTCCCTCGTCACCCTCGCCCGGGGCGCCGCCCACGGCTGGGCCGCGCTCACCGGCGGCCACGGCGTCGCCCTGCCCGAGGGGCCCGCGGTGTCCGTACGGGAACTGGGGGCCGCGGCCACGGGATCGCTGTTCCAGCAGATGGACGTCGACCGCTATCTGAAGAGCATCCAGGACCGTATCGCCGAGGGGGTGAAGGCCGCCCTCGCCGCGCACGGCTACCGCACCGGGGAGTTCGTTCAGAAGGTCGTGAACATCAGCAACGGCGCGGTGCACATCGGTTCCGTCCGGGACAGCACCTTCGCGGTCGGCGACCGGGCCGAGGCCCACTCCACAACGGGGAACATGATGAAGAAGGGACCTGGTGGCGATGGCGACGACGGACGGTGAGCGGGCGGAGGGCACGGCGGCCGGAGGTCCGGCCGGGGGTGAGCCGAGTGTCCGTATCGGTGATGTCTTCGGCAGCACCTTCGCCATCGGCAGCCATGCTCGCGCCGAGAGCCATCACGGTGGTGGCGGAACCGGGTCCCCTGATCCGGCGGTGGTCGCCCTGCTCGCCGCGATACGGAAGCTGCGCGCCGATCTCACCCGGGTCCGCGCGGACGACCGTACCGCCGCGCTGGATGCCGAACTCGCCGGGGCCGAGGGGGAGATCGACCGTACCGGCGCGGTGGAGCGGACCCGGCTCCAGCGGCTGCGGCAGCTTCTCACCGACTCCGAGGCGCTGATGGCGCTGCTGGCGTCGGCGGGAGCGGTGGCCACGGCGGTGGCGGGGTTGCTGTGACGGGCTCGGGGTGGGGGTCGGGTTCTGGGTTGGGGTCCGGTTCGGAGTTGGGTTCGGGTTCTGGCTCGGGTGCCGGGGGAGGGGCTTCCGGTGGGCCGGTCTGGGATGAGGATGCCCAGCGGTGGGAGGGCGGGGCGGGGGTCTCCGACTGCTCCAGCCACTCCGGCCTCTTCGGCCTCTTCGGTCCCTTTGCCGGTGCCGGTGCCGGTTTCTGGCGCGAGGTGTCCCGGTTGCGGGTGGCGGTGGTCGTCGGGGTGGTGGTGGTCGGGGTGGTGGTTGCCCTGGTGGTGGTGCGGGCGCCGGGTGAGTCGGGGGAGTCGGGGGAGGGGGGTGGTGGGGAGGTTGTCGCGTCCGGGTATCCCTCTGAAACCCTTCCCTCTGACGCCGCTACGTCTTCTTTCCCTTCCCCCTCCCCCTCTCCTTCCCCCTCTACTGTGGTTGATCCCGTGCCCTCCTTGCCGCCCTCCGGCTATGAGGTCCGTGTCGATCCCGAAGGGTTTCGGATCGCCGTGCCGGAGGGGTGGGAGCGGGACGCCGTGCCCTCGCAGTACGGCTTCGACGTGGTGAACTACCGCTCCCCGGAGGGGGACCGTCGGGTCCAGGTGTTCGAGATCGCCGAGGTGTCGCCGGACGACTCCTTCGCGCTGTTCCGGTCGGCGGACACCCCCAAGCCCGACGGTTACCGGGAACTCTCCTTCGAGGAGCTGCCCACCTCCCGGGTGACCGGAGCGCGGCTCGAATACATGGCCGCCTCGATCGGCGACGAACCGGATGTCGGCACCTGGCACGCGGTGGACGCCCGGTTCACCGCGATGAACGGCGGCGGGTACGCCGTCGCCGCCTACGGGCGGGACGCGGACGGACGGGAGGACGAGTTCGCGCTGATGGAGGTGGGGGTGGAGTGGTTCTGTCCGCCGGACGGGCTGTGCGGCTGAGGGTTCACCAGTCGGTGCTGCCCGGGGGGATACGGCGGGTCACCATCAGGCGGTTCCAACCGTTGATCGCCGTGATCAGGGCGATCAGATGGGCGAGCCGCGGGCCGTCGAAGTGGCGGGCGGCTTCGTCGTGGACGTCGTCCGGGACGAAGCCGTCGGTCAGGACGGTGATCGCCTCCGTCAGGGCCAGCGCGGCGCGTTCCCGGGCGTCGAACTCCGCGCCGGACTCCTCCCAGGCGGCCAGCAGATCGAGCTGCCGCTCCCGCACCCCGTGCTTGCGGGCCAGGGTGAGGTGCATGTCCAGGCAGAAGGCGCAGTGGTTGAGCTGCGAGGCCCGGATCTGGACCAGTTCGGCCAGCGCCGGGTCGCCCAGACCGCGCTTGGCGGCGGCGCTCACCGACTGCATCGCCGTACGGACCCCGGCGTCCAGGGCGGTGGTGCGGGCGGTCACCGGGCGCCGGCCGGGCGGTAGTGGCCCGGGGTCATCCGGGTGGTCACCCCGAACCGGTTCCAGGCGTTGATCACCGTGATCGCGGCGATCAACTGAGCCAGCTCCCGTTCCTCGAAGTGCGCCGCGGCCCGCTCGTAGACCTCGTCGGGGACGAAACCGTCGGTGAGGACCGTCACGGCCTCGGTCAGCTCGATCGCCGCGAGTTCCTTCTCGGTGTAGAAATGCCGCGACTCCTCCCAGGCGCCGAGCTGGATGATCCGCTCCACGCTCTCCCCGGCCGCGAGGGCGTCCTTGGTGTGCATGTCGAGGCAGAAGGCGCAGTGGTTGAGCTGCGAGGCGCGGATCTTCACCAGTTCGTGGAGCCTGGGATCCAGGTCCTGCTTGGCGGCGGTGTCCAGCCGGATCATCGCCTTGTAGACCTCGGGGGCGTGCTCGGCCAGGTTCAGGCGCTGGGGGATTTCGGGGGCGTGGGCGGGTTCGGTGCGGGGCTCGGTGCCGGGCGCGGTGCCGGGTGATTCCGTGCCGGATGGGTCGGTGCCGGATGGGTCGGTGTCGGTCTCGGTGGTCATGGGTGGGAGCCTATGGGCGGTGCGGCCCAGGGGTATGGTCCATTTTCATGGAGAAGCGGTGGGCCAATTCGGAGCAGGGGGCAGAGTCGGGGAGGGAGCGGAAGCGGGAGCGGGGGCCCGTCCCGGGGCTCGGGATCGATCTGCATCTGGCGCCCTCCGGTGGTGCCGGTCTGCGCCGGGGGCTGACGGACGCGCTGCGTGAGGCCGTCCGGACCGGGCGGCTCGCTCCCGGTCTGCGGCTGCCCTCCTCCCGCACCCTCGCCGCCGACCTCGGCATCGCCCGCAACACCGTCGCCGACGCCTACGCCGATCTGGTCGCCGAGGGCTGGCTCGCCGCCCGGCAGGGCTCCGGCACCCGGGTCGCCGACCGTCCCGTACCCGCCCCGCCCCGCCGCCCGGCGGCCACCCCGCGTGTGCCCGGCCGCCCCGCCCACGACCTGGAACCCGGCTCGCCCGACCTCGGTTCCTTCCCGCGCGCCGCCTGGCTCAAGGCCGCCCGCCGCGCCCTGGCCGACGCCCCGAACGATGTCTTCGGCTACGGCGACCCGCGCGGCCGTCCCGAACTGCGGACCGCCCTCGCCGGTTATCTCGCCCGCGCCCGGGGCGTCCGGGCCGACCCGGAGCGGATCGTCGTCTGCTCCGGCTTCGCCCATGGCCTCGGCCTGCTGGCGCAGGTGCTGCGCCGCCGGGGCCTGGACTCCCTCGCCGTGGAGTCCTACGGCCTCGACGCGCACTGGGACCTGGTCGAGCGGGCCGGGCTGACGACCCGTCCGATGCCGTTCGACGCGCTCGGCACGGTCGTCGGGGACGGGGACGGGGACGGGGATGGAGGCGGCGATGGTGGTGATGTCGGCGACGGTCGTGGTGGCGGACCGGGTGGTGCCCGCTCCGGTGCCGTGCTCCTCACCCCCGGGCACTCCTTCCCGCTCGGGCTGGCGCTGCCTCCCGGGCGCCGTGCCGCCCTGGCCGACTGGGCGCGGCGCACCGGCGGCCTGGTCCTGGAGGACGACTACGACGGCGAGTTCCGCTACGACCGCCAGCCCGTCGGCGCCCTCCAGGACCTCGCCCCCGACCGGGTCGTCTATCTCGGCACCGCCAGCAAGTCCCTCGCCCCCGGACTGCGGCTGGGCTGGCTGGTGCTGCCGCCGGACCTGGTGACCGAGGTCGCCGAGACCCTCGGCACCAGCGCCACCGGGGTCGTGGAACAGCTCACGCTCGCCGAGTTCCTGGTCTCCGGGGCCTACGACCGTCATGTGCGGGCCGCCCGGCAGCGCTACCGGCGGCGCCGGGACGCGCTGGTCGCCGCGCTCGCCGTGCGGGCGCCGGAGGTGACCGTCACCGGGATCGCGGCCGGGCTGCACGCCGTACTGCGGCTGCCGCCCGGGACGGAGGAGTCGGTTCTGCGGGCGGCGGCCTGGCAGGGGCTCTCGGTGTTCGGGCTGTCCCGCTTCCGGCATCCGCGCGCCACCGCCCGCGCGGCGGACGCGCTGGTCGTCGGGTACGCCACCCCGCCGGACCACGCGTGGGCGGGGACGCTGGAGGCACTGTGCCGGGCGCTGCCGTAGGGTGTTCGCGCGTCAGTTCGTGCGTCAGTTCGTTCGTAAGTTTGCGCGTCAGTTCGCTTTGTGGGGACGCCAGTTGCCGCCGGGGGGCGGATGGCGCGTCGCGGGGGACGGGATGGGATGGGCGTGGGACGGAAGGGGATCGGGATGGCTCTGACTCGGCGTCGGCTGCGTTCCAGCACGGTCGTGCTCGGCGGTATGGGGGTGGTGGCCGTCACGCTCACCTCCTGCGGCTCCGACCCGGACCGCCGCTGCGTGGACCGGGACAGCTACGACGCCCTCAACGGCTACAAGATCGTCGCCGAGAAGAACTGCACCACCTCGACCTCGACCTCGTCATCATCCTCGTCCTCGTCCTCGTCCGCTGATTGGTACTACGACGCCGATGTGAGCGGCGGCAAAGCCGATGACGGCACCTTCAGCCGCAGCGAGGCCGTCGACCGGGGCGGCTTCGGCTGCTCCGGCGGCGGTGGCAGCGGCGGCGGCTGAACCGGCGCACCCGGTGGAGCGCCGTACCATCGCGCCCCGCCCCGGCTGGCAGCGGACCGTCGAGGAGCAGGGGCTGATCTACCCGCTGACCCGGTACCCCGACGACTCCCTACGGCCCTACTGGGACGAGAGCGCCTACTACGTCTTCTCGCTCGCCGAGGTCGAGGCGCTGGAGGAGGCCGTCGAGGAACTGCACCGGATGTGCCTCGCCGCGGCCGGGCACATCGTCGCCACCGGACGGTTCGCCGACCTCGGCATCACCGATCCCCGGGTGGCCGCCGCGGTCGCCGAGTCCTGGCGCCGCCGCGCCGAACTTCCCTCCGTCTACAGCCGCTTCGACCTGCGCTACGACGGCCGGGGACCGGCGAAGCTGCTGGAGTACAACGCCGACACCCCGACCTCGCTGGTGGAGGCGGCCTCACCGCAGTGGTTCTGGATGGAGGAGCGGTTCCCCGGCGCCGATCAGTGGAACTCCCTGCACGAACGCCTCGTCGCCGCCTGGCGCCACCAGGCCGCGCTGCTGCCGCCGGGCTCCCCGCTGTACTTCGCCCACTCCAGCGCCGATGAGGCGGGCGAGGATCTGATGACCGTCGCGTATCTCAAGGAGACGGCGGAGCAGGCCGGGCTCGCCACCGACTGGATCGCCATGGAGGACATCGGCTGGGACCGGCTGGCGGGTCGGTTCGTCGACCGGCGGCTGCGGTTCATGCGCAGTGTCTTCAAGCTGTATCCCTGGGAGTGGCTGCTGAGCGACCGGTTCGCCGGGCATGTGCTCGACACCCTCGACCACGGCGGCGGCACGGGTTCCACGCTGTGGATCGAGCCCGCCTGGAAGATGCTGCTCAGCAACAAGGCGCTGCTGGCGGTGCTCTGGGAGCTGTATCCGGGGCATCCGCATCTGCTGCCGGCCTATCTGGACGGGCCGCGCGAACTGGCCACCACCGGGTATGTGGCGAAGCCGCTGCTGGGGAGGGAGGGGGAGGGGGTGTCGGTGCACGAGGGGTCCGGGGAGAGGGGGGTTCGTGGGGAGTTTGGGGAGTTTGGGGAGCGTCGCTGTTTCCAGGAACTGGCGCCCCTGCCCGACTTCGAGGGGAACCGGGTGGTGCTGGGGGCGTGGGTGGTCGAAGGGGAGTCGGCGGGGCTGGGGATCCGGGAGTCGGAAGGGCTGGTGACGGATGGGTATGCACGGTTTCTTCCGCATGTAATCCTGTCGTAAGTCCTTTCGTGAGTCCTGTCGTAGTCCTGCCGCTAGTCACCGAGGGGTCATAGCGAGGCCATAACGAGGCCATAGAGAAGCCATAGAGAAGCCTTCGGGGGTCATGGCGAGGCCACGGAGAGGCGGCCAAGGGGTCATCGGTGAGATGGGCGAGCGCACTCCGTGTTCGCGCGAGTACGCTGCCCCGAAGGGAAGCCGGTCAAATGATCGTATTGCCGGAAGGGGTGGCCCCATCTCCGAACCTCCGAGCCTCGCGGATCTGTTGCGCCGGCACCGGCGGGCCGCGCGGCTGACGCTGGAACAGCTCGCCGAGACCGCCGCGGTCAGCGCGCGGACCCTGTCCGATGTGGAACGCGGTCGCAGCAAAGGGCCGCAGCACCGGACCGTCGTCGCCATCGCCGACGCGCTCGCCCTCACCGAGGAGGACCGGCGCCAGCTCATCGAACTCGCCCGGGACGGGCGCCTGCGCGACCACTGGACCCGCCCCACCGGACTGTGCGAACTGCCCAGTTCCGTCGCCGACTTCACCGGCCGGTCCGCCGAACTCGCCTGGATCGACGACCTGGTGCGCGCCGAGCATCTGCCCGGGGTGCCGCTGGTCGGGCTGATCACCGGGTCCGCCGGGCTCGGCAAGACCACCTTCGCCGTGCGCGCCGCCCACGCCCTGCGGCCCGGCTTTCCCGACGGGGTGTTCTTCCTCGACCTGCTCGGCATGTCCCCCCGCCCGCTCCCCGTGGACGACGCCCTCGCCCTGCTGCTCGGCGCGCTCGGCATCAGCGAGCCGCAGATGCCCTCCGACACCCAGGGCCGCGCCTCCCTGTACCGGGCCCAGCTCCGCGACAAACGCATCCTGGTGGTCCTCGACAACATCGCCTCCGAGGAACAGGCCCGCCCCCTGCTGCCGGGCGGCGGCTCGGCGGGCGCCCTGATCACCAGCCGCCGTCTGCTCGCCGGTCTGGAAGGCGTACGACGGCTCGCCCTCGGCCCGCTCCAGCTCACCGAGGCCACCGAACTGCTCTCCGGCATCGTCGGCGAACGCTCCACCGCCGACGGGGAGTCCGCGCTGTCCCGGCTCGCCCGGCTCAGCGGCGGACTGCCCCTCGCCCTGCGGATCATCGGCAACCGGCTGGTCAGCCGCCCCGGCTGGAGCACCGCCGACCTCGCCGCCCGGCTCTCCGACGAACGCCGCCGCCTCGACCAGCTCAAGGCCGGCGATCTGAAGATCGCCAAGGCGTTCGCCATGTCCTACGAACAGCTTCCCGGCTCGGCGCGGCAGGTGTTCCGGCGGCTCGGGGCCGTACCCGGCCGGGACTTCGACGCGGCGCTCGCCGCGGTCGTCGGCGGCACCTCGATCGAGGACTCCTGGGACGCCCTCGACGAACTCGTCGACCTCGGGCTGCTCCAGGACGCCGGGTCCGGCCGCTACCGCCTCCACGACCTGGTCGGGCTGTTCGCCCGGGACCGGCTCCAGGAGGAGGAACCTCCGGACGAGCGGGCCGCGGTCGCCGACCGCACCACGACCTGGCTCCTCGACATGGCCACCACCGCCGGACGCTGGTTCGAACCCGCCTACGGCAGCCCCGAGGGCCCCGACCCCGAACTCTTCGAACTCTCCTCCCTGGAGGACGCCGACCGCTGGCTGCGCGCCGAGGCCGACAACTGGCTCGCCGCGCTGCGGACCGCGGCGGCCGACGGACGCCACGCGGCGGTCCTGGACTGCGCCGAGTCCATGCACTGGTACTCCGACCGCTGGATCCACGCCCCGCACTGGCACGAGGTGTTCAGCCTCGGCGCCGCCGCTGCCGCCGCCCTCGGCGACCTGCCCCAGCACGCCACCCAGCTCAACTACGTCGCCTGGGTCTACGCGATCCCGCTGGGCGACCCCGAGACCGGCCTGCGCTACGCCCGCCAGGCCCTGGACATCGCCGTCCGCGGCGAGGTGACCGCGCAGATCGCCTGGGCCCACCAGTACGCGGGCATCTCGCTGCGCAACCTGGGGCGGCTCGCCGAGGGCGCGATCGAGTCCCGCGAAGCCGCCGACCTCTTCAAGACCCTCGGCGACATGGACTCCTACACCTCCTGCGTGACCAATGTCGCCCACTGCCTGCACGGCAGCGGACGGCACGCCGAGGGGCTCGTCCACTACGGCGAGGTCCTCGATCTGCTGAACGACGAGCAGTCCGGCATGACCCCCAGCATCACCGTCCTCGCCCGGCCGCACGCCCTCGGCTACTACGGGGACTGCCTGAAGGCCCTGGGCCGGCGGACCGAGGCGATCGACGCCCTCACCGAGGCCACGGAACTGCTGGGCCGGTTCGACGTCAACTTCCGCCAGGGCCAGTTCCTGGAATCCCTGGCGGAACTCCTGGCCCTGGAGGGCCGCGCGGAGGAGGGCGAACGGACCTACGCCCGAGCGGCGGAGGTCTACCGGCTCACGGGCGACGGAGCGGCGGCGGCCCGCTGCCAGGCCCTGTCCGGGCGGGACGGAGACGCGGCGGTCTAGGGCAGACCCCGGGAGGTGGGGGTGGTGGCGGGGGCGGGTGGCGGAAGTTCTGCGTGCTGTTCTGCATGGTGCGGAACGGGGTCCGGCGGTTGACTCGATGGTGTTGGACAGGCGAAGGGTCTGTCCCTCCGGGCAGGAGCAGCCATGGCGACAATCAAGAACATCGTGCTGGTCCATGGTGGCTTCGTGGACGGCTCCGGCTGGCAGGGCGTCCATGAGCAGTTGACGGCCGACGGCTACCACGTCGATGTCCTTCAGCATCCCACCCTCTCCCTGGCCGGTGACGTCACCCTCACCCACCATGTCCTCGACGCGCTCGACGGCCCCACCGTCCTGGTGGGCCACTCCTACGGCGGTGCCGTCATCACCGAGGCCGGCAACCACCCGCAGGTCGCCGCCCTCGTCTACATCGCCGCCTTCGTCCCCGAGAAGGGCGAGTCCGTCGCCAGCCTGACCGCCGACCCCGCCCCCGGAGCACCCGTCCCGCCGATCCTGCCGCCCCGCGACGGGTTCCTCCTCCTGGACCGGGAGCGGTTCGCCGACTCCTTCGCCGCCGATCTGCCCACCGCGCAGGCCGCGTTCATGGCCGACGCCCAGGTCCCCTGGGGCGTGGACGCCCTCGCCGGGACGATCACCCAGCCGGCCTGGCGCACCAAGCCCTCCCGCTATCTCGTCGCCACGGAGGACCGCATGATCCCGCCGGCCGTCCAGCGCGAGATGGCCGAACGCGCCGGAGCCACCGTCTCCGAGACCCCCGGCAGCCACGCCGTCTACATCTCCCGCCCGGCCACGGTCGCGGCGGTCATCGCGGGCGCCGCGGAAGGGTAGGGCGGGCGCCCGCCCGAGGGGCGGTGCCGCCGCTACGGGGGTGGCGTCGGCACCGCCGACGGGTGCACCCCCGCGAGCCCGCCCTCACCGCGCCCCTGCCTCCCGGGCGCCCCATCCGCGTACCCGTCTTCCTGGTGCCCTGGCCGCGTGCCCCCTTGCCCGTGTCCCTGCTGTCCAGGTGCCCTGGCCCGCGTACCTCCTGCCCGCGTCTCCGTGGCCCGGGTGCCCTGGCCGTCCCCGTTGCCCGCGTCCCCGTCTCCCAGGTGCCTTGGCCGCGTGCCCGTTGCCTGTGTTTCGGGTGCCCAGGTGCCCAGGCCGTGTGCCTCGTGCCCGTGTCCCCCGTTGCCCGCGTGCCCTCGCCGTGTCCGGGTGCTGGCCCCCGGTGGCTGCCCCCGGTGACCGCCCTTCCCTGACGGCTCACCCTTCCCGGGCACTGCTCCTCCCGGCGCCTCCCCCTCCCGGGGTGGACCACCTCGCCCCGCCCCGGGCGACTGTCCCCTGGTGACCGCCCGGACGGGCCTGCCCGCTCGCCCTACGGGGTCAGCTCGGCTCTCAGTTGGTCCAGGCCCCAGCCCAGATCGTCCTGGCTGATCACCAGCGGCGGGGCGATCCGGATCGTGTGCCCATGGGTGTCCTTCACCAGCACCCCCCGCTCCATCAGCCGCTCCGCCACCTCCCGGCCCGTGCCGTGCCGCGGAGCGATGTCCAGCCCCGCCCAGAGCCCCCGCCCCCGCACCGCCGTGATCGCGCCGCTGGCCGTCAGCCCGGCCAGTTCGCCGTGCAGAAAGGCCCCCAGCCCGGCCGCCCGCTCCTGGAACTCCCCCGACCGCAGCATCGCGATCACCTCCAGCGCCACCGCGCACGCCAGCGGATTCCCGCCGAACGTCGACCCGTGCTCCCCGGGCCGGAACACCCCCAGCACCTCCGCGCTCGACACCACCGCCGACACCGGCACGATCCCCCCGCCCAGCGCCTTCCCCAGCACATACATATCGGGCACCACCCCCTCGTGCTCACAGGCGAACGTCCTCCCCGTCCGCCCCAGCCCCGACTGGATCTCGTCCGCGACGAACAGCACCTCCCGCTCGCGCGTCAGCTCCCGCACCCCCGCCAGATAGCCCTGCGGCGGCACCACCACCCCCGCCTCCCCCTGGATCGGCTCCAGCAGCACCGCCACCGTGTTCTCCGTCACCGCACTGCGCATCGCCGCCAGATCCCCGTACGGCACGATCTCGAACCCCGGCGTGTACGGCCCGAAGTCCGCCCGCGCCGCGCGGTCCGTCGAGAAGCTGATGACTGTCGTCGTACGGCCGTGGAAGTTGTCCGCCGCCACCACGATCTTCGCCATCTCCCACGGCACCCCCTTCACCCGGTACCCCCACTTCCGCGCCGTCTTCACGGCTGTCTCCACCGCCTCCGCGCCCGTGTTCATCGGCAGCACCAGCTCCATCCCGCACAACGCCGCCAGCTCCCCGCAGAACGCCGCGAACCGGTCGTGGTAGAACGCCCTCGACGTCAGCGTCACCCGCCCCAACTGCGCCTTCGCCGCCTCGATCAGCCGCCGGTTGCCGTGCCCGAAGTTGAGCGCCGAGTACCCCGCCAGCAGATCCAGATAGCGCCGCCCCTCCACATCCGTCATCCACGCCCCGTCCGCGTCGGCCACCACCACCGGCAGGGGGTGATAGGTGTGCGCGCTGTGCGCCTCGGCGGCGGCGATCAGCTCCTGCGTCCGGGACCCCGGGGACCCGGAGGACGACAGCGGCGACATGGGGGGCAACGGCGGTGTCGGACACATATCAACCTCCGGAAGACGACCTCGGCTCCTATCGGGATCGTCGGCCGGACCCCACCCCTTGAGAGCCGTTCGGCCACCGGGTGTCTCCGCCCGTCCCCCTTCCCCTCGCAGGTCGGCCACGGCTGCGGCTCGCCCGCATGGTGGACGTCCGGGCCTGCGCCCTCGCCGGCGCCGGTAGGCTGGCCACGGGCCGTGACTGGCGTGCTGGGATGGGACCGACCATCGGGGAGCGGCCCCGGCGGAACCGCAGGGGCGTATCGCCACCGCGGAACTGCCGAGCGAGTGCCGTGCGCCTGGGCCGAACCGTGAACCGTGTCCGCGTCGAGCCACGCCACCCGGAGGCCGAGATGTCCGACCAGCAGCCCCTGTCCACCGAGTCCACCGCGTTCCGCGCCGCCCTCGATGTGATCCGTGCCGTCGAGCCGCGCGTCGCCGATGCCATCGGCCAGGAGGTCCACGACCAGCGCGAGATGCTCAAGCTGATCGCCTCCGAGAACTACGCCTCCCCGGCGACCCTTCTCGCCATGGGCAACTGGTTCAGCGACAAGTACGCCGAGGGCACCGTCGGCCGCCGCTTCTACGCCGGCTGCCGCAATGTCGACACCGTCGAGTCCCTCGCCGCCGAACACGCCCGCGAACTCTTCGGCGCCCGGCACGCCTATGTCCAGCCGCACTCCGGTATCGACGCCAACCTCGTCGCCTTCTGGGCCGTCCTCGCCGACCGCGTCGAAGCTCCCTTCCTGGAGAAGACCGGCGTCCGCCAGATCAACGACCTCACCGACGCCGACTGGGCCGAACTCCGCCAGGCCTTCGGGAACCAGCGCATGCTGGGCATGTCCCTCGACGCGGGTGGCCACCTCACCCACGGCTTCCGCCCGAACATCTCCGGCAAGATGTTCGACCAGCGCTCCTACGGCACCGACCCCGCCACCGGCCTCCTCGACTACGAGGCCCTGCGCGGCACCGCCCGCGAGTTCAAGCCCCTGATCCTCGTCGCCGGCTACTCCGCCTACCCCCGGCTGGTGAACTTCCGCATCATGCGGGAGATCGCCGACGAGGTCGGAGCGACCCTGATGGTCGACATGGCGCACTTCGCCGGTCTGGTCGCCGGCCAGGTCCTTACCGGTGACTTCGACCCGGTGCCGCACGCCCAGATCGTCACCACCACCACCCACAAGTCGCTGCGCGGCCCGCGCGGCGGCATGGTGCTGTGCGACGACTCCCTCAAGGACCAGGTCGACCGCGGCTGCCCGATGGTCCTCGGCGGCCCGCTCCCGCATGTCATGGCCGCCAAGGCCGTCGCCCTCGCCGAGGCCCGTCAGCCCTCCTTCCGTGACTACGCCCAGCGCATCGTCGACAACTCCCGCGCCCTCGCCGAGGGCCTGATGCGCCGCGGCGCCACCCTGGTCACCGGCGGCACGGACAACCACCTCAATCTGATCGATGTCGCCACCTCCTACGGCCTCACCGGCCGCCAGGCCGAGGCCGCCCTGCTCTCCTCCGGCATCGTCACCAACCGCAACGCCATCCCTTCCGACCCCAACGGGGCCTGGTACACCTCCGGTATCCGTATCGGCACCCCCGCCCTGACCACCCGCGGTCTGGGCACCGCCGAGATGGACGAGGTCGCCGCCCTGATCGACCGGGTGCTGACCACCACCGAGCCCGGCACCACCAGCAAGGGCGCCCCCTCCAAGGCCCAGCACATCCTGGACCCGAAGATCGCCGACGAGATCTCCCACCGCGCCACCGATCTCGTCGCCGCCTTCCCGCTTTACCCCGAGATCGACCTGGGCTGATCCACCGCCTCACCCCACCCGCGCGGTCGCGGTACTGCCGGGTGGGGTGAGGTGAGGCCCCCCGGGGTGCGGCTCTCCCCCCCGGTGAGCCGCACCCCGGACGGCGGTCATATGTCCCGCAGCTCCTGCCGTGGGCCTTCCTCGGTGCGGCGCAGCCGGGCCGTCGCGAGCGTGCCCGGCAGGCGCAGCGCCAGGGGGCGCAGGGCCAGGGCCAGGACCGCTCCGGCGGCGAGGCCCGGAAGGGCCCACCACCAGTCCTCGCCGTCCGCCGCAGCGGTCGCCGCGACCGGCCGGGACGAGCCCGCGGCCTGCTCGGGTGCCGGCTCGGGCGTCGACTCACCGGCCGGTTCCTGGACACCGCCCTCGTCGGGGGCGTTCTCCACCGGGGCGTTCTCCTCCGGGGCGGGGAAGACCCCAGAGCCCCCCTCGGGGGATATCTCGCCCATCACACCCAGCTCCTTGAGCAGCGACCGCAGCCGGTTGGTGTCACTGGCCAGATGCCATGTGCCGCTCCCGGAGGGCGGGTTGGCCGTCGTGTGCACCCAGATGTCTCTGGTGCTCGATGTGAGGAAGAGCCGGTCCCAGCGGTGCGGTGCTATGTCGTGTGCCATCCAGGTGACATTGATCTGGCGGGTGCCGGACTCGTCCACACCGCGCGGGGTGGCGGACGAACCCCTGCCCGTCGGGCCCAGAAGCCTCTCCAGCTCCATGTACCGGCCGTCCATGGAGTACAGCGCCGTCGCCTCCAGGCTCTGCGGCGAGACGATCAGCACACTGGTCGGGCCACCCGCCGAGGCGCTCGGCGCCGCCCACAGCATCATGGCCAGCGCTGCCGCCAACGCCCCGACGACAGCGGTCAGTTCATGAACTCTCCCTCTCCACCTGCTCTGCATCCCCAACCCCAACCGGACGGATTCCGTGCGGCCCGCCTCCGGGCCGCCTGTCACTTCTGGTACACCGCCCGACCGCTTCGGGTTCCCATCTCCCCGCGCACTTTTTTCCGGGCGATCTGAGGGCCGCGGGGTGCCCGACCGCTGGGTGCCCGGCCGCTGGGCCGGATGTCACTCCGGCGTCGGCAGTGACTCCGGTGCCGGCAATGACTCCGCCGTCGGCAGTGACTCCGATACCGGCAGTGACTTCGCGATCCGTACCGCCCGATCCCGCCCGGCCACGCCCTCCAGCCGCAGGGTGAAGTGCCGTGCGCCCGCGTCATGGGCCCACAGCAGGGTCGGCCCCGCCGTGCGGGTCTCACGGGAGTAGCGGTCGCCGTCGGCGGCCAGCACCCAGTAGGTCAGCTCGTGCGGCTTGGGAAACCAGAGCGCGAAAGTGCCGTTCGGGTCCGTCGGCCCCAGGGGGATCCACTCCGGCTCCTCCCGCACCTGCTTCACAAAGCCCAGATCCAGGACGCCGAGGTCCTGCTCCAGCCGGATCGTCCCGCCCGGCTCGCGCCAGCACAGGGTCAGCAGGAATCTGCGGTCCCGCTCGGCGGTGATCGCCACACCGTCCGGCTCGCCCAGCGCCTCGGGGACCAGCGGACGCCAGCCCGAGCGCCGCTCCGCCTCCGCCAGGGAGACCGGGGCGGCGCCGCAGCCGGGTACCCCGGCGGGATCCGGCGCCGGTGCGGACGGGTCGTAGCGCACCTCGACCCCGCCGAAGTCGAACCAGTCCAGGACCGCCGCCCGTACCGGTGGGGTCAGGGCGAGCACCGCCAGCAGGGCGCAGAGCGTCGCGGTGAGCGAGCGTCGGCGCAGCCGCGTCCAGCGGCGGGCCGCGCGCAGGCCGCCCCGGACCCGGTCGCCGCGTCTCGGCGGCTCGGGGGGCTCGACGGCGAGATGCTCGGCGAGTATCTGCCCCAGGACGCGTTCGACCATCGACTCCGAGGTGTCCGGTCCCTGGGGGCCCAGGGAGCGGCCGAGCGAGCGCAGCTCCTCCGGCAGCCGGGGCGGCACCCCGCGCGCGCCCCGCATCTCGCGAGCCCCCCGCACTCCGCGAGCCCCGCGCGCACCAGGAATCCCACGCACTCTGCGCACCCCACGCCCCGCGCCCTCGGTGGCCTTCCCGACGCCGTCCCCTCCCTGCCGGTCCTCCGGCTGGCCGGATCCGGGCTCACTCATGCTCCTCACCTCCCTTCCCGGGCCGGAAGTCCGGCAGCAGTCGGCCCAGCTTGCGCAGCGCGCGATTCAGCCGGGACTTCACCGTGCCCCGCGGCCAGTCCAGGATCTGGGCCGTCTCCGCCTCGTCCATCTCCAGCAGATAGCGATAGGTGACGACCAGCCGGTGCTCCTCGCTGAGCTGCTCCATCGCGGCCAGCAGGGCGTCCCGGCGCTCGCTCTCCAGCGTCGCCACCGCAGGGTCGGCCGACTCCGGTATCAAGGGCTCGGCCGCCACGAAGGCCGCCTCGCGACCGGCGAGCGTGCGCTGCCGGGCCGCGGTACGCACTGTGTTCCTTGTCTCATTGGCGACGATGGACAGCAGCCAGGGCTTGAACGCCGAGCCGTCCTTGAACCGGCTCAGCGAGCAGTACGCCTTGACGAACGCCTGCTGCACCACGTCCTCCGCGTCCGCACCCGCTCCGAGTGCCGCTGCCGCTCGCAGGG
This sequence comes from Streptomyces sp. NPDC093252, assembly GCF_040683675.1. Lineage (NCBI taxonomy): Bacteria > Bacillati > Actinomycetota > Actinomycetes > Kitasatosporales > Streptomycetaceae > Streptomyces > Streptomyces sp. NPDC093252. The sequence goes on along the minus strand of NZ_JBFBEM010000005.1, from coordinate 142,238 downwards.
CCATGCCCGTATGGGCACGGACCAGCTCCGCGTACGCCTCCGGCTCTCCGGCGCGTACGCGGGCGATCACCGCGGCCTCATCGACGATGCGGACCCCCTCCCGCGTGTTCACATTCTTGGTACACCGCCCACCGCCGATCGGTTCCCATCTCGCCGGGACGGATCGTGAAAGCGCGAGAGGAAGAGCGAGAGGAAGAGGGGGGAAGAGCGGGGGAGGAGAGAGAGCGGGAAGCGCCTGTGGCCGGGAGTGGAGCAGGGGGCGCACGCCCCGGGGCAGAGGGGCGCGCGGTGACGGCCACCGCACCACGTTCCCGCTGATCGAGCCCCCGCCCCAGCCCCGCCGCACCCCCGCCCCACCCGCCCGCCGAACGGCCCGTGGCCTGTTTCTGATCGGTCCGGCCTACCTGAGAGAATGGTGGGCATGGCCTCTGACAGTCCCCGCGTGCTCTCCGGGATCCAGCCCACCGCAGGCTCGTTCCACCTCGGCAACTACCTCGGCGCGGTCCGCCAGTGGGTGGCGCTCCAGGAGACCCACGACGCGTTCTACATGGTCGTCGACCTGCACGCGATCACGATCCCGCAGGACCCGAAGGAACTGCGGGCGAACACCCGGCTGGCCGCCGCCCAGCTCCTCGCCGCCGGTCTCGACCCCGAGCGCTGCACGCTGTTCGTCCAGAGCCATGTCCCCGAGCACGCCCAGCTCGCCTGGGTCATGAACTGCCTCACCGGCTTCGGCGAGGCGTCCCGGATGACCCAGTTCAAGGACAAGTCCGCCAAGCAGGGCGCCGACCGCGCGTCGGTCGGCCTGTTCACGTACCCGATCCTCCAGGTCGCGGACATCCTGCTCTACCAGGCCAACGAGGTGCCGGTCGGTGAGGACCAGCGCCAGCACATCGAGCTGACCCGGGACCTCGCCGAGCGGTTCAACGGCCGTTTCGGCGCCACCTTCACCGTCCCGAAGCCGTACATCCTCAAGGAGACGGCGAAGATCTACGACCTCCAGGACCCCTCGATCAAGATGAGCAAGTCGGCGTCCACGCCGAAGGGCCTGATCAATCTGCTCGACGAGCCCAAGGCCACCGCCAAGAAAGTGAAGAGCGCGGTCACCGACACCGACACCGTGATCCGCTACGACGCCGAGGCCAAGCCGGGCGTCAGCAACCTCCTCACCATCCACTCCACCCTCACCGGCACGGACATCGAGGAGCTGGAGAAGCGCTACGACGGCAAGGGCTACGGCGCGCTCAAGACGGACCTCGCCGAGATCATGGTCGATTTCGTCACACCGTTCCGGGAGCGCACCCAGCAGTATCTGGACGACCCGGAGACGCTGGACGCGATCCTGGCCAAGGGCGCCGAGAAGGCCCGCGCGGTCGCCGCCGAGACGCTGGCCTCCGCGTACGACCGGGTGGGTTTCCTTCCGGCCAAGCACTGAGCCGGGCGCCGGGTGAGCGGGGCGTGAGCCCCGTACCCCCGGACAGCGCTGCATATCACCATGCCTGCGCCTGCCCAGGGCACCGCCGTGGTCGTACAGTCGGTACCCGGATGGCCGCGCCAGCGGCCACCCGCGCGCGTAGCGGTGTACGGGCGCGTGGAGACAGAGGCCGTGGAGCGGGTACGGGGCAAACCGCGGGGGGCGCGGCGCACAGGTTGTACAGGCGTACAGGTGTACTCGATGTATCCGGCACGGCCGGGATGTCCGGCACGACGACAGGAGACGACGTGGGGACCGTAACGATCGGCGTGTCGATCGCGGTCCCGGAGCCTCACGGCAGCCTGCTCCAGCAGCGGCGCGCGGGCTTCGGCGACGCCGCGGCGCACGGTATTCCGACCCATGTCACCCTGCTGCCGCCGACCGAGGTGGACGCCGCGCTGCTCCCGGCGATCGAGGAACATCTCGTCCAGGTCGCTAGCGCCGGGCGGCCCTTCCCGATGCGGCTGTCCGGCACCGGTACCTTCCGCCCGCTCTCCCCGGTGGTGTACCTCCGGGTGGTCGAGGGCGCGGACGCCTGCGCGTGGCTCCAGAAGCAGGTCCGGGACGCGTCCGGGCCCGTCGCGCGCGAGTTGCAGTTCCCGTACCACCCGCATGTGACGGTGGCGCACGGGATCGACGAGGCTGCCATGGACCGCGCCTTCGAGGAGTTGTCCGGCTACGAGGCCCTCTGGCCCTGCACCGGGTTCGCCCTCTATGAGCAGGGCCCGGACGGGGTGTGGCGCAAGCTCCGGGAGTTCGCCTTCGGCGCCCCGGTGGTCCCGCCGCAGGCGTCCGCACCCGCCGAGCGGGGATCCCTGCCCGCGCACTGAGGGCCCTTGGCGTGACCGCCCCCCGTGGTGGGCCCTACGCGGCGGGCCGTCCCCGGTGGTGGGCCCTGCGCGGCGGGCCTGTGCCTCACAGGGGCAGTCTCCGGTAGGCGGCCCTCGGCAGAAGCCGCAGCGCCGTCATCATCATCCGCAGCCCGCCCGGCACCCACACGGTCTCCGCACGGCGGCGCAGGCCCAGTTCGATGGCCGTGGCCACCGCCTCCGGGGTCGTCGCCGGGGGAACCGGCTCCCGCGCGGCGGTGGACCCCGTACGGACGAATCCGGGGCGGACGACCATGACGTGTACGCCGGTGCCGTGGAGGGCGTCGCCCAGGCCCTGGGTGAAGACATCCAGACCGGCCTTGCCGGCGCCGTAGATGAAGTCCGAGCGCCGGGCGCGCTCCCCGGCGACGGAGGAGAGCACCACCAGGGAGCCGTGTGCCTGGTCCTGGAGGGCCCGGGCGCTGATCAGGCCCGCGGAGACCGCGCCGGTGAAGTTGGTCTGGACGACCCGGACGGCGTCGAGCGGTTCGCGTTCGTCGCGGGCCTGGTCGCCGAGGACGCCGAAGGCGAGCAGCACCATGTCGACGGCCCCCTCGGCGAAGACCTTGCCGAGCACGGCCTCGTGGGAGGCGGGGTCCAGGGCGTCGAAGGGGACGGTACGGACCTCCGCGCCGAGCGCGCGCAGTTCCTGGGCCGCCTGTTCCAGGGACGGCGAGGGGCGCCCGGCGAGCCACACCGTGCGGGTGCGGCGAGCGATCAGCCGACGGGCGGTGGCGAGCGCGATGCCGGAGGTGCCGCCGAGGACGAGCAGGGACTGGGGCAGGTCGGGGTGTTCCTTCAGCAGGCTCCGGAGGTTCCTGAAGACGGGGAGGCGCGCGGTGTCGGCAAGCATGTCGGTGACCGTATCGCCCTATATGCCGGACTTCAGTTGGTCGACGCGGGATCCGTGACGACCCTCCCCGAAACGGGTGATCAGTGGTGCGCCGCTCCAGGGCGGCTCGGCTCATAGCGCGTCGACCCATAGCGCCTCGGCCTATGGCGGCTCGACCCATAGTGCCTCGGCTCACAGTGCGTCGGCTCACAGTGCGTCGGGCCCATGGTGTTTCGGCACATGGCGCCTCGGTCCATGGTGCCGGAGTGCGGGTGGCGCGTTTTCGGCGTGCTCGGACATCGGGCGGCCACAACAGGGGCACAGTCGGATCATGGACTGGCTGAAAAAGCTCCCGCTGATCGGGCCGATCGTCGCGCGCCTGATGACCACGCACGCCTGGCGGGCGTACGAGCGCCTGGACCGGGTGAAGTGGACGCGGCTGGCCGCGGCGGTCACGTTCATCAGCTTCATCGCGCTGTTCCCGCTGCTCACCGTGGTCGCCGCGATCGCCGCGGCCACGCTCAGCGACAGCCGGCGGGCCGAGCTGGAGGAGAAGATCGCCGACCAGGTGCCCGGAATCTCCGACCAGCTCAACATCGGCGGCCTGATCGACAACGCGGGGACCGTCGGCCTCGTCGCCGGAGCGGTGCTGCTGCTCACCGGCATCGGCTGGGTCGGCTCCACCCGGGACTGTCTGCGCGCGGTGTGGGAGCTGCCGGACGCCGACGAGAACCCGATCCTGCGCAAGGGCAAGGACGCGGGGATCCTGCTGGGGCTGGGCGGGGCGCTGCTGATCACGGTCGCCGCCTCCACCGTCGGATCGGCGCTGGTCGGCTGGATCGTCCAGCAACTCGGCATCGACGAGGCGGGCTGGGGGAGCGTCCTGCTGCGCGCGGCGGCGTTCGCCGTCGCCGTCCTCGCGGACTTTCTGCTCCTGCTGTACGTCCTCACCCTGCTGCCCGGCGTCGAACCGCCGCGCCGCAGGCTGATCGAGGCGGCCCTGATCGGCGCGGTCGGCTTCGAACTCCTCAAGCTGCTGCTCAGCGGCTACATCCAGGGCGTCGCCGCGAAGAGCATGTACGGCGCCTTCGGTGTGCCGGTCGCCCTGCTCCTCTGGATCAACTTCACGGCGAAGCTGGTGCTGTTCTGTGCGGCCTGGACGGCCACGGGGAGGGGGGTGCCCCCGGCGGAGGGAGTGGGGGAATCGGAGGGGGCGGAGGTGCCCGGGGCGGGGGAGGGTGAGGTGTCCCAGGGGGTGGGGGTATCCAGGGCGAGGGAGGAGGGGGCGTCCAGGGTGGGGGAGGCGGAGGCGCTCAGGAGGGGAGACGCCGGGGCGTCAGGACGGACGGAAGGGGTCGCGGACGACGGCCCGAGCGGCGGTCGGGTCACCTCGGGAGGCGAGGGCGAGGAAGACTCGGTCGGGCCGGGAGACCCAGGCGAGCGGGGCGGCCCGGGCGGGCTGTGTGGCCCGGGCGGGCGGGGCGCCCCGGACGCGCCGGATGGCCCGGACAGGCCGGGAGACTCGAACGGGTCAGTACGCCCGGAAGGGCCAGGCGACTCAGACCCGGACCCGGATCCGGACCCGGACAAGCCAGGAGGCCCGGACGCTCAGAAGGGCCGGAACTGACCCCCACCGCCTGCCGACCCACCCGGGCCGGAGGCGCCCCCCACCGTCCTGCCGACACCCGACCCGGCCGGAGGTCACCCCCCGGCCTCTGCCAGCACCCCCGACCTGTCCGGAGGCCACCCCCGGCTTCTGCCAGCACCCTGACCTGGCCGGGGCCCGCAACCTCCGGCTAACCCCGACCCGGCCGGAGGCTCCCCGTCTCCCGCCCTCCACCCCGGCCGGAGGCCACCCCCCCCCGGCCTCTGCCAGCACCCCGCCCCGGCCGAAGGTCCCCCGCCCCTGCCAACCCCAACCCGGCCGGAGCCCCCCGCCTCCCGCCCTCCGCCCCGGCCGGAGGCCAACCCCCCCCGGGCCTCTGCCAGCCCCCCAACCCAGCCGGAGGCCACCCCCCTCACCGCCTCCGTCGCACCAACTCCGGCAGTGGCCAGCGCCGGTTCACCAGGAACCCCGCCCCGGCCACCAGCACCAGCACGCCGCCCGTGATGCCCAGCGCCACACCCATCCCGCCCGAGCCGCCGCTCGTCGTACCGGCCGCGACCGGGGTGCCCGCCGCGTCGCCGCCGCCCGCCTCGCCGGAGTCATCGCCGGAACCGCCGCCGGAGGTGGCCGCCGTTCCGCCGGCCTGGGGCTCCGCGCCCCGCGGGGCGACCAGCTCACCCACCGGATCGACCGCGCCCGCCGCCTTGAAGCCCCAGTCGAAGAGCTTCGCCGTCTCCTTGTAGACCTGGTTGCTCGCCTCGGTCTGCGGGTTCATGACGGTGACCAGCAGCACCCGGCCGTCGCGCTCGGCGACGCCGGTGAAGGTGGCGCCCGCGTTGGTGGTGTTGCCGTTCTTGACGCCGGCTATCCCCTCGTACTGGGCGAGGCCGGTGTCACCGGTCAGCAGCCGGTTGGTGTTCTGGATCTCGAAGGACTCGCGGGTTGTTTTGCCCTTCTTGTCCTTCTTTGTCTCGCCGGGGAAGTCGGCGGTCGCCGTCGCCGCGTACTCCCGGAAGTCCTTCTTCTGGAGGCCGGAGCGGGCGAACAGGGTGAGATCGTAGGCGGACGAGACCTGGCCGGGGGCGTCGTAGCCGTCCGGGGAGACCACCTCGGTGTCGAGCGCCTGGAGCTCCTCGGCGTGCTCGTTCATCTCCCGGACGGTGTTCTCCACGCCGTCGTTCATCGCCGACAGCACATGCACCGCGTCGTTGCCGGAGCGGAGGAAGACACCGAGCCACAGATCGTGGACCGTGTACGTCTCCTCCTCCTTGATCCCCACCATGCTGGAGCCCGCCCCGATGTCCGCCAGGTCGGAGGGGGCGACCTTGTGCTCCTGGTCCTTGGGGAACTTCGGCAGCAGCGTGTCCGCGAACAGCATCTTCAGAGTGCTCGCCGGGGCCAGGCGCCAGTGCGCGTTGTGCGCCGCGAGCACCTCGCCGGACTCGGCGTCGGCCACGATCCAGGACCGCGCGGAGACGTCCTTGGGGATCACCGGCACGCCGGGCGCCAGCTCGACCTGCGTACCGGGCTGTCCGAGCCGCTCGCCGCCGACCGTCGACATGGTGGCCGGCGGGGTCGGGGAGGGGGTGCCGGAGGGCGTGCCCGAGGGGCTCGTGGAGGGGCTCGGGGACGGGCTGGGCGCCGCCACCACCGCCGGAGCGGTCAGCGACAGGGTCAACAGAGTGGCGGAAGCGACCAACAGGCTTCGCCTGACGGTCTGCTGGTGAGCGGACACGACCGAGAACGTACAGGGGCCGCCTGTGGATGTCCCACCCCCGCCCTCACCCCGAAAGCGGAACCGGACACCCGGCGGTGATACTGAACGTATGAAACTCAGCCGCCCCCTCTCCTGGTTCCTGCTCGCGTTCGGGGTGTGGAGCTGGGTCATCTGGATCACTTTCGTCAATAATCTGATCAACGACGGCAGCGGGCTCGCGTTCGACGACGGCCGGCCCACGGCGTACTTCTGGGTGCACCTGACCCTGGCGATCGTCTCCTTCGTATTGGGGACGGTTGTCGGAGGGGTCGGGTTGCGTTCGGTGCGCACACTGCGTCACACGCCATAAGCGGTCATCCCCCGGCAGGCGCGCCAGAGCAGCGGGCAGCGCGCCCCGGGAGCGCGCCCCCCGGGGAGCGCACCCCCGAGAGCGCCCCGCGGGGCGCCGCACAGCAAGGGACAACAACAGCGTGGTCTTCGTCTTCGTGTTCGCCGTCCTGGGCGTCCTGGTGGCGGCGAACTGGTATCTCTGGCGCCGTCTGGTCCGTGACACCACGAGCGGCCCCGGGTGGCTGCGCCGGGGTGGCGCCTTACTGATAGCCGGTGGCTGGATCCTGGCCATCGCCGCCTTCGTGGCGGAGGGCACCGGTGCCCCGTTCGTGGTCCAGCAGATTCTGGCCTGGCCGGGGTTCCTGTGGCTGGCGCTCTCGCTCTACCTGCTCCTCGCGGTCCTCGCGGGCGAGATCGTACGGCCGCTGCTGCGCCGCTACCTGGAGCGCCGCCGCCCCGCCACGGTGCCCGCCGCCGCCCCGGCGAGCGACACCGCCACCGCGCCCGCTGCCGCCCCCACGACCGGGGTCGCCCCCGTCACCGTGCCCGAGGCCGCCACCGAGGCCCACGCCGTACAGGGTGCCCGCCCCGCCTCCGCCACCCCCACCGCCGCGACGGCCGAACCGTCCACCCGGCCCGCCGGCGACACGCCGGGAACGCCCTCCGAACCGCCCACCGAACCGTCCACCGACGGTGACGACACGCCGCGACACGCCGACGGTACGGCGTCCCCGAGGCTCGTGGCCGCCCCCTCCCGGCGCCTGTTCGTGTCCCGGGTGGTCGCCGGTGCCGCCGCCGCGGCGGCCGTCGGGACCGTCGGGTACGGCACCGTCAGCGTGCTGAACGGGCCCAGCATCAAGCGGGTCACCGTCCCCCTGGCCAAGCTGCCGCGCGCGGCGCACGGGTTCCGGATCGCGGTGGTCAGCGACATCCATCTGGGCCCGGTGCTCGGCCGGGGCTTCGCCCAGCGGGTCGTGGACACGATCAACTCCACCCAGCCCGATCTGATCGCCGTGGTCGGCGACCTGGTCGACGGCAGCGTCAAGGACCTCGGCCCGGCCGCCGCGCCGCTCGCCGGACTCCGCGCCCGGCACGGCACGTACTACGTCACCGGCAACCACGAGTACTTCTCCGGCGCCGAGCAGTGGGTCGACGAGGTACGGCGGCTCGGGATGACCCCCCTGGAGAACGCCCGCACCGAACTGCCCTACTTCGACCTCGCCGGCGTCAACGACGTGGCCGGGGAGGACGAGGGGCAGGGCCCCGACTTCGTCCGGGCTCTCGGCGACCGGGACCGCAGCCGCACCTCTGTGCTGCTCGCCCATCAGCCGGTGCAGATCCATGATGCCGTCGACCATGGTGTCGACCTCCAGCTCTCCGGTCACACCCATGGCGGCCAGCTCTGGCCGGGCACCTTCCTCGCCGGGGCCGCCAACCCGACGGTCGCGGGCCTGGAGCGGTACGGCGACACCCAGCTCTACGTCAGCCGGGGCGCGGGCGCGTGGGGCCCGCCGACCCGGGTCGGCGCCGAGTCGGACATCACGGTGATCCAGTTGGCGGCCCGCGAGGCATGAGCGCGGGGCGCGCCGCGCCCCCACCGCACCGATGGAACGCGTCGCCCCCCACCGCGCGGGTAGGGCGTGCCACCCCCACCGCACGGATGGGGCGTGCCACCCCCACCGCACGGATGGGGCGTGCCGCCCCCACCGCACGGGTGGTGCGCGTCACCCCCCACCGCACCGGCTGAACGCACCGCCCCCCACCGCACCGGTGGTGCGCGCCGCCCCCCGCCGGCGCCCCCTCCTTCAAGTTTCTGCCATGCCACCCCGAAGCCCCTTCCCCCGCCGGAACGCACTGTGATTGGGTGACCTCGCCGCCGGGGGAGGCGGCTTCTCACTCACGCGCCCGGGTGCGGAGGCGTTCGGCCGCTGCCGTGGACGCCGGGCGCCGAGGCAAGCGGGCGCCGACGCGCCGAATCGGGTGCCGACGCGCCGGACTCCGGCACCGAAGCGCCGAATCGGGCGCTGGAGCGCCGAGGCTCTGGGGAGGGCTGGGCGATGCGATCCGTCCGGATGCGGATTCTCGCGCTGGTACTGGTGCTGGTGGCCGTCGGGGCCGCCGCCTGGCAACTGGTGCCGTCGGAGGAGGACCACGGCAGGACGATCACCGTCGGCACCACCGACGCGGTCACCTCGCTGGACCCGGCCGGGGCCTATGACGCCGGTTCCTGGGCGCTGTTCAGCAATCTCTTCCAGTCGCTGCTGACCTTCGAGCCCGGCGGCACCTCACCCGTCCCCGACGCGGCCGAGAGCTGCGAATTCACCGACTCCGGACTGCGCACCTACCGCTGCGAACTGCGCTCCGGGCTGACCTTCCCGAGCGGCCGGGAGATGACGGCCGACGATGTGAAGTTCTCCATCGAACGGGTGCTGCGGATCAACTCCGACGTCGGCCCCGCCCCCCTCTTCGACACCCTGGACGGGGTCAGCGCGCGCGGGGAGACGGTCACCTTCCGGCTCTCCGCGGCCGACGCCACCTTCCCCTACCGGCTGGCGACCGGCGCGGGCGCCATCGTCGACGCCACCAAGTACCCGGCGAACGCGCTGCGCACCGACCCCGGCGCCGACGGCTCCGGGCCCTATCTGCTGTCGTCGTACACCAGGGACACGAGCGCGGCGCTCACGCCCAACGGCGACTACCGGGGCGCCGTGGAGCGTTCGAGCAGCCCCGTCGAACTGCGCTACTACACCGACTCCGCCGCCCTCGACCGCGCCTACCGGGAACGCGAGGTCCAGGTCGCCACGCGCCAGCTCCCGCCCGACACCGTCGCCGGGCTCTCCGCCAGCGACCCCGACCAGCGGGTCTCCGAGGCGGACAGCTCCGAGACCCGGAACCTGTACCTCAACACCCGCAAGGGCTCACCCCTGGGCGACGAACGGGTCCGCCAGGCGCTCGCCTGGCTCATCGACCGCGACAAGCTGGCCGCGGACGTCTACAAGGGCACCGTCGACCCGCTGTACTCGCTGATCCCGGCCGGGATCACCGGCCACACCACGTCCTTCTTCGACCAGTACCCCACCCAGGACCCCGGCAGGGCCCGCGACCTGCTCACCGACGCCGGGGTCTCCCTCCCGCTCGCCTTCACCCTCTCCTACGGGCAGGGCCGCGGCGCCGCCGCCGAGGAGGCCGCCGAACTCAAGCGGCAACTGGAGGCGGACGGACTGTTCCGGGTCACCGTCAAGGGCTATGAGTGGACCGAGTTCCAGGAGTTGTGGGCGGCCGGGAAGCTCGACGCGTATGCCGTCGGCTGGGTCGCCGACTACCCCGACCCGGACACCTTCGGCGCCCCCCTGGTCGGCACCGGCTCCACCATGAACACCGGCTACAGCGACAAGACCGTCGACCGGCTGATCAAGGAGGGCCAGCGGTACGCCGACCGGGGCCGCGCCGCCGACGACTTCAGCGACCTCCAGGACCTCGTCGCCCGCGACGCCCCGGTGATCCCGCTGTGGCAGCGCAAGGAGTACGTGGTGGCCGACGAGGCCGTGGGCGGCGGCCAGGACCTCACGGACGGCACCGGGGTGTTCCGGCTGTGGCGGCTGGACTGGATCTGAGCCCCACCGGGCATCGAGCCTCCCCCGGACCGCACCAACCCGCTGACACCTCCACCGGTATCCGCACGGGAGCCGGTGGAGGGGGAGCCGGACGCCATCAGTCCTGGAGCGGCCGACCGGCCCTCAGCAGGGCGCCCACGTCGAGCGTGACGTCGGCACCGAGAGAGGCGGGGAGGGTGACGGTCTCGCCGGGGGCGTACAGGCGGTGCTTCGCGTAGTTGTCCCCGGCGGGATCGGTCAGGACGTGCAGGCGCTGGTTCCTGCGGTCGAGGATGACGTAGACCGGGATCTTGGCACCGGCGTACGCCTTCACCTTGTTGCGGAGGTCGCTGCGGAAATTGCTGGAGGTGACCTCCAGGACCAGGCGGAAGGACACGGGGTCATAGCAGTTGTTCTCGAAGACATGATCCCGGTAGTCGGCGTCGACCAGAGCGAGGTCGGGGATCGCGTAGTCCTCGACATCGCTCGGGAGCCAGAGCCCGATCCCTTGGACGATCTTCGACTCCGCCCCGTGGAGTCCGGCCGTCAGGAACGGCACCATGAGGTCGGTCAGGACTTCGGCGTGGGCGCCGTCCGGCGGTGGGGTCACGAGGAGCTCGCCTCCGATGATCTCGACGCGGAACCCCGGAAGACGGTCCATGAGCCGGTTGGCCGCTGCGGTCAGCGGACGGTCGCCATGGGGCCGCTCGACGGATGCTGCGGACATCGCGTGCCTCCTTGGGCTGGTGTCGAGAGCATCATCGTAGGCAGCCCGCTCCCGGCATGTCCTCTCCCGCCCCGTTCACCCGGACGTGCTCACGAACGGGATGCCGGGCGCGGTCAGGGGCGGGTCACCCGTCCTTCGTCATCCCCGGCAGGAAGTCCGTGAACAGCTCGTGCACCTCCCTGACCAGCGGACGCAGCACCCGGAAGCGGGCCAGGGAGACGCCCCGGGCGGTGAGGCGGGCCCCGCGCGCGGCGAGCCGGTAGCTGCGTTCGCGGCCCGGGGTGCGGTCGAAGATCCAGTACAGGCACAGCCCCATCTGGGCCAGCCACATCAGCTCCGGCAGGGCCTCGCGCAGCTCCCCGGGGACCTTGGCCGCCGAGCCGGCGAGAACCTCCTGGTGGACGCTGATGGCCTGCACGCGCGCGTGCTCGCTCTCCGGGGAGAACGGGCTGAGCGGGCTGTCGGGGTCGGCGGCGTTCCGGAAGAACTGCACCGCGAACTCGTGATAGGGCGTGGCCACGTCCAGCCACGCCGTGAGCACCCCCGCGAGCCGGGCCTCCAGGGCGGTCTCCCGGTCGAGGATCTCGCGCACCGCGCGCTGGTGCTCGGCGGCGATCCGGTCGTAGAACCCCTGGATCAGATGTTCCTTGCCGTCGAAGTAGTAGTACGCGCTCCCGACGGAGACGCCGGCCTCCTGGGCGATGGCCCGCATGGTGGTGCGGTCGTAGCCCCGCTCCTGGAACAGCCGCATGGCCGTCTCCAGGATCAGCGCCCGGGTCTGCTCGGACTTGCTGAGGGCACCGCCCCGGCCGGTTCCGCCGCGCCCGCCGGGCCCGGCGGGCGCACCGGTGGCGTCGGCGCCCTCACGGCTCGCGCGGTGCTCGCCGTTCCCGCCGCTCTCATCGCTCGCGCCGCTGTCGTCGCCATCGGTCTTGTCGGGCATGGGGAGAGAGACTAACGACCCCCGCGCGCCCCCTCTCCGGCGGCCGGGTCAGGCTCCGGTCCGCTCTCCCGCCCGGCCCAGCTCGGGGCGCTTGGAGTAGTCCGTGAAGCCGATGACATTGCCCCAGGGATCGGCGATCTCCACCGTCCACCCGGTGGCCACCGGGAACGGCGGGTCCAGCGGCGCGACCCCGGCCGAGGCCAGATGGCCGGCGACCGCGCGGGCGTCCGGCACCTCCAGCCACGTCCGGGGCGACGGCCACGGCGGCGGGCGGTGGCCCACGCCCTCCTCGTGCCGCAGCAGCACCCCCGGCGCCTCCGCACCGACCTTCAGCAGCGCGATCCCGGCCTCGTCGAGGCGGAACCCGACCGTGAACCCCGCTCGTTCGTAGAACACCACCGCCTCGCCGAGATCCCCGACGGGCAGCAGCACGTTGTCGAAGCCGAGCAGTTCGTACGACTGGTTGTTGTCCGATCTGTCTGACATACCGTCAGCGTAGGCCGATCATCGCCCGTGACCCGGCATTGTCCCGCCGCGTTCCCCGTGCTCTCCCGGTGCTCTCCGGTCACCGTCGGGGCGTTGTCAGTGCCGCCCCGTACTGTCGACGGCATGGGAATGGTGACGTTCGTCGACGAGACGACGACAGGGGACCGTACGGCGTCCTGGGGGCTGGAGATCGCCGAGGAGCGGCTCACCGTGCGTGAGCTGATCCGGCGCCGGGTGTTCCAGGAGGTGGCCGAGTTCAACGCCCGTACCCCGGGCGTCTTCCAGGGCCTGGTGCAGCCCACGGACACCGAGCGCACGCTCAACGGGTACGCGCTGCGCACCCCCCGCCGGATCGACCCCGAGGCCCAGTCCGAGCTGGCCCTGAGGGCGTTCGCGGGCAATGGCTTCCTGGTGCTGGTGGGAGACCGTCAGGTCACCGACCCGGACCAGGAGATAGAGCTGACCCTGGGCACCGAGGTCACCTTCCTCAAGCTCGTCCCGCTGGTGGGTGGCTGATGAACGGCAAGGAGCGGTACGCGGACGAGATCCGCACCAGTCTGTGCCTGATCACGGCCCGGCGGTTCGACGCCCTCGTGCCCGAGCTGCTGCGCCTCGCCGAGGTCATCGACGACCGCTGGGGCCTGGACGCCGCGAGGGTCCTCGCCGCAGTCCGCGGCAGCGAACCCTCCTTCCGGTCCGAGCTGGTCAGGCGGCTCACCGCCCACTACCACAGCGCCGAGACGGGCTCCGCCGACCGCCTGCACATCGCCGTCCTGCTCGGCAACTTCCAGGCCCGGGAACTCGTCGCCGACCAGCCGCTCGACGCCCGCGTGGCCCTCATGGAACTCATCGCCCACCAGGAGGTGACCTACGACACCGACCTGCTGAAGCGCCTCGCCGAGCCGGAGCTGGCCGAGGGCCGGGCGCTGCCCGGCCTGTTCGCCGCGCTGATCCGCCGCTCCTGGCTCACGGTGTGGCAGGCGAGCGAGGAACTGCGCCCGCTGGTCGAGCGCATCACCCCCGTCTCCCCGGTCCTCAACCCCGGCGAGGCATGGGCCGACCGGGCGCTCGCCGACCTCACCGACCTGGGCGAGGACTGGCGGAGGCTGGTCGCGCACGCCACCACGGCCAACTCCGCCCGCCCGTCCGCCCGGTGGGAGCGCACCGGCCGGGCCCTGATCGACACCGTGGGCGCCGACGCGGTACGCGGCCGGGTGCTGGACTGGCTCCGCCTGGTGGGCCGCCCCCGTACGGTCCCGCTGCTGGCCGCGACGTACGGCGGTGACCCCAACGCCCTCTTCGACCCGTACAACGCGACGGCCCTGCGGGGCCTGATCTGGCTGCTGTCCTTCCTGCCGGCCACCACCCCGGAGGCGGGTCGGCAGGCGGGCACGGACACGGCCCCCGCCCCCGGAACCCCCGCCCTTGGAACCCCGGGCACCCAAACCCCAGCCCCCGAAACCTCCGCTCCCCAAACCCCCGCCACCGCCCGCACCCTCGGCTCCCTCACCGAGACCTCCCTGCGCCGCGTCCCCGGCACCGGCCCGGTCAACCCCAAGGTGGCCAACGCCGCCGTGGGCGCCCTCGCCCGGATCGAGCACGAGTCCGCCCTCGCCGAGCTGGCCCGCCTCGCCACCCGGGTCACCTACAAGGGCACCCTCAAGCTGGTCGACGCCGCCCTGGACACCCGGGCCCAGGCGCTCGGCCTCAGCCGCGAGGAGATCGAGGAACTGGCGGTCCCGGGCTACGGCCTGACGGACGTCGGCCGCGCCGAGCACCACCTCGGAGAGGCCACCGCCCTGCTGTCCGTGCAGGGCACCAAGGCCGTGCTGACCTGGCGAAACGCCGCCGGGAAGACCGTCAAGGGCATCCCCGCGGCCGTCCGGCGCGACCATGCCGAAGAGCTGAAGGAGCTGAAGGCGGCGGTCAAGGACATCGACAAGATGCTCTCCGCCCAGAGCGAGCGCCTGGACCGCCAGTTCCTCGCCCGCCGCACCTGGTCCTTCACCGCCTGGCGCGAGCGCTACCTCGACCACCCGCTGGTCGGCACCCTGGCCCGCCGTCTGCTCTGGACCGTCGACGGCACCACCGTCGGATACGCGGACGGCGAGCTGCGCACCCTCGCCGACACCCCCGTCACCGAGGGCCGCGAGGTCGGCATCTGGCACCCGGCCGGTGCCGAGCCCGCCACCATCGTCGCCTGGCGCGACTGGCTGGAGCGGCACGCCATCACCCAGCCGTTCAAGCAGGCCCACCGCGAGGTGTACCTCCTCACCGACGCCGAGCGCGCCACCGGCACCTACTCCAACCGGTTCGCCGCGCACATCCTGCGCCAGCACCAGTTCCACTCCCTCGCCGCGGTCCGCGGCTGGCGCAACAAGCTCCGCCTCTGCGTGGACGACGAGGCCCCGCCTGCCACCCGGGACCTGCCCCGGTGGGGCCTGCGCGCGGAGTACTGGATCGGCGGCGACGGCACGGAGTACGGCGTCGACACCACCGAATCCGGCAGCTTCCTGCGCCTGCGCACCGACCAGGTCCGCTTCTACCCGATCGACGCCCCGCAGAACTCGGCGCACTGCTGCGGCGGCGAGTACCGGATGTGGCGGCCCCGGCGGGCGGCCCCGGTCGAGGCGCTGCCGCTGAGCGCGATACCGCCCCTGGTCCTCTCCGAGATCCTGCGGGACGTGGACCTGTTCGTCGGCGTCGCCAGCGTCGGCAACGACCCGACCTGGCAGGACGGCGGCCCCGAGGGCCGCTACCGCGAGTACTGGAGGTCGTACGGCTTCGGGGAGCTGAACCAGAGCGCCGAGACCCGCCGGGCCCTGCTGGAGCGGCTGGTGCCCCGGCTCGCGATAGCCGACCGCTGCCATATCGAGGGCCGCTTCCTGCACGTCAAGGGCGAGCGCCACACGTACAAGATCCACCTCGGTTCGGGGAACATCCTGATGACCCCGCACGACCAGTATCTGTGCATCGTCCCCAAGAGCGCCGCGGCCACCCCCGACTCCGGCTATCTGCCCTTCGAGGGGGACCGGCTGCTCGCCGTGATCCTCAGCAAGGCGACGATGCTCGCCGCCGACACGGAGATCACCGATCCGACGATCCTCAGCCAGTTGTAGGAACCGACGGCGCCCGCCCGGCCCGGGGAAACCCGAGGGCCCCGCCTCACCAGGAGACGGGGCCCGGGAACGACCGGGAGGGACGGAACCCCAGAACCGCCCGTTGGTGCTCAGAACCGCCGGGTGATCAGCGCCTTCTTCACCTCGGCGATGGCCTTCGTCACCTCGATACCGCGCGGGCAGGCGTCCGTGCAGTTGAAGGTGGTCCGGCAGCGCCACACGCCATCGCGGTCGTTGAGGATCTCCAGCCGCTGCTCACCGGCCTCGTCGCGCGAGTCGAAGATGAAGCGGTGGGCGTTGACGATGGCGGCCGGGCCGAAGTACTGGCCGTCGTTCCAGAACACCGGGCAGGAGGAGGTGCAGGCCGCGCACAGAATGCACTTGGTGGTGTCGTCGAACCGCTCGCGGTCCGCGGCGGACTGGAGCCGCTCGCGCGTCGGCTCGTTGGTCTCCTTGGTGATCAGGAACGGCATCACGTCCCGGTACGCCTGGAAGAACGGCTCCATGTCCACGACCAGGTCCTTCAGGACCGTGAGGCCCTTGATGGGCTCGACCGTGATCGGCTTGTCCGGGTTGATGTCCTTGATCAGGGTCTTGCAGGCCAGCCGGTTCTTGCCGTTGATCCGCATGGCGTCGGAACCGCAGATGCCGTGCGCGCAGGAGCGGCGGAAGGTCAGCGTCCCGTCGATGTCCCACTTGATCTTGTGCAGACCGTCGAGGACCCGCTCCTTGGGGTCGATCTCCAACTGGAAGTCTTCCCAGACCGCGTCGGCCGAGACCTCGGGGTTGAAGCGGCGGACACGGAAGGTCACCGTGATGTACGGGGACGCCGCGGCCTCCGCCTCCACCTTGTCCAGAACGGGGGTTGCCATCAGTACTTACGCTCCATCGGCTGGTAGCGGGTCTGCACGACCGGCTTGTAGTCGAGCCGGACGGTCTCGCTGCCGTCGGCGCCGACCTCGCGGTACGCCATGGTGTGGCGCATGAAGTTGATGTCGTCGCGGTTGGGGTAGTCCTCGCGGTAGTGACCGCCGCGGGACTCCTTGCGGGCCAGCGCGGAGACGGCCATGACCTCGGCCAGCTCCAGCAGATTGCCCAGCTCGATGGCCTCCAGCAGGTCCGTGTTGAACCGCTTGCCCTTGTCCTGGATCGAGACATTGCGGTAGCGCTCGCGCAACTCCGCGATCTTCTCGACGGCCGTCTTGATGGTCTGCTCGGTACGGAACACCATGACGTTGGCGTCCATGGTCTCCTGGAGTTCCCGGCGCAGCTCCGCCACCCGCTCGCTGCCGGTCGAGGCACGGAGCTGCTCGATCTGCTCGACCACGAACGCCTCGGGATCCTCGGGCAGCTCCACGAACTCGGCGCCCTGGCTGTACTCCGCCGCCGCGATACCCGCCCGGCGCCCGAACACATTGATGTCCAGGAGCGAGTTGGTGCCGAGCCGGTTCGCGCCGTGCACGGAGACACAGGCGACCTCGCCGGCCGCGTACAGACCCGGGACGACGGTGGTGTTGTCCGACAGGACCTCACCCTCGACGTTGGTGGGGATGCCGCCCATCGCGTAGTGCGCGGTGGGCTGGATCGGGATCGGGTCGGTGTACGGCTCGATGCCCAGATAGGTGCGGGCGAACTCGGTGATGTCCGGGAGCTTGGCGTCGAGCTGCTCCGGCGGGAGGTGGGTGAGGTCCAGGTAGACGTGGTCGCCCTCGGGACCGCAGCCGCGGCCCTCCCGGATCTCCGTGTAGATGGACCGGGAGACGACATCGCGCGACGCCAGGTCCTTCATCACCGGCGCGTACTTCTCCATGAAGCGCTCGCCGTCCTTGTTGCGCAGGATGCCGCCCTCACCGCGGGCGCCCTCGGTGAGCAGGATGCCCATGCGCCAGATACCGGTCGGGTGGAACTGGAAGAACTCCATGTCCTCCAGCGGCAGCCCGCGCCGGTACACGGCCGCCTGGCCGTCACCGGTCAGGGTGTGCGCGTTCGACGTCACCTTGAAGAACTTGCCGGTGCCGCCGGAGGCGTAGATCACGGCCTTCGCCTGGAAGATGTGGATCTCGCCGGTGGCCAGCTCGTAGGCGACCACACCGGAGGACTTCTTGACGCCGTCGACCTCGGTGATGAGCTGGTCCAGGACATAGAACTCGTTGAAGAACTCCACGCCCTCCTTGACGCAGTTCTGGTACAGCGTCTGGAGGATCATGTGGCCGGTGCGGTCGGCCGCGTAACAGGAGCGGCGGACCGGGGCCTCGCCGTGGTTGCGGGAGTGCCCGCCGAAGCGCCGCTGGTCGATGGTGCCGTTCGGGGTCCGGTTGAACGGCAGGCCCATCTTCTCCAGGTCGAGGACGGCGTCGATGGCCTCCTTCGCCAGGATCTCGGCGGCGTCCTGGTCGACCAGGTAGTCACCGCCCTTGACCGTGTCGAAGGTGTGCCACTCCCAGTTGTCCTCCTCCACATTGGCCAGCGCGGCGGCCATACCGCCCTGCGCGGCGCCCGTGTGGGAGCGGGTGGGGTAGAGCTTGGTCAGCACGGCGGTGCGGCTGCGCTTCGTCGACTCGATGGCGGCGCGCATGCCCGCGCCACCGGCGCCGACGATGACGGTGTCGTACTTGTGGATCTTCATGAGTCTCGTAACCCCGTGCCTAGCGGATGTTCGGGTCGAAGGTGAAGATCACCAGCGTGCCCAGCAGGATGGTGAACACCGTGGCGGTGTACAGCAGGCCCTTCAGCCACAGCCGGGTGCCCGCCCGCTCCGCGTAGTCGTTGATGACCACGCGCAGACCGTTGGTGCCGTGCAGCATCGCCAGCCACAGCATCAGCAGATCCCAGACCTGCCAGAACGGGGACGCCCAGCGGCCCGCCACAAAGGCGAAGCCGATCTTGGAGACACCGCCGTCCAGCACGAGCTGGATCAGCAGATGGCCGATGACCAGGACGACCAGCACGACGCCGGACAGCCGCATGAACAGCCAGGCCGCCATCTCGAAGTTGCCGCGCGTGGAGCGCGGGGTCTTCTTGGTGCGCTGGCGCGGCGGCTCGATCAGCGGGGCGGGGTTGTCGACCGTGTAGACGGGCGCGCTCTCGACGGGGCCGATCCCGGAGGCGGTCTTCTCAGTCGTGGACATACGCGTCAGCTCCCGAACACTTCACGAGCGGCGTGGCCGAGGACGGGGTAGATCGCCCCGAGCATCAGCACCACCCAGATGCCTACGACCGTCCAGAGCATCTGCTTCTGATAGCGCGCGCCCTTCGACCAGAAGTCGACGGCGATGACACGCAGGCCGTTGAGCGCGTGGAACAGGATGGCGGCGACGAGGCCGTACTCCAGCACGGCGACGATCGGCGTCTTGTACGTGGCCACGACGTCGTCGTAGGCCTCGGGGGAGACACGCACGAGAGCGGTGTCCAGCACGTGTACGAACAGGAAGAAGAAAATGAGGACGCCGGTGACTCGATGAGCCACCCAGGACCACATTCCTTCCCGGCCGCGGTACAGCGTTCCAGCCGGCACGGAAGTTCCTCCGGGAGCGGGGATTGGGGCCGCGCCGGCTTGTGCTGTCGGTGGGGCCCGGCCGGGTACGGTCCACCGGCCCTCAGCATGGTATCCACGGTTGCGCTCCGCGCTGAGCGGGGGTGTGGCTCTGTGATCGAAGTGGCACGCGGATGGGGGAAGTGCGGCTAATGGGGCGGTGTGTTCCCCGGGAGGCCGGGTGCGGGCGCGTGGTGGTCGTTCGCGCAGTTCCCCGCGCCCCTGAGGGCGTCGCCGCCCGGGGTGTCGCCCCGGAGGCGGCGGATCAGCCGTCCCCTGGTCAGTCGGCGGAGTTCCTCGGCGGCGGTGACGCGTTCGTCCTCGGGATCGTTCGTCAATCGTGACCGGATGGCCGCGAGGAGATGGTCCAGGGCCTCGGCCGGGGGGACATGGTCCAGGCAGACGACGAATACATGACCGAAGTTCGCCTCGTAGGCGGCGTGGGCCGCGCTCAGGGCGGTGTGGGCGGCGGAGTAGGTGCCGTCGGGCAGGTCCGGCAGCGACTCGCCCGCCAGCGCCTCGGCCAGTTGGGCCGGGGTGAGGTCGTAGGCGGCCTCGTCGGACGCGGCGAGGAGGGCGTCGATGTCGGGGTAGGGGCGGTGGGCGGCGAGGCGCTCGGCCCAGCGGGGGCTGCGGAGGCACTCCAGCAGGGCGCGGTGGGCCACGGCGGGCGGGGTGTCGTTGAAGCACCGGAGGGCGGCGGGCGCCGGGGGCGCGGGGGCCACGGGGGTGCGGGTCTGCTCGGGAAGTAGGCGATTCACGTCGAGGAGGGGAAGAGAAGAGGAGAGGTGGAGAGGAGAGGTTGGCGGTGCGGGTGCGAACGGTGTGAAAGAAGTGCCGCCACGCTATCGAGTGTGGTCATCCCTGTCCGTCGGTTATCCGAATTTCACTCGGACGGGAGAGTTTCGGAACGTGCGGTGGACACGTCGGCGTTAGGTTGACGATGTGGGCGAGCACCGGCGCCCGGCCCCGGCCGAGGCGGACCAGCGGATCGTGCGGCGCGGGGCGCTGCTGATCGCCGCTGCCGTGGTGGTCCTCGGCGTCGGACTCGGCCTGTGGGCCACCAAAGGCGGCGACGCCCCGGGCGGCGGCACCGGCGACGGCACCGGAGACCGCACCGGTACGGAGGTCTCCGCGCGGGTCACCCCCACCCCCAGCCCTTCTCATCCGCTGTCTCAGCCGCCCCGGACCATACCCGCCGTCCGGGAGCACACCCCGGCCCGTGGCCCCGGCTGGCGCCCCGCCCCCGCCCACCGGGTCGTGGTGGACGACCCCGCGCTGGCCGACGAGGGCCGGCTGCTCGCCGGGGAGCTGGGGCTCACCTACGCGGGGGAGCGGGCGGACAGCGTCGCCGGGGACGTACGGCTGGCGCTGGGCGGGGCCCGGGGGGCGGATCCGGAGTCGTACGCCATGACCGTCGGCGGGGGGCGGGTGGTGATCAGCGGGCCGGGGGAGGCGGGGGTGTTCTACGGGACGCGGACGCTGAAGCAGGAGGTCGCGGGGGGTGGTGCGGCGCCGGAGGGGGTGGTGCGGGACGGGCCGGCCAAGGAGCGGCGGGGGTTCATGCTGGACATCGCCCGCAAGCCGTTCACCGCGGACTGGATCGAGGACCGGGTGCGGGAGCTGGGCGATCTCAAGTTCAACGAGCTGGGGCTGCACTTCTCCGACGACCAGGGCTTCCGGATCGCCTCGGACACCCACCCCGAGATCGTCTCCAGGGACCACCTCAGCAAGGCCCAGGTGCGCAGGATCGTCGCGCTGGCCGCGAGCCGCCACATCACCGTCGTCCCGGAGATCGACTCGCCCGGCCATCTCGGCGCGGTCCTCGCCGCGCACCCCGACCTCCAACTGCGCAACGCGAACGGGGCCGTGGCGCGGGGCGCGGTGAACATCGCCGATCCGGCCGCGGCCGACCTGGTGGACGAGCTGCTGACCGAGTACGCCGGGCTGTTCCCGGGCGCCGAGTG
This sequence comes from Streptomyces sp. NPDC093252, assembly GCF_040683675.1. Taxonomy (NCBI): domain Bacteria; kingdom Bacillati; phylum Actinomycetota; class Actinomycetes; order Kitasatosporales; family Streptomycetaceae; genus Streptomyces; species Streptomyces sp. NPDC093252. Next base: position 121,043 of record NZ_JBFBEM010000005.1, on the reverse strand, counting down.
GCATCTGGGCGGGGACGAGTACCGGGCGCTGGCCGTCGCCGACCCGGAGGCGTCCTACCCGGGGCTGGCCGCGGCGGCCCGCGCGGAGTACGGCCCCGGCGGTACGGTCGCCGACCTCGCCACGGGCTGGCTCAACGACCGCGCCGCCACCGTCCGCGCCCACGACCGCACCCCGCGCGCCTGGAACGACGGCTTCTACCGGCTCTCCGGGGACCCCGCCGTCACCCCGGACGACGACATCGTCGTCGCCTACTGGACCGGCAAGGAGATCGGCGCCCGCGAGCCGGTGGAGTATCTGCGCGCCGGACGGACGCTGATCAACTACAACGACGAGTTCCTCTACTACGTCCTCGGCGAGCCGCAGACCTTCGTCTACCCGACCGGGCAGCGGATCTACGAGCAGTGGAGCCCGCGGGTGCTGCGCGGCACCGGGGCGGTCGCGGCCCGCTACGAGGACCGGATAGCGGGCGGGTCGTTCGCGGTGTGGTGCGACCTCGCGAACGCCCAGACCCAGGACCAGGTGGCGGCCGGGATCCGGATGCCGCTGCGGGCGACCGTGCAGAAGCTGTGGGATCCGGAGCGGCCGGAGTTGTCGTGGGGGGAGTTCCGTTCCCTGGCGGATCGCTTGCGCTGAGCTGCTTCCGGGGTGAGCGCGGCCTGCGCCGGGGCCGTCCCGTGCGGGGCCCTCCCGGGGTTTGCGCCGCCCCTGCCGGGCGGCCTCCCCCTGCCGGGCCCCCTGCCGGGCCCCCCTGCCGGGCCGCCCCCCCGGGTCGCTCTCCGCCGGGCCGCCGCCTCCCTCCCGCGCCGGGCGCTCCCGTGCCGGGTCCACCCTGGGGCTGCGCCCCCCCCGCTGGGTCTCCCCCCTGCCGGGCCGCCCCCCAGCCCCCGGGGGCCGCCCTCCGCCAGGCCGCCGCCCCCCGCCGTGTCGTGCCGGACCGTCCCGTGCCGGGCCCACCCGGGGCTGCGCCCCCCGCTGGGCCGCCTCCCCTGCCGGGCCGCCCCCTCCCGTGCCGGGCCCCCGCCGGGCCGCCTCCCCCGCCGGACCGCCCCCCTGCCGAGCCGCCCCCCGCCGGGCCGGGCCCCGCCCCGCGCCCCCTCTGCCGACCCCCCTGTGCCGCCCCCCTCTGCCGACCCCCCTGCGCCGCACCCCCCACCCCGCCCCGATTGGTCCGATCCGCTGCGGGCGCGTGGGTCGCTGGGCTGAGATGGACCCGTACGCGTACGAAGCGCGCGAAGTGCGCGCGGCCGAGGCGGGAACGGGGAATCGGTGTCATGGGCTACTGGGGGTACTTCGTCGTGGGGCGCGGTGACCGGCCGCTGGGGGAGTACGGGGCGCTGGCGGGGGTACCAGGGCTGGAGCCGCGGGCCTCGGCGCCGGGCGGCTGGCAGGTGTGGGAGTACCCGGGCGGGGACGGCGAGGTCGGCAGCATGAACGCCCTCGCCCTGGAGAGCGGGGCGCCCGCGCTGTTCGGGTACGTCATGGACAGCGCCTGTGTGGTGGTGGAGGCGGCGGCGCCGGAGAGCGGGGCGTGGAGCAGTTGCCTGGTGCGGTCGGCGATGGCCGGGTACCTCGGAGCGGAGGCGGAGGGCCTCACGCTGGAGGACTACTTCCTGGAGCCGCGCGACGCCGCCGAGCGGGCGGTGGCCTGGGCGGCGGAGGCGGGGCACGGGGTGGGGGCGGAGGAGTTGGTGGAGGTGTTCACGGCGGATGCCGGGGAGGAGGCGGAGGGCGGCGGGGACGCGTCCGGTGGGGACGGTTCCGGCAGGGTCGGTTCCGGTGGGGCGGAGAAGTTGTTCTTCCAACTGCTCGACCGGCTCGGGGTCGTCCCGCTATAACCGTCCCACTGTGGCCGCCGTACCACTGTGGCCGTCCCCCTGCGGGAGTCCCGCGGCGGCCGGGCCGATGTGACCTCGTGTGTGACACCGTGCCCCGGTCGCACGCAGTACACGCAGTGGGGGAAGAGCGGGTTCCGCGAGGCGCGGTGCCCCGGACCCGGAGGCGTGGATGAGCCTGGTGGAGCTGATCGCTCAGGCCGACGAACGCGGACTCGCCGTCAGCGGGCTGGCCTGTCTGGACCGTTGCGTACCGCTGCTCGGCGGGGACGACGAGGTGCTGCGCCCGCTGTGGGCCAACCTCGCCGACGACGGAGACGCGAGCGCCTGGGGCACGCTACTGGACACCGTCCGCGCCCGGCTCGGCGCCGCCGAGGTGATGGACGACGGAGCCGCCGAGGACGAGGCCGCGCTGCTGGTGCGCCGGATGCTGGCCGCCGCCCCGGCGGTGCGCTCCGCCGCCGAGGCCCGCGTCTGGGCCGACGGCTGCTCGGTGGCCGCCCTGCGGATCCACCGGCTGCTCGACCCGGCCGAGCCCCGCCCCGACGACGGTACGGAGGCCCTCGCCCCGCTGGTCGCCGCCGAGTTGCGCCGCCAGATCACCGTGCTGGAACTCCTCGGCGAGCACGGCGGGGGCGGGCTGCGCCGGGCGCACGAGGTGTCCACCGAGGGACGGCGGGTGCTGCGCGCGGTGGTGTCCCGGCGGGCCCGGCACGGGTGACGCCCGCCGGGCCCGGGTCGCGGGCTGTCCGCCGCTGCCCCGCTCCATGATCACTGTGACGAAATACCTGGCCGCAGCGCTCTTCTCCATGTGACGAGTGCGATGAGTGAGACCCCGGGCGACGGACCCGACCGTACGGCGGCGGCCCGGCCCTCCGCCGCCGCCAGGCCCGTACGGTGGGCCGCCGATATCGTGTCCGCCCTGCGGGAGGGCGCCCGGCTGCGCCTGGACTACTCGGCGCAGTCGCTGTGGAGCGCGGACCGGCTGATCGCCGAACTGCGCCGGGAGGCCACCCCGCCCGCCGCCGCCGAGCAGGTGCTGCGCGGACTCGGCGCGTACGCCGGGGAGGTGATCGTGCGTCAGACCGGCGCGGAATGGTGGGCGAGCGGCGGCGACCACTGGGTCCGGACGCCGGACGGGCGGCTCTGGGACCCGGTCGGCGAGGCCCGGCGCTGCTTCGAGGGAGACGGCTCCCTGCGGCTGCTGTGCCGGGACGCGACGACCGGGCGCTCCTGACCCGACCGGGCAATCCTGATCCGGCCGGGCTGCCCTGACTCGAACGGGCTGCCCTTACGCCGGACGGTCATGACCCTCCCGTCGGGTCATGACCCCCCGTCACCCCCACAACCCGCCCTACGGCGTGAGGACCTGCCCCAGCCGCCCGTCCGTCGGGGTGCCCAGCGTCGACTTGCTGTAGAGCGCGGCCCGGGAGTAGCCGATGCCGCCGCTCGCGGTGCTCGGCAGATGGAGGACGATGCCGTCGGTGGCGTCCTCGCCGTCCGCGCCGAGGGCGAGATCGGCGCGGCCGTACCCCGACAGATCGGCCAGTGACACCGCCGAGCCCAGCCGGTCGCCGCTCTCGGTGGAGCCCGGCACGCTTGAGGTGTCCTGGGAGATCAGGGTGGAGCCGGTGCCGGTGAGGCCGGTGGAGGTGCCCTTGAGCAGGGTCACCGCGCCCGCGTCGGCCCGGTTCACCTTGTCCCGGGTCAGATCCTCGCCCGGCGCGCCGACCAGGGCGTCGGCGAGACCGTCGGCGTTGAAGTCGCCGACGGAGACCGAGCTGCCGAAGGCGTCGCCCGCCTCCCCGGCGCCGGGCACTCCGGCGGTGTCCTGGTGGATGACCCGCATCCCGGTGGTGGTGAACCCGCTCGCGGTGCCGAAGAGCATGGTGATCTGGCCGCCGGTGCGCGCGCCCGACTCGGCGGTGACCGGCTGGCCGATGACGAGGTCGTCGTAGCCGTTGAGGTCGATGTCGCCGGCGGCGACCGCGCGCCCGCCGCGGACCGAGAGGACCCCGGCGAGGGTCAGTCCGTTCTTGGAGCCGGCGAACCGGGCGACCCGGCCGATGCCCCCGGCGTCCCGGTAGTTGAGGGCCACGTCCTGGTAGCCGTCCCGGTTGAAGTCGCCGGTGGCGGTGTCCAGATGGGCGACGGAACCGGTCGCGGTGGTGATCCGGCCGGAGGTGGAGGCGCCGCCGGTGAGCCGGACGTGCCAGGAGCCGCCCCGGCCGGTGCCGGCCGCGAAGACATCGGCGCGGCCGTCGGCGTTGAAGTCGCCCACCGCGACCGCGGAGCCCAGCCGGGCGCCCTTGGCGGTGACACTGCCGGTGGTGGTGAAGGCGGTACCGGTCTTCAGCCCCGGCCCGTACAGCACGGTGACCTGGCCGCGGTCGGCGGTCCCGGCGCTGTCGTCCTCGCCGGGGGCGCCGATCGCGAGGTCGGCGTGGCCGTCGCCGTTGACATCGCCCCAGGCGGTGGCGGTGCCGAAGGCGTCGCCGGACTCGGAGCTGTCGGGGACACCGGGGCTGTTCTGGGTGAGGCCGGTGCGCTGGGCCGGGACCGGGCCGCCGGTGCTGCCCGGGACCACGGTCACCCGGTTGGCCTTCGGGGTGCCGACGGCGAGATCGGCGGTGCCGTCCCGCTGGAGGTCGGAGGTCGGCAGGGCGTGCGAGATGCCCGGTGTCCTGGCGAGCTGGGCGATGAGGGAGAGCTTGGGGTAGAGGTTGAGGCCGGGGCAGAGGGTGGCGTTGGTGTCCCGGTGCCCGAAGACGCGGGGCAGGGTGACCGAGGCGCCCTTGGCGATCTTGTTGCCGTCCACGCCCTTGTCGACGCCCGAGGTCAGGGTGACCTTGCTGGTCGGGTCGATGCCGTACATCCCGAACTTCCAGGCCACGATCCGCGCGATGGCGTCCAGCGCGGCCCGACTGGGCTTGGCCGTCTCGTAGTTGCCGATGTAGGAGATGCCGAGGGTGTTGGTGTTGAAGCCGACGTTGTGCGCGCCGGTGACCGGCAGGTCCATGCCGCCGCTGCGGCCCTCGAAGATCTGGCCGCACTTGTCGACGACGAAGTTGTAGCCGAGGTCGTAGTAGCCGCGGGCGAAGTGGCTCTGCTGGAGGGTGCGCATGTACGCCCGGGAGTCGGCGCAGGAGAGGGCGTTGTCGGGGGTCATACCGGTGTGGTGGACGACGGCGGCCTTGATGTCGGTGCCATAGCTCGGCGTGCCGTCGTAGGCGGTCGAGGCGCCCCACTCGGCCTGGGAGATGACGGGGGGTTTGGCGACGGTGGAGGGGCGGGGGGCGGGGACGGTGGGTGTCGGGGTGGGCGTCGGGGTGGGGGTGGGGGTCAGCTCCGGGGGAGTGGCCGTGGCCGTCGGAGAGTTCGTCTCCGTCGGTGTGGTCGTGGCCGATTCCGTCGGCGTGGTCGCCTCGGTCGGGGTGGTGGCCTCCGACGGGGTGATGGTCTCCGACGGTTCGGGGGAGCCCGTCTCCGCCGTGAACGCGGCCGGTTCCAGGGTGGCGGACGGGTCGGTGGGGACCGCGCCCGGGTCGAGGAGCTTGACGTCCATCCCCGAGGGCTGGCCGGGGGCCTCGGTGCCGTCGGCGCGGACCAGCCGGACCTCGACGCCATTGGCGTCGCCGGTCCACAGGGCCTCGGTGCCGCCGCGCACCCCCGCCCGCTCGCGCTCGGCGCCCTCGGACTGGTTCGGCTCCTTCTCCAGCTTCTGCCACGCCGACCAGGTGCCGGATCCGGCGTCCCGGGTGCGGACCTCGGGGGTGCCCTTGGCCTGGGCGTCCGGGTCGTTCCAGGTGAGCTGGACGGCGCTGAACCGCTGGGTGGCGCGGCGCTCCAGCCCCTTGCGGCCCCCGCCCTCGTCGCTGAGCCTCAGGGTGTGGATGGCGGGTTTGCGGGTGCCGCCCTTGCCGTCGGCGGGGTCGGCGGACTGGTCGGCGACCGCGTAGGTCACCGCTCCCGCGCCGCCCAGCACGACCGCGCCGATCGTCAGCCAGGCCCGCCGCTTCAGACTCAGCGGCTGGTACGCGTGGCTTCTGCGAGGACTCAACTACCCCACCCCTAGGTTCGGTCGGATTCGGATTCGGTTCCGCGATGCGGTGCATCTCCGATGTGGTCCATCTCCAATGCGGTGCATCTCCGATGCCGGGCATTGTCTCAAGGACCCCAGCGGCCCCGCAGGGCACACTCACACAGCGTCGGCCGGGGTGGAAAACGTCACAGGAGCAAAAGAGGGGGGGTGGAGGAAACCGGCGTGCCCGGGTTCGTCAGCCGCAGGGCGAACCAGTGGTCGTCGAGCAGCACATGGACGAGGTCGCCGGAGGCGGTGGTCAGGTCGGTGACCGCCCCCGGCAGGGGGACCGTGATCGGGTCCCGGTCGGGGCGGGCCGGGTTCCAGACGCGCAGCGTGTCGTCCGAGCAGGCGCCGACGATCAGGTCCTGGCCGGTGCGGGAGAGCCGGGCCAGATGGGTCAGGGCGGTTCCGTCGTGCCGGAGTTCGCGGCCGGAGTCCGCGTCGTCGGCGCCGCGCAGATCGTGGAGTTCCAGTCCCGAGCGGCCCGCGCCCCGCACCGGCACCGCGAGCCACCAGCGTCCGGTGGGGGTGCGCACGGACACCGGCGGCACCCCGGCCGCCGGGGCACTCGACGTCCGGGCCACGCCCTCCTCCCAGCCGTCCTTCGGGCCGTACCGCAGGATCGTCCGGTCCTCGGCGACCGCGCCCACCAGCGCCTCCGCCCTCGGGCCGAGGCAGGGCACCGCCGTCGCCTCCGGACCCTCCCACGGACCACTGAGGACCTGGGTCCGGTCCCCGGGCAGCCACAGCAGGGTGCCGGGGGCGCCCTCGTCGTAGTTCACCACCAGGGCCGTCATCCAGCCGGGTGCCGCGTCGGTCCTGAGCGAGGCCACCGGCCCGTCGAGCCGGCGCAGGGCGGCCACGCTCTCACCGGTCGTGATCTCCTCCCGGGTCTCGATGTCGACCAGGTGCAGCCGATGCCGCTCGTGCTCCACCAGCACGACAACCGGCCGTCCGTCCGGCAGCATCAGCGCGGCGAGGTGGCCGACCCGGATCCGGTCGGGCCACAGCCGGGCCCGGGTCCGCCCCCGCGCGTCGGTCAGCCACGCGCCGCCCGCGGCCCCCGCCACGGCCAGTGCCCAGGGCCGCGGGCCGCCCAGCGGCTGCGGGAGGGCCGTGATCCGGCGGGCCCGGCGGTCGTCGTAGTCCGGTCGTGCGGTGGGGCCGTCGCCGCCGGGGGACCACAGGCGCACCGCGCCGTCCCATCCGGCGGAGGCGAACAGCTCCCCGCCCCGGCCGGAGCGCAGCGGGGCCAGTGCGTACGACCCGCCCGGGATCCTGCGCGGCCCTCGCGTGCGCGAGGACGGTCCGTGCCAGTCCACCGGCACCACCGGCACCACCTGCGCCCCGGTGGCCGCCCGGGAGCCGAACTCCTCCGGGAGCGCCGACATACGGTTCGTCAGCGTCCGCCGCAGGGAGCCGGTGAGCGGATCGACGACGGTGATCCGTGAGCCGTGGCCCGCGACCGCGAGCAGGGTGCGCCCGTCCCGCCCGGAGAACGGGGACAGCGCCCGCACCCCCCGCACCTTCCCGGGGATCACCCGCCGCAGGGCGAGCCGCTCCACGTCCCACACCCGCACCGTGCCGTCGTCCCCGCCGGACGCCGCGAACGTGCCCTCCTCCGGCGCCCCGAAGGAGGCGAGCGCGTAGACCGTCCCGGTGTGCCCCCGCAGCACCCCGGCGGCCTCCGCCCCGCTCGGCCCCTCCAGGTCCCAGCGCCGTACCGCGCAGTCGGCACCGGTCGACAGCAGCAGCCGGCGCCCGTCGGGCAGGACCACCGGGGCCAGCGCGGTGACCCGGCCGATATGGCCCGTGAGGACGGTCGCGCTCCAGTCGTCGGTGCGCCACAGCCGTATCGAGCGGTCCTCGCCCGCGGAGACCAGCAGAGGGCCGCCACCCGTACCGCCGACGGCGGCGAGGCAGAGCACCGTGTCCGTGTGGCCGTGCAGCACGGTGACCACGGCGCCGCTGTCGAGGTCCCACACATGCAGCTCACGCCCGGCCGCCCCCACCAGCAGCCGCCGTCCCCCGGTGTCGGTGAGCCGGGTCAGCGCGGTCACCGCCGCTCCCGGACCGGTCAGCACCATCCGGGTCTCCCCGGTGTCCGGCTCCCACAGCCGGACGGTTCCGTCGCCGCCCGCCGAGGCGACCAGCTCCCGCCCACCGCCCGCGTCGAGGACCGTCAGGGCGAGCACCGGACCCGAGTGCCCGTGCAGGACGACGCTGAAGTCGTCCGGGGCCGTCGAGGCGGCCTCCAGGGCCACATGGACGGTGGCGTGGCCCCGGAACCAGGGGGTCAGCGTGGGCTCGTCGAACGTCGCCGACATCAGCAGGGCACGCAGCCGCTCCCGCGGCGACAGCGCGGGCAGCCGGTGCGCCGCCCGCAGATACAGCCGGGCCACCGGCAGCGTGAACCGCACATCCAGGGCCCGTACGGCCGCGGCGGTACGGGTCGGGTCGGCGCTGATGAGGAAGCCGAGGTCGCGCATCACCTCGGGCAGCAGGCCCGCGGCGAGCGCGTGCGCGGGGAGGTGCCTGCACAGATAGGGCGGCGCGGACCGCCAGGCGGCGGGTCCCCGGCCGGGCAGCACCGACAGCAGCGCCCGGGTGATCCGGGCGTGCGCGTCCCACGGCGAGGTGCCCCGGAAGTGGTCGATGAGCGTCTGGTGGTAGAGCCGGTACACGGTCTGGCCCGACTCGCCGGACTCCACGATGTGGAACCCGGCGTGCTCCAGCACCCAGGCGATGTCCTCGTCCCCGTAGTGGACCGCCCGGCCGGACAGTGCCCCGGCCAGTACCGGCCAGAGGTCCCGGCGCGGCAGACCGGCGCCCTCCGCCCAGGCCAGCGGGCGCAGCAGATCGCGCAGCCGCTCCGGCTCGGGAGAGCGCCCGAACTCCTCGTCCAGGACGGCCGTCATGCTGCCGAGCAGCAGCCGGTCCAGGTCGGGCCGCCCGTCCGGGGCACCGGACCGCGCCAGCGCACCCAGCACGGCCCGGGTGGCGACGCGGGCGTAGAGGAAGATCCCGTCACTGGCGTCGGCGATGCGCCGCGCCCAGTCCCGGGCCAGTGCCTCCCGGCCGCGCAGCGGGGAGTGCTCGGCGCCGAGCAGCCGCCGCCGCGCGTAGGCGGTGAGGTCGTCGCGGGTACCCGGCTCGTCGTCGAGCACCGCCGTCTCGTCGGGCGCGAGCGCCTGGAGCAGCGGGCCGGTGTGCGTGGTGGCCGCGGTGCCGCCGGTGGCCCGGTGCGGGCGGGTCCCGACCAGGACGCGGATACCGGGGAGCCGGGCGAGCGGGCGCAGCAGGTCGGCCGCGATCGGCACCGCCTCGGCCGCCTTCGCCTCGTCCAGCCCGTCGACGACGATCGCGACCCGCCGGCCGCGTTCGCCGACCTGCCGCACCACCTGCGAGGCCGTCAGCCAGCCACCGTCGCCCGAGGGCAGGTCCAGGGCGACAGCGACGGCCCGCAGACAGTCGTCCAGCGTCTTGTTCCGGCACGACAGGGCAAGATCCACCGAACCGAGCGGGGGCAGGGCCGAGTTGGGGGTGTCGTTGAGCGCGCCCTCCTCCTCGGCGACCGCCCGCAGCGCGGGGACCGACAGGGTGGCGATCCGGCCCAGCAGCGCGGACTTGCCCGTGCCGGGTGATCCGGTCACCGCGAACAGCCCGCGATCGGCGTGCTCCAGCCAGCCGATGATCCGCCGCAGCAGACGCTCCCGTCCGCAGAAGTACCAGCCGGTCTCGCCCACCTCGATCCCCCGGGCCGAGAGCACCAGATGCTGGTCCACGTCCGCCGCCCGCTGCCGCCGCAGTTGCTTGGTCTCCACGTCCTCGTCCGGGACCGTGGCCGAGGGGTGCAGCGGATTGCGCAGCGCCGGGACGGGGGCGCCGAGGGCGCGGAAGGCGGTCGCCCCGTCGCGGTCGGACAGGACCCGTGCGAGGGCGCCGGCCAGTTCGTCGGAGCGGATGGTCTCGTCGTGCTCCGTCCAGCGCCGGTCCGCGGGGCCGTGCCGTACGACCTGCTCCAGGGTCTGGGCGAACAGCCCGTCCTCGGCGCTGTCGTAGCCGCGGGCCGAGGCGATCACCGCGAACCGCCGCTCGGGCCCGGGGGCGCTGGTGTGGTCCAGCACCCGGCAGATCTCCGCGGCGACCCGGGAGGCGGCGACCCCGCTCGCGCAGCAGTCGAGCAGGATCAGGACCTCCTGGACGTCCCGGTGGGCGAGGAACCGGGCCAGCGCCGTCGCGCTGACCGCGCTGAGGTCGTCGAGCCGGGCGCCGGGGGAGTCGGCGGCGATCAGGAAGTGCTCACCCGCGTCGACACAGCCGTGCCCCGTCCAGTACAGCACCAGCCGGGAGCCGCCGCCGGGCCATGCCCGCAGCCGCCGGGTGAGGGTGGCGTGGTCGCCGCCGACGGCCAGTTCCGGCAGCTCGTGCCGGTATCCCAGGCTCCGGAAGAGCCGGTACAGCCGCTCCACGCTGGCCGGTACGTGCCGCAGTTGCCGCCAGCTCGTGTCCTGGTAGTCGGCCATGCCGACCAGGACGAAACTTCCGTTGTCGGTCATGCGTGCCACCGCACTCTGGTCCCCCCCGTCGCCGTACCCCGCGACCGACCGACCCACCGACCGACCCACCGACCGGCCGGGCCCGGTCACGCTCCGGACGGGACGGGACGGGACGGGACGGGGCCGAGGACGCGGTCGTAGCATGTGGCGTGCCGTCAACCATCGGCATCGTACGGTGAATTGAACAACGGGGGATCGTATCCGTGCCGACGCTTCCTGTGACAGCACCCGTGACGGATCTCGTGGTGGTCCTGCCCGGCATCATGGGCAGCGTACTGGCCAGGGACGGGCGCGAGGTCTGGAACCATACGCTCGCGGTCGCCGGGCGGAACGCGCTGGGCGGGCTGAACGAGGTGCGCTCCCTGGCGCTGCCCCCCGACCTCGGGGACGGCGACCCCGGGGACGGCGTCGAGGCCGTCGGCCTGATCAGGGGACTCCACATCCTGCCGGGTGTCTCCGCGATCGACGGCTACGGAACGCTCCTCGCCTTCCTGGAGCGCCGGTTGGGTGTCTGCGCGCAGAACGGCAACCTGCTGGCCTTTCCGTACGACTGGCGGCTCTCGGTCCGGCTGAACGCGCACCGGCTCGCCGCCCGGGTGACGGCCGCGCTGGACGCCTGGCGGGCCCGCACCGGGGACCCCGCGGCGAAGGCGGTGTTCGTGGCCCACTCGATGGGCGGTCTGATCGCCCGCTACTACCTGGACGTCCTGGGCGGTGCCCGCCGGGCCCGCGGCCTCGTCACCATCGGCACGCCCTACCGGGGTTCGGTGAACGCGCTCACCTCACTGCACGGGGGAGTGGCACCGGGGCTGGGCCGTCTGTCCGAGCCGTTCACCCGGCTCGCGCGCTCCCTGCCCGCCCTGCACCAGCTCCTGCCGACCTGGGACTGCCTGGTCGCCGCGGACGGCACCGGGCGCACCTCCCTGGCCGGCCGCCGGATACCGGGGGTGAACCCCCACCTGGCGGCCGACGCCCTGCGGCTGCACGAGGAACTGGACCGGGCCGACGACCACGGCTATCCGCTGCACGTCTTCGGCGGTTACCGCCAGCCCACCCGTCAGTCGGCCCGTCTCACCGGCTCCGGCCTCGACGGCCTGCGCGAACTGGACGGCGCCGACCATCTCGGCGACGGCACGGTTCCCAGGTTCTCCTGCTTCCCGGCCCGGCTGACCGACGACTCCACCGTGCGCTACTTCGCCCAGAAGCACGGCGCCCTCCAGAACGAGCGGGCCCTGCTCAACCAGGTGGAGGCCCTGCTCACCGCCCGCGACCCACGCGAGTTCCTGGACGGCCGCCGGGAGCTGACCGTCGATCTGCCCGAGATCGTCGCCGAGGGGGCGGACTGCCCCATCGCCGTGACCGCCGACGACGACCGGCTCCCCCTGACCGCCGTCGCCGAGGACGCGGAGACCGGCCGGCCCGGGGGTCGCAGGACCCTGCGCAGTGACGGCGACGGTTCCTACAGCACCCGCCTCACCCTCCCGGGCCCGGGGACCTGGCGGGTGACCGTCGGGGATCCGGTGAACCCCGGCCGGGTGCACGAGGTGAGCGGCATCGTCCTGATGGGGCAGCCGTAGCGCGCTTGCCCTTTCCGCCCCCACCTGCGCCGCGCGCGCCGAGGAGGCGGTCGCGCATCTGCCCGCGCATCGCGCCGGATCTCCCGGGCTCGACTCGCGAAGAGTGGAGTCGTATTCCAATACGACGCTTTCCGTCGAAGTAGACTTAGACATATTCCGTAGCGGTCGTCGATGGAGATCTAGGAGAGCGAGTGGAGAAGAGTCTGTCGGCCAAGCCGGACTACGTGGTCGACCGGGACCGGGAGTGGGATCTGCTCGCGGACTTTCTCGCTGACCCGGACCCGGCGATGCGGCTCGGCATCGTGTCGGGGCGGCGGCGGCATGGGAAGTCGTTCCTTCTCCAGGCCCTGTCCGAGCAGGTGGGCGGCCTGTACGTCACAGCGGTACGGGAGGAGGGGCGGCTGCCCGCGATCCAGCGATTCAGTGACGCGGTCGCCACCCACGCCGGCCTGCGGCCGGGGAGTCTGCGTCTCACCGACTGGCGTGACGTCCTGTCCAACGCCCTTGAGGTGAGCGCCCGTTCGTCGCGCCCGCTCCTGGTGATCGACGAACTGCCGTACCTGCTCCAGCACTCGCCTGAAATTCCGGGGCTGTTGCAACAGCTCTACGACGAACGCCAGCGGGGTGCCGGGCCCGGCGCCGGGCCGGGCCCGCGGCTGATCCTGTGCGGCTCGGCGATGAGCGTGATGCACGAACTGCTCTCCGGGACCAAGCCGCTGCGCGGACGCGCCGTGGTCGATCTCCGGCTGGGTCCCTTCGACTACCGGGACAGCCGGGCCTTCTGGCACATCGACGACCCGCTGACCGCGCTGAAGGTGCACGCGGTCCTCGGCGGAGCCCCCGGCTACCGGCCGGTGGCCGCCCGGCCGCATCCGGACGACGGCTTCGACACCTGGCTCACCCGGACGCTGCTGGACCCGGGGCGGGCCGTGTACTCGCGCACGGAGACCGAGTACCTGCTGCGCGAGGACCCGCGGATCACCCAGCACACGCTGTACTACGACATCCTCACCGCCATCGCGCAGGGCGCCACCACCCCCAGCAAGATCGGCGCGGCCCTGGAACGCCCGCGCAACGCCGTCGCTCACCCCCTCGGCGTGCTGGAATCCACCGGCTACATCCAGCGGGAACAGGACATCCTCCGCTCCAGGCACCCCGTCATCACGCTCGCCGACCCAGTGATCCGCTTCAACCAGCTCATCACTCTCCCGCAGGCTGCCGCCGTCGAGCAGGGCTTCGCCGAACAGGTGTGGCAGCAGGCCGCCCCGACCTTCAACTCCAAGATCCTCGGACCGCACTTCGAGGCCCTCGCCCGCGACTTCACCCGCCGCTACGCCCACACCCTGCTGCCCGGCGGGCTACCCGGCCCGGTCGGCACCACCGAGGTCGCCGACCAGGCGGCCCGCACGCGCCATGAGGTCGATGTCATCGCCCTGGCCGCCGGCGAGCGCCCGCAGGCTCCTCGCGCGAGGATCGCGCTGCTGGGCGAGGCCAAGGCGACCGTCGCCCGGCGCGGCACCGCTGACCTGGAACGCCTGGAACGCATCCGTGCCCTGCTCGCAGTTCAGGGGTACGACACCGTTGGCACCACGCTGGCCCTGTACTCCCTGCACGGCTTCTATCCCGATCTGGTGGCCCTGGCCGAGCGCCGGGACGATCTCCTCCTGGTCGATCTGCCCACCCTCTACGGCGGCTGACACGTTGACACCAAGAGCGGCCGGTCCTTTGCATCAGCGTCTGCCATGAGGCATTTTTTGCGCGCTGGTCACAGGGAGGGTTTTCGGATCACATCGCCGCAGGTCAGAGACGTGAAAACCACGGAGACGACCGGGGCCGCCACTTCTGGCCGGACAGAGCGATGAAGGGCGTCTGACCAGGTATTTTGTGATCTGATTGCTGGATCTCGCTTCCTGGATGGCTCCGCCTGCATCCAGGTGTTTCTCACTGCTTCTGCCCGCTGCTGGTCACGCGCTGGTCACGTGGCCCGTGGTTCGGCAGTTCAGCGGTTGCTGTGCCAGGAGCGGCAATCCCGTCGAATCCGTCCGCGGGTTGGGGGTCCTTCCCCGGGTGCCCCCGGCAGGGCTGAAGGCGTCAGGGTGATGATCTCTGACAGGGGGCGGCGAGGCAGAGGCGGATGTGCAGGGGCTGGTCGGGGCCCATATGGAGATCATGCTCGGGGTGCGGTTCCTGGCGGGCGAGTATAGCACCGGTCCGGTGCACGGCGGGCGGGCCGACTCGCTGGGGCGGACCTGAATGGGGCCCTTGGCGCCGCTGCTGAGGGAGACGGCCGACGGCGGTCAGTAGCCGACCGCCCCGCGCGCGGCCGGGCCCGGTCCCGGCGGGCTGCGCCCGGCGGGGACGGACGACCGCTCCAAGGGGTGCGCGAGCCGTGTTCCGCGGGACCGCCCCCGCCCCGCGCCGCCCGGCGGGCGGCCCCGAGGGTCACCCCCCGGAACTCCGCGCCCGGTCCGGAGACGGCGCTGCCTGCCCGGCGGCGGGGTGCGGTGTCGGTGGCGAACCGTAGGGTGTGCCTCATGGGACGGGCGAGAAGCGGAGAACCGAGCGGGAAGGGGCGGAACCCGCAGGAGAGCGGGCCCCGTGAGCCGGGCGGTCCCGGCACACGGGCCGTTCGCAGTGCGCGGTCCGAGATGCTGGCGTTCGCCGGGCACCGGCCGGGACGCCGTCTGCTGAACGCGGGCGGCGCGCGCAGTATGCTGCTGACCCTGCTGGGCGAGTATCTGCTGCCCTGGGGGCGGCCGGTGTGGGCCCGCACCATGATCGGCGCGATGGAGCGGCTCGGCTTCGACGAGACCGCGGCCCGCCAGGCCATCACCCGGGCCCGCAACGACGGCTGGATCGTCACCACCCCGGTGGGCCGCAGGGGCCTGGTCGCACTCACTCCCGACGGTGAGGAACTGCTACGCGAGGGTAGGGACCGGCTCACCCTGTTCGCCGGGCAGTCAGACATCTGGGACGGCAGCGTCACCCTGCTGACCCTCGATACGGCCGGGCTGGCCCCCGCCCGCCGGGACGAACTCCGCAACCGGCTGCGCTGGTCGGGATTCGGCCAGCTCACCCCGTCGCTCCATCTCAGCTTCGCCCCCGGCGCCGAGGGCCAGGCCGTGATCGCGCTGAGCGAACTCGAACTGCGCGACCGTGCCGCCTCCTTCCGAGCCCGGCCCGGACAACTCGGCGACCCCCGGACCCTGGTGGAACAGGCGTGGGACCTGGACGAGATCGCCGAGGCCCGCCATTCGTTCATCACCGAGGCCGAACAAGCCGCCCAGGGCGACGACCCGTTCGCCGCCAGTGCCAGGATCCTGCACGCCTGGCGCCACCTCCCGCTGCGCGACCCCGGCCTGCCCCGCGACTGCGAACCCGCCCAGTGGACCGGTGAGCACCCCGCCGCCGCCTACCGGCGTCTGTCCGCGCGCTTCGAACGGGCCGCGAACCGCTCCTGGGCCCGGCTGGCCGAGGACGACGAACCCGAGAACTGAACCGCGGGCCGCCCCGCCCGGCACCGACCAGAACACGCCACACCCCTTGACGCCCCCACAACCCCCGGTCTAGACAGATACAAGACACATAAGTCGCCTCTATCGAAGTTTGTGTCTCACGAATCGTTCGTCATGACATCGCACGCATCCCACCGTCAGTGCCGACGGAAGCGAGGAACACGATGCAGGAAAACGGGACAGACCATGACGTCGTCATAGTCGGCGCCGGGCCCACGGGCACACTGCTCGCCATCGAACTGGGCCGTCGGGGCATCGACGTCCGGGTCGTGGAGCGCCGCCGGGAACGGCTGCGCCACCCCCGCGCCAGCGGAATCCACGCCCGCACCATGGAACTCTTCCGGCAACTCGATCTCGGCGACGAGATCCGCCGCGCCAGCGGCCTCCCCTCCGACGACTGGAGCCGCTACGTCTACCTGACCCGGCTGAACCGGCCCCCGCTCGGAGTCTTCGACCAGATGCTCAACGCGGACCGCGTGGCACAGGCCCGCGGCCAGTCGCCCGAGATGCACGCCTGGTGTGCGCAGGACAGGCTGGAGGACGTACTGCGCAAACGGCTGCGGACCTTCGCGACCGTCACGCTGGACGAGGGTGTCCGGGCCACCGGCATCACCGAGAACACCGACTCGGTGGAACTCACGCTCGTCGACGAGGCGACCGGCGCCGAGGAGACGGTGAGCGCCCGCTATCTCGTCGGAGCGGACGGCGGGCGCAGCGCCGTACGCCGCGCGGCAGGCATCGCCAGCCAGGAGTCACCGCCCCTCAGCCACCAGGTGAACGTCTGCTTCGAAGCCGATCTCACCCCCTATATCGGCGACGAAGTCGGCGTGCTGCACTGGATCGTCAACCCGGACACCCAGGGCTGTGTCATCACCTACGACGGCGCGCGCCAGTGGGTCTACTCCTGGGAGTACGACCCCGAGACCCTGGCCAGGGACCACTTCACCCCCCAGCGCTGCACGGACGTGATCCGCGCGGCGGTCGGCGTCCCCGACCTGGACATCCGGATCAGGGGCACGTTCTTCTGGCAGATCGACTCGGCCCTCGCCGACAGCTTCGGACGGGGCAGGGTCTATCTGGTCGGCGACGCGGCCCACCGCTTCCCGCCCGCCGGGGGCTTCGGCATGAACAGCGGGCTCCAGGACGTGCAGAACCTCGCGTGGAAGCTCCACGAAGTGCTGCGCGGCACGGCCTCACCCGACCTCCTGGCGACCTACGGCACCGAACGCCGGGCCACCGCGATCAGCAATACCGACCTGACCCTCTTCAACGCCCGCAAGACCGCCGAGGTGGGCTGGATCCTCACCGACCCCGACAGCATCGCCGACATCGAACTGCCCCAGGGAGAGGCCACCCGCCGCCGCATCGCCGAGGCGATCCCGGGCCAGGAGGCCCAGTACTGGTCCTACGGCCAGCAGTTCGGCCGGATCTACGAGTCCGCCGCCGTCGTCCCCGACGGCACACCCCTGCCGGAGCACAGCGTCACCGACTACCGGCCCAGCGCCCAGCCCGGGGCACACGCCCCGCACGTACGGCTGACCGGGCCCGAGGGCAGGGAACTGTCGACCATCGACCTGCTCCACTCCCGCTTCGTGCTCCTGACACCCCCCGCCGGGCACGAGTGGGCCGAGGCGGCCCGGGAGACCGCCCGTCGGCGCGGCATCGCGATCGACACCTACGTCATCGGCGACCGGGGTGACTACACCGACCCGGACGGCGACTGGGCGGACTGCTACGGGCTGGGCGACACCGGCGCGGTCCTCGTACGCCCCGACGGCCATGTCGCCTTCCGGGCCCCGGCCCTCAGCCCCGACCAGGACGCCGCCGTCCTCCTCGGCGATGTGTTCGCCAGACTCTTCGGCACCCACCCGGCCAGGGCACTCGTCAAGGGCTGACCGCACGGGCCCGCGTTCCGCGGTGGAGCGGACCCACCCGCCGCCACAACCGCACGACCAGCACAGTCGTACAGCACACAGAGAAGACACACGAGACAGCGAAGGGAGAACTCTCATGGACATCGACCTGCGGACACCCCACAACACCGCGATCGTTCTCGTCGACTACGTCACCGGCTACGCCAACCTGTTCCGCACCCAGTCCATCAGCGACAACATCACCGGAGCGGTCGCGCTGGCCCGGCTGGCCATCGGGTACCGGATGCCGCTGGTGGTCACCCTCGGCCCCGAGCGCGACGCACGGGGCACGCTCTACCCGGAGTTGGGGGCCGAGATCGGCGACCATGCCCGGGTCCACCGCAAGGGCACCTTCGACGCCTTCGGTGACCCCACGTTCGAGCAGGCCATCGCGGACACCGGCGTACGCCATCTGGTCCTCGCCGGACTCACCACCGAGGGATGCATCCTGCGCACCACCATGGGCGCGCTCCAGCGGGACCTCGGTGTCACCGTCGTCGTCGACGCGACCGCCGGTGCCACCCAGGTCGGCCACGACACCGCCCTCGCCCGCCTGGCCCAGCACGGAGTGGCCCTGACCACCTGGCTCTCCCTCGCGGCGGAGATCCAGGTCACCTACGACGACGAGAGGACCGTCGACATCTACCGGTCCGTCCAGGGCCTCGACCCGTCGTTCGCCAAGAACACCCAGCAGCTCGCCAACGCCATCAGCCTCGGCGCGCGCGGCTGAACCACCGCTCGTTCCCGGGACGAGCCTTTACGGCGTTGCCCCAGACTCGGGGCGAAGGCATGCCCGACGTGCGTACCCTGCTCCTGCTGGAGGCCGCACTCCAGCGGACCCTGTGGCCCACCGAACTCCACAGGCAGATCCGCGGCACGGACGGCCGGGACATCCAGCCCGCGGCCCACTCCCGGGACACCCGCCCGCCCCGCTGGCCCGGCCGGTCACGACCGCGAGGACCCGGGCCGTCATGGGACTCCGGGCCATCGGGCAGTCCCACGCCGAGATCGCCCAAGCACTCGGAATCGCGACACGCACCGTGGGCAAGCGCCTCGCCGCCGTCTACGAAGCGCTCGGGATTCCCCCGGGCGAGTCCTTCGCGCTCGGCGTGTGGTGGGCAAGCAGCGACGAACGTCACCGGGAATGAACCCCTGACCGCTGGCCGGCCATCGAAGGTCTGCCAGCGGCGGGCCCGGCCACGGGTCGATCCCGCCGGCCCCCGACCCCCGGCAGACCGGGTGACCGTGGCCGTCCCGGGGCATGACCCGGGACCCGGGGCTCTCCACAGGCGCGCGGGGAACTGCGCCTGCGCGACCGGGCCGACTGCTTGCGCGGCGAGACCTGGGCGCAGTTCCTCACGATCGCGGTGGAGGTCGGCACCGAACCCGCCAGGCCCGGCCGGCACCGGCCGCTGCCGCCCCGCCACCCGCTCACACCGGAGCCGGCCCTCCTGCCGAGGCCCTGGGCCGGTCTGGTGTGGGGTCGGGCCCTGCTGGGGAACGCTCACGCACATCCTCGTGTCAGGCGTCCTGCGTCAGTGTTCGGAAGGCGTCCGCTGCCAGGTCCCGACCGCCGGAGGCGCTGCTGTCGGGAGTGCCGCTGCCGAGAGAGCCGGGCTGTTCCCAGAGGATGTCGAGTGCCTGGCGGATCGCTGTCCGGAGCGTGCCCATGGCATGGCTGACGTCGGTGTGCGCGTAGGCCCGGCCGAGGAAGTCCGCGTCCTCGTCGTCGAGCCGGACGTGTTCGGTCTCGGCCGCGTACTCGATGATCACGGCCAGTGCCGCCGTGTAGTTCACCGTGGCCTCGGCAGACGGATCGCCCTTCGTCTCCCATCGGTGAATGCTGCCGTCCGAGATCTTCAGGATTCGCTCCAGGGCGCTCCTGGCCAGACCCTGGCGCAGATGGATGCGTTGTGCGTAGGTGACCGGGAGAGGCAGTCGTTGCAGAAGGCTGACTATTTCCGTGCGGATCGTCTCCATGTGGGTGCTCACCTCGGGGTGGGCGAGGGCCAGCCGGAGGAACTCCGCGTCGTCCTCGTGCTGATCGGCCGGGAGCTGGTACTCGGCCAGCACGGCCAGGGCCGCCGCGTAGGCCACGGCGTTCTTGCCCCTCGGGCTGGTGTCGGTCTCCCAACTGGGGATGGTTTTGTTCGAGACTCCCAAGACCCGTTGCAGTGCCGTCGCGCTGATGCGGCCTCGCAGGCGGATGCGCTGGGCGTAGCTGGGGGGAACGGGAGGCGAAGTGGAGGCGGGCTGACGCCGCGTGGTCCGGGCCCGACGCTTCTTGGCCGGAGGGGGCGGCGGGCTGTCGGGGGGTGGGGAGGACAGCGGAGAGGAACGCGGGGTGAAGAGCGGAGAGGACGTCCGGGAGGAGGGCGGGGTGGGGGTGACGTGGGCGGTGCTCTGCGCGGCGGTGCGGACGCGCTTCGATCGGCGGAGGACCGATGCGCTCTCGCCCCGTGGGCGCTTGCGGGCGGGAGGGGGCTCCGCCACGGCAGGGCCGGGGGAGGGTGCCGGAGTTTCGGTGGAGCTGTCGTGCTCCTGCGGATGTGGAGCCTCTGCCTGCTCTCCCTGCTCTTCGAGTTCTTCCAGCCGCTTCCGGATGCTGTCCCTGACCTCTCCCATCCTTGTGCTCACCTGGCCATGGGCGATGGCCTGGAGGAGGAACTCCATGTCCTGGTCCCTCAGATGTTGCTCCGTCGCGTCCACGCCACTCTGATCGGTGCCGAGCCTGTGCTGGACTGCCACGGCCAGGGCCGCGGAGTAGCGCACCATCCGCACGCCCTTGGGATTGCCTTGTGTCTCCCACAGGGCGAGGCTCGTCAGCGGGAATCCGCCGAGGTCTGCGAAATCCTGTCGGCTCAGGACGCCGCGCATGCGGACGCGCTGCTCGTGGGTGGCGGGCAGGGGAGGAGGCAGCAGCACTGCCAGCACTTCCGTGCGGATCTTCTTCATACGGCGTCTGACGTCCCTGTGGGCGAGCGCCTGCTGGAGGAAGGCGGCGTCATCCGGCGGGATGGTCAGCGCGTGGTGCTCGGCGACGACGGCGAGCGCCGCCGCGTAGTTCACCGCCTTCTTCTCGCTGACGGGGCGGCCCGCTTCCCATGTCTTGATGCTGTTGTGGTTGGTGTCGGCCAGGCCGGCGAAGAGGTTTCGCACGATGGGGCCACGCAGCCGGGTGCGCTGCTCCTTCGTGGCGGGGACGGGAACGGCCGGCGATACGCCTCGGAGGGCGGTGTCCCGGGCGGTGCTGGGGGCGGCGTTCGCCGGGATCCTGGGGAGGGCCAGCCAGTGGCCCGGGACGTGGGCCAGCCAGATCTCCCGCGCACCGGCGGTTCCATAGCTGGTGCTGACGACGGGCTGGGCTTGGGCGAGGCTGCCGGGGCTGAGGCTCAGGACGTGAATCCGCAGGTTGAACGCGCGGGCGGCGATCCGCGGGGCGAAGTCGCCCGCCTGGGAGTTCCACAGACCGGACGTCCGGATGACGTGGACGAATCTGGCGTAGGGGTCGAGGTGGGGCATGGACTGGCCGTGGACATCGGTGGGGTCGTCGACGATCAGATGACGGAACGTGGCCCAGGCGCTGTCGTTCCCGTGGTTGTTCATGTCCTCGTCGAGGTCATCGGCGAAGTAGTTCCGGATGTCATTGATCCGCATGCCGGGCGGGATGTTCTCCGGCACGTCGCGTCCCGCCTCGATCAGCGCGTCGAAGAAGCAGTTGCCGCCCGGGGCGACATCCACGAGACGCCGCTCCAGATTCTGCGCTTCCTGCGTCAGAAGCTGCCGCATCATCGCCGCCGAGTCGGTGTCGCTCAGCGGACTGCGAGCACCTGCCGTCTCCGGCGTCCGGTCAAGCCCGTCGTCCTCGGCGGGGTGGAGCGAGGGCGGTGTGTCGGGGAGGAAGAGCGGCTCGGTCTCGGCGAACTCGAACCAGCCGCTGTCGTCCCATTCGGTGAAGGCGTCGGGCAGGGGGGTGGGGTCGGGCGCGGGGCTGGTGCTGGAGTGGGGCGCAATGCCGGGTTCGGGGAGTGGGGTGATGTCGGCGGGGAGGGTGGGGAGGGAGGAAGTGGCGTCGGCGAGAGGGCTGGGCTCGGAGAAGGTGAGGCCGACGTCGAGGGAGAAGGCTGAGTCGAGGTGGGCGGTGGGGTCGGGTGCGGGGGTGAAACCGGCGAGGCCGGTGGTGCCGGGCGCGAGGGTAAAGCCCTCAAAGGCCGTGATGTCGGGCGCAGGGGCGAGACCACTCAGTTCCGTGATGTCGTCGATACCGGAAAGGACGGGGGGAATGGCCGGCTCCGTCATCATGGCCGTCGCCGAGGCGATGTCATGGAGGTGCACCGGTCCCATGTCGTGGCCACCGCCGTCGGGCGCTGCGCTGTCGTAGTGCCGTCCGCGGGTGAAGCCCAGTTCGGTGAGCCGGGCGAACACATCGTCGCGGCGGTCGGCCCTGAACCGGCGTACGGCCAGGTTGAGCGTCACCAGGTCGTACCAGGCGCGGTCGGCGCCGTGGGGGTACCGATGCAGGCCGAGGAAGTCCATGACCAGGGTCATCATCGCCGCGTAGGGTGCCTGGTGGGCCTCCTGCGGATTCCAGAGTCCCCTGTGCCAGTAGGAGACCGTGTCGTAGTCGAATCCCATGAGGCGGTCCAGGGCCCTGCCGGGCACGTCCTGGGTCAGTCCCTGACGCCGGTGCTGCGGAGGGAGGATGAGCACGTACTGCCGGGCGCGGGTGCGGAACACATCCATGAGGGCGCGGATCGCCGGGCGTGAGGTGATGTCGTCATACCAGGTGCGCCCGGTGCTGTCAGCTTCGTAGTCGTAGGTGTCCGCGCCGTGGGCCTCCATGGCCAGGGCCAACGCCGTTGCGTACAGTGTGCGTCCCTTTGCCGGTCCGCCGGGCTTCCGCCATGACTTGAGGGTGCTCTTGGTGACGTCGAAGAGGGCCGCCAGTTGGTCGTGGGTGACGTTGCGGAGCATGGCGCGCTCGTCGCTCGTCTCAGGAAGGGACAGGGCGCTCTGCGCGGTCGGCCCCGCGTAGACCGCGTCCAGGTTCTGGTACGACCACACGGCCTCGTCCGAGTCATGTGCGGCCCTGACCACGGTGGCCCGGGGGGCTCGGTCGGCCGGGGCCGGCGGGAGGCTCCCCGTGGGAGAGGCCGGAGGGACCGAGCCGGGTGGGCCGGGTGGCTCGGGGGCGGCTTCGGCCGGTGCCCAGGGATGGTGGAGAGTGACCGGCTCAGCGTCCTGCCCGCTCCCGGTGGGTTCCGCTCCGGGTGGCGGGTCACCGTCGCCGTGGTTCCCTGGGACGAATCCGAGCTCGGTGAGACGCGTGACCACATGATCGCGGCGCTCGACCCTGCCCGCCTGTACGTCGGGGTTCCGAAGGGTGGTGTTGTACCAGGTCAGCTCGGGTCCGTCGGTGTCGTAGGTGTCGAGACCGAAGAAGTCCATGACGAGGGTGAGCACGGCCACGTAGGTCGCCTGATTGCTGATACCCGGGTCCTGACGACCGCTCTCCCAGCGGGAGACGGTGTTCCTGGCCACCTGCACCAGGCTGTCCAGCGTCACGGCCGACACACCCGAGGCCAGCGTTCGGCGCATGGACTGCGGAGGGAGGACCACGATGTGCTCGTTCGCCCGAGGGAGGAGTTCTTCGATGTACTCCCGTACCGCTCGGTGGCTGATCGCCTGGTCGTACCAGGTGCGCTCGGGGCCGTCGGCGTCGAAGGTGTCCAGCCCGTGCAGGCGCATGATCAGCGCGAACACCGCCACCCAAGGGACGCGTTTCGCCGTGATCTTGGGTCCCGTCGGACTCGACCAGGCGACCACACTGCTCCTGCTGACACCGAGGACGTTCTTGAGCTGGTCCTGGCTGATGTAGCGGAGGATCTTGTCACGGATGGCCCTGGAGGGCATCAGGGAGTCGGGGAGCCGAGGTGGTGACGACGCCGTGGCGCCGCGGCCGGCGGCTCCGTAGGTACGGTTTCTCGGTGGGTCGAGGAGGGCTTCGATGTCGCTGGGCCGGCGGCCGGTGAGGTCGCCCGTGCCGTCGCGGAAGGCGTCGGGGATCGTTCGCCCGTCGGGGCCGAGGATGACGGCACGGGTCAGGACGGGCCAGTGGGGTGGCTGGTCGTCGCTGATCAGGGGGCCCTCGGGGGATTCGGTCTGCATCTCGACCCAGTGCACGCCGGTCTCGGTGCGGTGCGCGGCGAAGGCGTGGCCGGGCCTGTTGTCGTGCTGGATGAGGATCAGGGCGGTGGATCCGGGCTTGGTCGCCGGGTTCAGCAGTACGTCGCGGACCGCGGCGGGTGAGGAGACGGTGGCCCAGCCGGGGCCCGGTGCCAGGCGCCGCTCGGCGTTAGTGGTGCCGGTGAGCAGTCTGGGGCCGGGGCCGTCGTCGAGACTGAGTTCGCGGGCGTCCGCGGCGCTGTCCCGGCCGGTGTCCGTGTCGTCCAGGGCGCGTAGGGGTTGGGCGGCCCGCACCCCGCCACCGGGTGTGCGGGCGGTCTCCGCGGTCGAGGCAGGGCCGGTCGGGGGGTGGAGGTGATGGACCAGATGTCCCAGGAGAACCACGCAGTTGATGGCGCGGAGCGGGGTCGGAGTGCGCGGGTCTGTTGTGCCGGTACCGGTAAGGGCGGTTCGGGCTGAAGGGCCGGGGCTGTTGGATCCCCTCTGCCCGGTGTCGTGTTGCCTGCGGGCGGAGTCGGCGGCGGCGTCGACCGCGGCGCGCAAACGGATCTCGCCTGGAGAGGAAGCCGTCGCAATCGCCTCGGGAGGCGTGTCGCCCATGTCGGTCAGGACGGTGCTCTCCGTGACGGCCGAGTCCTCGGAGTGGTCCGGGTCGATGTCAGTCGGGAGCAGAGGGGTGACGGGCGCACCGGCGTCACGGGCGAGTTGCCCGGGCGAGCCCGTCGTGCCGGTGGCGCGGCCGAAGTCACTGCGTTCGCCCGGCGTGGGCCGGTCGGGATCCCTGCCCCGTCCGCCCGCATCGGGTGTGGTACCCGCACCGGGCGCGAGGACGGCGAAGAGACGGTCGACGGTGCTGTCCGTGGTCGTCGAGGGCACCGGACGGGCCGCCACGACCGTGGGGCCGTTCTGACCGGCCCCCGGAACCAATGCCGTGCCCGGAGACAGGGATTCGCCGGGCCCGAGGTCGGGGGTCCTGGGGTCTCCCGCCCCGTGCCTGTCCGTGGTGAACGGCGGTGTACCGGTGACCTCCGCTCGGGGCAGGGCCGTGGCATCGCTGCCCGGCGGGAGCATGGTGACCGGCGATGGGGCCCGCCCATACTGCCCGGTGACCTCCCCCTCGGCGCCGACGATGGGCTGGGAGCGGTCGGTGATCCCGTTGCCGGAGGCCGGTGCGGGGACGGGGCCCGGTGGCGGAGCACCGATCAGCGGGGCATGCGGCGATGAGGTGTTCGTCATCGGCGTGGGGTTGATGACGGGTAGGCCCGGCACGTCGAAGGTGCTGACACCGCTCAGCGGGCCGGCCACCGAACCCAGTCCCTTGATCGGAGTGCCGTAGCGGTTGCCGGTGACGGTGCTGGTTCCCGGCGGGCTGGTTGTGATGACGCCGGAGTCGGCGCCGCCCGGGACGGCTCGGACCGGGGCCGGGCCATCCGCCGTGTCCGGGGCGACACGGGGTGTGTCGTTGTCGGTACTGGTCGTGGACGGGCGCGCTGGACCCTCCGTCCTGGGGCCCGTGTCCAGGTTCAGCGCGGTGTTCAGGTTCAGGTCCGACAGCCGGTACTTGGCGGCGAGGAAGTCCGCCCCGAGGTTGAGGGCGTCGGCGAAGCGTTCACTGGACATCGAGGTCATGAACACACCACCGCTGACGGTCACCTTCTGCTGGGTGATCCCGTTGTAGACCACCTCCGAACCGACGCCGGTCACGCCGTCCCCGATTCCCTGGAGGGCGAATCCCAGGACATCGCCGCCCCGCCCCCGTGGACCGAACCAGTGCGCCACCCGCTCCGACATGACCCGCACCACATCGTCCCCCACAACCGCGACCGGCAGCCGCCCGTCCCGCAGCACCGACCGCAGCGCGTCCCCCATCCCGTCCCGGTCCAGGTGCAGAAGGAACGCGCCCGCCCAGTCCTCACCCAGCTCCCGCGCGGGACCGTCACCGCCCATGTCGCCACCGAACCGGCGCGCGAACACCTCCCCCGTGCCCTCGATGAACGACCGGCCCGCGGGCCCCGGATCACCGCCCCGCGACAGCCCGTCCACCACCCAGGACACCTGACCGGACAAACCCCGCGCGAACGCCCTGTCATCGCCCCCGATGCCGGTGAGGGTGTTCCCGGTGAACCCGCCCGGGTCCTGACCCGGTCGGGGCCGCGGGACCGGCTTCACAGCCGGACCGCCCTCGGACCCGTCCCCGGCGCCCCTGCCCCCAGGACCCCCCGGCCGCCCGGACAACGCGTTGTCCAGCTCCCCGGACAGACGGTCCCCGGCATTGCGTGCCGTCCGCTTCATCAGGTTCTGCGCCAGCCAGGACGCGCCGAACTGCACCGGCACCGCCACGAAGGCGGCCACCGCCCCGAACGCGGCAGCCTGCACAAGGTAGTTGCTCCCCTGCACGGTGTGTCTGCCCTGCCGGGCCAGTGTCCACTGCGCCAGCCGGTCCATCGCCACCGCCAGCCCGACCTGAAGCACCTGCTGCTCCGCGATGGCCAGGAGCACCCTGAACACCAGGCTGGTGAGGATCTTGCCGTAGACGTTGCGCAGGAACGCCTGACGCAGCAGTGCCCCCACCGGGTTGAAGAGCGCCATGACGAACGTCGCCGCGAACTCGACCAGGAACATGCCGAGCTGGAACACGATCATCAGGTTCATGTACTCGACCTGGTAGGCCGACTCCTCCATGGCGTCACCCAACTGCCCGGCCGCGTCCCTCAGCCCCGCCAGCACCGCCTGGCCGTCCGGGTGGGCCAGGGTCAGCATCGCCTCGTGGTACGCCTCGCTGAACGTCCCGTTCGACTCACCCGCCACCGACTGGGCCACCCGCACCAGCAGCGCCTGCACCTCCGCGATCCGGGCCTCCAGCTCACGCTGCGGCCCCACCAGATGGGCGCGCATCAGCTCCGGGTCGGCATCGGGCATCTGCTGTCCGGTCAGCACGAGAAACAGACCGTTCAACTCGTCAGAAGCCATTCAGATGCCCGATTCTTCTGTGCGCCCTGTGCCAGAACGGCTCCAAGGCGACGAGTCGTCGCCACTGTTCACACCGGAGACGCAGGGCTCCCGTCTGATGAGGGCAGGGAACCTGCGTGAGCGGGCACGGGCGGCGGCGACGGGGCGGAACGTCAGCCGTATTGCCTCGCGCCCACGGTGCCGTGAACATGAACATCCTACGAGGACTGTTCCCTGCCCCCGATCACCGGGCCAGCTCCTGGCTGGCGCAACCGGCTTCGTCCTGCCCGGCGTTCCGGGCGGCACCCGGGCGGCACCGAGAGAACCATGAGCGCAGAGCGTACGGATGCCGACTCGCCAGGTCGTTCGCACAACTCCCCGAGGATCGACGAGGCAATGGCGGAGCGATCGGGCAGCCCCGCTTGTGCCTGACACGCACAGCGCTGCGGGTTGCGAAGCGGCAGCCGGCCGCATGCGCAGGACGTACGGCCCTCATGGTTCACGGCTGTGCCTGCGGCTCCGTACCACCCGGGCCACGCCCGCATCCGGCTATGCATGGCCACGGTCACGGCTGTGACACCTGGCCGGCTCGGGCTCATCTGCGCGGTGAACGGAAGCATCCCGATGGGTGGACAGCGCCAGGATTCGCCCGGCGGGGGCATGCTTCAGGCCCCTCGCGGCAGTTGAGCAAGAAGCCGCGACGAGTGGATTTTCACCGCAGCGGTATGTCAACGTACAACACTCCTGAC
Organism: Streptomyces sp. NPDC093252; assembly: GCF_040683675.1. Classification (NCBI taxonomy): domain Bacteria; kingdom Bacillati; phylum Actinomycetota; class Actinomycetes; order Kitasatosporales; family Streptomycetaceae; genus Streptomyces; species Streptomyces sp. NPDC093252. The sequence continues at coordinate 93,678 of NZ_JBFBEM010000005.1, read as the reverse complement.
GTGAATCCCCGCTGATCTCCCGATGCCTCAACGGCACGTGCTCTCCCGCCGATTACGGCCACTGGCGGTTGCGGCCGTGCACTCCTGGAAGCTGAGGCAGAACCGTGCGGCGCACTTACCGCCTGCGGGCCTTTGCATTTCTGTACGCGCGATGCGCCGCTGTGGACGACATACACGGCGACGGGCATACGGCGCAGCGAGGCCCTGGGAATGAAGTGGAACCTCATCCACTGGGACGACTGCGCCGTCGAACTGGAGTGGGTCGTCGTCGAGGTCGGCAACAAGAGCGTTCTGCGGCGCCTGACCAAGGACGGGGACGACAACGCGCTGATCTATGTCGACCAGGCGCTGATGAGTGTTCTCAAGGTCACTCCCGGCGGACCGCAGGACGCGGGCCAGGTCAGCGCCCGGTGGCGGAGAACGTGCGGCACCACTCGCCGGGCTACACGATGGCCCAGTACGGGAAGCGCCGCGCCGCAGGGGCCCGCAGGCTGGCCGCCGGGACCGCCGAGCGCATCGGTCTGGGGGGCATCGCATGACGCCGTTCCGCGTGCTGGTCACGCGCTGGTCACGCGGAGGGTTTCCGCATGACATCGCCGCAGGTCAGAGGCGTAAAGACCACGGAGACGACCGGGGCCGCCACCCCCCACAGGAGAGGCCCCGGCCGTCGCGCGGTACGGGCCGCGCGGCGACCCGTACTCCCTTCAGCGCCATCGCCGCGATTTGTGTCACACCCCCTCTCGTCACGAGTTAGTTGCATCTTCGACGGTCATGGACGGAGAACGGTTTCAAGACGTAACGTGCCATTCGCGCCGATCGCCGAGGACCGCAGACCGAGGACCCTCGCAACCGGCCGGGGTCCCGTACCGAGGCCACCCACCGACCACCACGACGGCAAGCACCCGCACCGCCGCACCCACCGCGCTCACCACGCGGGCGGCGGAACGGGGCCAGGCGCAGAGAGGGCGCGCGTGTGCTGGGGGACGACGCCGAGCTGACGGCCGCCGTGCTTGCGGCACAGAACGGGGACGAGACCGCGTTCCGGACTGTGTACCGCGCGGTGCACCCACGGCTGCTCGGATATGTACGCACCCTCGTCGGCGAGCCCGACGCGGAGGACGTGGCCTCCGAGGCATGGCTCCAGATAGCCCGCGATCTGGAACGGTTCAGCGGCGACGCGGACCGCTTCCGCGGCTGGGCGGCCCGGATCGCCCGCAACCGTGCCCTGGACCACATACGCATGCGGGGCCGCCGCCCCGCGACCGGCGGCGACGAGGCCGAACTCACCGGCCGACCCGCCGACTCCGACACCGCCGGCGAGGCCATCGAGGCCCTCGCCACCCACCGCACCCTCTCCCTCATCGCCCGGCTGCCGCAGGACCAGGCCGAGGCCGTCGTCCTGCGGGTCGTCGTGGGACTCGACGCCAAGACCGCCGCCGAGACCCTCGGCAAGCGCGCGGGCGCCGTCCGCACCGCCGCACATCGCGGACTGAAACGGCTCGCGGAACTGATCGGCGACGATCCGGAATCCGCCGAAGCCCTTGACGCCCTGCCCGCCCAGCGGGAACCGCACGATCATGCGGTGACGTCCGCGAGTGTGACGCATTCGCGATCGCGGACGCAGAAGGACATGTGATGGCCGACGAGCACCACCGATGGCTGGACCGTGAGACGGCGGAGCGTCTGCTGCGCGGGGAGCCACCGGAAGCTCTCGACGACGACGCCCGCGACCGGGCCGACCGGCTCGCCCAGGCACTGGGCGCCCTCTCCGCACCGCCGCCGCCCCCCGCCGGTGAGGAACTCCCCGGTGAGGCCGCCGCGCTGGCCGCGTTCCGCAAGATCCGCGCCGAGCGCGCCGATCTCGGTGAGGCGGGCTGTCCGTTCACCGGCGACCTCTCCGCCCCCCGGACCTCCGACGCCGGGCTGATCCGCATCGGCGGTCGCGCACCCCGCCGGACCGGCGGGGCCCGTCCGTTCCGGGGTCGTCAGCTCCGTGGCCGTCAGCTCCGGGTCGGCCTCGCCGCCGCGCTGGCCGTCGTGATGATCGGCGGGATCGCCGCCGCCACCGGAACCGGAGTGCTGCCGACCCCCTTCGACGACGAGTCCCCCCAGGGCCCCGCCGCGTCCGCGCCGGTCCGGCCGCCCACCGGCACCTCCGCGCCCTCCCCCACCCCCGGCGAGGGGGACACCGAGGGCGGCGCGGCCCCGGGCGGCGCCCTCGTCGGCGGCTCCGCCGCGCCCCCCTCCGCCGACACCCCCGCCGCCGGTCCGTCCGACCCCGTCGAGCCCTCCGCCCCGTCCACGGCCGTCTGGAAGGACGCGGCCAAGGCGTGCCGTGACCTGAACAAGGGCAAATCCCTGGACGACGACCGCCGCCGCGCCCTGGAGGGCCTGGCGGGCGGCGCCGCACGGGTGGCCGACTTCTGCCGGGTGATGACCTCGCCGGGCAGCAGCGGCAAGGACAACGGCAACAGCAAGGGCAAGGGCAGCGGCAGCGCCACCGGGTCGGGCGTCGAGGGGCAGGTCGAGGGCAGTGCGACGCCCAAGAGCGGCAAACCCGCGAAGCCGCCCAAGTCGGTGAAGCCGGTGAAGCCGGTGAAGCCCACGAAATCAGCGAAGCCCGCGAAGTCTCCTAAGCCCGCCAAGTCCCCCAAGTCCCCCAAACCCTCCAAGTCCGCCAAGCCGCCCAAGTCCCCGAAGGCGACGGACGCGGACGACGAGGACGGGCAACCGGGGCTGGGACTGGGCCAGGGTCAGGGGCACGGCTGGGGGCAAGGGCACGGCCGGGGTCAGGATCAGGGCCAGGGCCAGAATCAGGGCTGGGGCAACGGAAACGGCCGTGGCGACGGGACCGGCCGTGGTGACGGAAGCGGGAACGGAAACCCCCATGGCCATGGTGACGGCAACGGCCGGCATCAGTTCCAGGAACGTTCCCCCGCCCCCGCTGTGACCCCCGCTGTGACACTTTCGGCCGGTGTGGCGCAGTAGTAGGTGAGCCGACTGGTCATCGGCCCTCTGCACAGTGCCGGGGTTCCCCCCGTACCTGCGGCACGTGCACTCGGCGCGGGCGGGACACGTTCCCCCGGTCCCGTCCGCGCCCCATCCTCATCGCCCCCGGCGGACGCCGCCCGCCGCCCTCACCAGTGGACGACGACCTTGTCCCCGTTCCGCACCTGGGTGAACAACTGGGCGAGCAGGTTCTCGTCCCGGACGTTGACGCAGCCGTGCGAGGCGCCGGCGTATCCCTTGGCGGCGAAGTCGGCGGAGTAGTGCACGGCCTGGCCGCCGCTGAAGAACATCGCGTAGGGCATGGGGGAGTCGTAGAGGGTCGAGACATGGTCGCGGGACTTCCAGTAGACCTGGAAGACGCCCTCGCGGGTCGGGGTGTACTCGGAGCCGAACCGCACCTCGGTGGTGGCGAGGGTGCGGCCGTCCACCATCCAGCGCAGGGTCCGGCTGGACTTGCTGATGCACAGCACCCGGCCCGTCGTGCAGCGCGGGTCGGGGGCGTCGGCCTCCTGGCCGCCCATCAGATACAGGTCCCACCGGCCGGGGTCCTTCGTCATCGCGCGCAGCCGCTGCCAGGTGACGGTGTCGGTCTCGCCGGTCCGGGGCAGCCCCCGCTTGCCCTGGAACCCGGCGACGGCCCGCTCGGTCAGCTCGTCGTACGTCCCGGTCGGCCCGTCGAACAGCCAGGCGACCTGGCGCAGCCGGGCCTGGAGTTCGCGGACGTCCCGGCCGGTGTCGCCCCGGGTCCACAGCACCGGGGCGCGGGAGGGGGTGGAGGCAGCCGAGGGGCTGGGGCTGGGGCTCGGGCGGGCGTCGTCGGGGGCGTCGATCCGTACCGGCGGGGAGACCGGTTTGCCGTCGGCGTCCGTCGTCCGGACGGTGCAGGCGGACCCGACCGCCATCAGCACCGCCGCCGGGGCGAGCAGCGCCCACCCCCTGCCGTACCTCCGCATGCGCGGTCCCTCCGCTCGCTCCACTGCCTCGGCCGTCCACCCGGGTGTTTCCGGGTCACCTGTGATGTTCCCCGCGCACGACAGGTCACGAACGGCACGGCATGGTGGGGAGCGGGAGGAACCACGCTTCTGGCGGGGTGGGCGGGGCCGGTGGTCGGCGACGGCGGAAGGCGAGGGACGGGATGACGGGACGTGAATCGGAGGCCGGGCTGCCGATCGAGCCGGTGTACGGGCCGCGGGCGCTGACCGGCTGGGACCCGGCGGAACGGCTGGGCGAGCCGGGCGCGTACCCCTACACCCGGGGCATCCACCCCACGATGTACACCGGCCGCCCCTGGACCATGCGCCAGTACGCGGGCTTCGGCACGGCGGCGGAGTCCAACGCCCGCTACCGGCGGCTCATCGAGCACGGCACCAGCGGGCTCTCGGTGGCGTTCGACCTGCCCACCCAGATGGGCCATGACAGCGACGCCCCGCTCGCGCACGGCGAGGTCGGCAAGGTGGGGGTGGCCGTCGACTCGATCGAGGACATGCGGGTGCTCTTCGACGGCATCCCGCTGGGCGAGGTCTCCACCTCCATGACGATCAACGCCCCGGCGGCCGTGCTGCTGCTCCTGTACCAGTTGGTGGCGGAGGAGCAGGGCGTGCCGGGCGACCGGCTCACCGGCACCGTCCAGAACGACGTACTCAAGGAGTACATCGCGCGGGGGACGTACATCTTCCCGCCGCAGCCCTCGCTGCGGCTGACCGCCGACATCTTCGGCTACTGCCGGACCGAGCTGCCGCGCTGGAACACCATCTCCATCTCCGGCTACCACATGGCCGAGGCGGGCGCGTCGCCCGCGCAGGAGATCGCGTTCACCCTGGCCGACGGCATCGAGTACGTCCGTACGGCGCTCGCCGCCGGGATGGCGGTGGACGACTTCGCGCCCCGGCTGTCCTTCTTCTTCGTGGCGCGGACGACGCTGCTGGAGGAGGTCGCGAAGTTCCGGGCGGCGCGGCGGATCTGGGCGCGGGTGATGCGGGAGGAGTTCGGGGCGCGGGACCCGAGGTCGCTGATGCTCCGCTTCCACACCCAGACGGCGGGGGTGGAGCTGACGGCCCAGCAGCCCGAGGTGAATCTGGTGCGGGTGGCGGTGCAGGCGCTCGGCGCGGTGCTGGGCGGCACCCAGTCCCTGCACACCAACTCCTTCGACGAGGCCATCGCGCTCCCGACCGACAAGGCCGCCCGGCTCGCCCTGCGCACCCAGCAGGTGCTGGCGTACGAGACGGATGTGACGGCGACCGTCGACCCCTTCGCGGGCAGCTACGCCATGGAGAGCCTGACGGACGCGATGGAGACGGCGGTGCGGGAGCTGATGGGGCGGGTGGCGGACCTGGGCGGGGCGGTGGCGGCGATCGAGCGGGGTTTCCAGAAGAGCGAGATCGAACGCAACGCCTACCGCATCGCCCGCGAGACGGACACCGGGGAACGGGTGGTGGTCGGCGTGAACCGCTTCACCCTGGACGAGGAGGAGCCCTACACCCCGCTCCGCGTCGACCCGGCGATCGAGACCCGCCAGCGCGCCCGCCTGACCCGCCTCCGGTCGACCCGGGACGCCGCCGCGGTGCGCTCCACCCTCACCGCCCTCACCTCGACGGCCGAGGGCACCGACCACAACGTCCTCTACCCCATGAAGGAGGCCCTGCGGGCGGGGGCGACGGTGGGGGAGGTGTGCGGGGTGCTGCGGGGGGTGTGGGGGGAGTATGCGCCGGGCGAGCGGTTCTGAGGGGCTGGCCCGGTCAGTCCACCGCCCTCCGCGCGCGGCGGATCGCGCGGCTGAGCAGGGGTGGCAGCAGGTCGTGGGCCAGGCGGCGGGCCCGGCCGCGGGGGCGGCGGGGTGGGGTGGCCGTGGCGGGGCGGCGCTGCTGGGGGAGGGGGTCGGGGGCCGGGGCGGGTACCGCCGGGGCGTGGCGGGACGGGGGGAAGCCGGGGGCGGGCATGCCGCGCCGGGACTTGAGGCGGACGAGGCGGTGCCCGGCGGCGTGCTGGACGCTCAGGTCGCAGTCGTCGCGGTCCCGGACCATCGCGATCAGCTCCTCCTGGACGGGCCCGGGGTCGCCCCAGGTGCCGTACAGCTTCTGGGTGGTGAGGCAGATCGGGCGCAGTCCGCGGCTGAGGACCGCCTCCCAGGCGGCGACGGAGACGCCGGGGGTGTGCTCGGAGCGGAAGTCGTCCAGGACGACGATCCCGTCGGGGAGCAGGACGTCCCGGGCGGCGCCGATGTCGCCGTGGACGTGCTCGTAGAGGTGGGAGCCGTCGATGTGGACGAAGCGGCAGCTCGCCGGGGCCACCTCGCCGGGAACGAGGGAGCTGGGGCCCGCGAGGACCCGGGGGAGTTCGTCGTGGAAGGCGAGGTAGTTGGACTCGAAGGCGCCCCGGGTGAGCGCGCCGTAGGACTTCGCGGACTCGGCGCGGTTGGCGCCGTCGGGGGCGTCGCCCTCGAAGAGGTCGCAGACGGTGTACGCCTCGCCGGGCTGCCGGTGGTGGCCCAGGAAGATCGCGCTCTTGCCCAGGAACACCCCGACCTCCAGCAGATCGCCGCGCGGCCCCGCGTTCCGCTGCCGGTCGAGGAACCAGGCGAACAGCGTCTGGTCGAGGACCGGGAACCAGCCCTTGATGTCGTCGAGGCGGTGGGGTGGTGTCTGCGGGGGGACGGTGTGGGGGGCTGTGGTGGTGGTCATGGAGATCGGTACTTCCTCGTGCGTGGGTGCGTGGGTGCGTGTGAACGCCGGTGGATGCCGGTGAACGCCGGTGAATGCCAGTGGATGCCGGTGAATGCCGGTGAATGCCGGTGGATTCTCAGCCACTGCCCCGTCAGTTCACCGCAAACCGACCCGTGGATGAACGGCGGCGGAACTCAGCGCGTCCGTCCCAGCGCGTCCCGGAGCCACGGTGTCGCCCGGCGCTCCACATACCGGTGCAGCAGCCACGCCAGTCCCAGCATCGCGCCCAGCGTGAGCACGAGAGTCGCCCAGGACGGCACCCCGAGACTCCGGTGGAGGACCCCGATGACCACCCAGCCCAGGTGTTCGTGGACCAGGTAGAAGGGGTAGGTCAGGGCGCCCGCCACGGTCAGCCAGGGCCAGTTCGCCCAGCTCAGCCGGCCCAGCGCGATGGCCAGCACCGCGGCGAAGCCGAGGGTGACGATCAGGATGACCACCGACGCGGAGCGGTAGGAGAACTGGCCGGGATCGCTCGGGTGCCACAGCGCTTCCACCGCCTGGTACTGACCGGTCAGCCAGCTCACCGCGACGATCCCCCAGGCGAGGGTGTCGCGACGGTCGCGGTAGAGGAGGTAGATGCCCATGCCGCCGATGAAGTAGGGGGCGTGCTCGGGGATGAGGAGGAGGGTGAGGGCCGGTTCGTCGGCCGCCCGGGCGATCGCCGCGGCCAGCGTCCACACCGCGCAGAACAGCACCACCCGGCGCCGGTTCACCCCCGGCAGGACCAGGCACAGGGCGAACAGCGCGTAGAACCGGATCTCCACCCACAGCGTCCAGTCCACGCCGAGCACCCGATGCGCGCCCAGCGGTTCCTGGAGCAGGGTCAGATTCAGCAGCGCCTCGCTCGGGGTCACCGCCGCGTACACCACACCGGGCAGCGCGAACACCGCCGTCACCAGCACGACGGCCACCCAGTAGGCGGGCATCAGCCGGGACGCCCGGGAGGCGAAGAAGGACCGCAGCGGGCGGCCCCAGCCGCTCATACAGATCACGAACCCGCTGATCACGAAGAAGATCTGCACCCCGAGCGGGCCATAGGCGAACCACGCGTGCAGGGTGGGGAACTGGTCCTGCGGCGACGATCCCCAGGCACGGGTCACCTCACCGCCCCGGCCGCCGAAGTGGTACAGCGCCACCATCAGCGCGGCCAGCAGCCGCAGCCCGTCCAGGGCCCGGAGCCGTCCGCCCCTGCCCGCCGGGCGTGGCGGGGCACCGGTGACGCGCGGCGGCGCGGGCGCGGGCGTGGCGGGTGGGGTCTTGGCTGTGCTGACGACCGTCTCGGTCACGCTCGCATACCTCGGCTGCCTCGGATCCGTCCATATCATGTGACGCCGCGAGTCACCTTAGGGCGCGTGTTGACGCGAATTCGTTCGATGGTGACGGGGTTTGCCCGTTTGTTTTCCGTAGTTCACCTCGATGCCGGATCGGGTGACCGGGGAGTGGGTGGCACGCCGCATGGCGTCCCGCCCACCCCACGCCCTGGAGACCCCCGCAGTGGGTGGCCGCTCAGCTCCAGTTCAGCCATCCGATGGCGGCCGAGCCGACGTCCTCCAGGACACCGGACACCTGCTCGCCGATCTCGTCCACGAATCCCGAGGCGCCGCTGAGCCAGTCGGGTGCCCAGATGGGGCCACGTCCTGTGCCGAAGAAGTTGACGGTCTGGGTGAACGTGTCCACGCTCTTGTTGAAGCTGTCGCTCCACCAGTCGGTGGAGTAGCCCGTCGCGATGAAGTTCACCGCGCGTGCCGCCCACGAGATGCCCCGGGCGACGGAAGCCACGACACCGAGGACGGCGGCCACCGGCTGACCGCCCGGGATGAGGGCGGCGATCACGGCGCCCGCGCCGGCGGCGAGGGAGACGACCTGGCTGACATCGGCGACGCGGTCGGACCAATAGGCCCATTCCTCCGCCGTCAGACCGAGGAACTTGCCGTCCTCCTCGCCCTGATTGGTGTCGTTGGCGGGGTCATCGGCGGGATTCTTGCCGTTCTGCTCGTTCTCCCTCGCCCTGCGTTCGGCCTCGGCCGCCGCCTCGGCGATCTCCTGCCGCCGTTTCTCCAGGGCGATGTCGTGTGCCTGCGTCGCCGCAGCCGCCGCTGCCGCCGCGTCCTGGCCCGCCTGCACCGCGGACGCGCGGGCGCTCGCCGCGGACGCCGCCGCCGAGGCGGCCGAGGTCTGGGCCCGTCCCGCGGAGGCGTACGCCTGGTTCATCGAGTAGTTCGCGCTGCGGGCGGCGGTACGTGCCACGGCAGCCGCGTCCTCCGCCTGGCGTGCCGAGGCGGCGGCCTGCGCCGCCGATGCGTCGGCGGCCTCGGCCTCGGCGCGGGCGTCGGCCGCCGCGTTCGCCGCGTCGGCGGCGTAGTCCTGGGCCTTGTTCGCCCAGTCCGCCGCTTCCGAAGCCGCCTGCCGCGCCCGCGCCGCCGCCTCCGAGGCGCGGGCGGCGTCCTCCAGCGCCTTGTGCGCGATATGGGCGGCGTGGGCGATGGACGCCCGGATCGCCGCGACGTGGGCCGCGGCGTCATGATCCAACCGGGCGACGTGGTATTGGTCCTGCGCGACGAACGACCGCCGCATGAAGGCCGACCCCTCCAGCACCACCGTCGCGGCGGACCGGACGTATGCCCCGCCCTCGTTCAGGATCCTGAAGACCTCGACGGAGTCGTCTTCCTTGATCGCCTCGGCGTACTCCGTGGTCAGGAACCGGTACAGGGCCTCGGGGCTGTCGTCGGCGAGCGCCGCCTCGGCACCCGCCGTGACCGCCTGGCCAGGGGCCTGAGCCAGGATCGTGAAGATCCTCACCCGGTTCTCGGTGGCGGCTGCCTCGACCAGACCCTGCTGGATGAACTGGCTCGCCGCGTCCTCGTCCGGGCTCTCCAGGGCGCCACGGGCCGCCGCCGTGATGTCCGAGGGGGCCGTCTCGGCCAGGGCGAGCAAGGTCTCGCGGTCGTCCTGCCGCTGGGCCGCCCGCCGGTCGACGTCGACCCAGTTGAGGATGTCGGGGTCCGCGGCGGCGAGCGCGAACTCGGCCGCCTGGCGGGTCCAGGTACCGGATTTGTCCAGCAGCCTGATCGCCGCCCGGCGGCCGAGGACCACGGCCTGGGCCTGGTCACCGGCCGCGAAGGCGCCTTCGGCCTGGGCGATGAGGTCCCGGATCTCCTGCGCGGTCCGTTCCTCCTCGGTCTGCAGTTCGGCGATCTGCTCCAGGGCCTGCTGCTCCTGTGCCGCCTTGAGCCGGGCCGCCACGATGCCGACCTCGGTGTCCTGCGCGATGCGGTCGGCCTCCGCCTGGCGGGCGGCGGCCTCGATGTCCTGCGCTTCCTGGACCGCGTCGGCCGCGGTGGTGGCCGCCGCGACCGCGGCGTTGGCGTAGGTGGTGGAGCGAGTGGCGTGCTCGATCGCCTCACCGGCGTGGTCGGCCGCCTCCTCGGCCGCGTCGGCGGCGTTCTCGGCGTGTGTGGCCGCGGAGTTGGCCGCCGCGTGCGCGGCGGAGGCGGCGGCAGCCGCCTGGCCGGCCAGTTGCCGGGACAGGTTCGCGGCCTGGGTGGCGCGGGCCGCTTGCGCGTTGGCTTCGGCGGCGGCCTCCCGGGCGATCCGCGCCTGCTCGGTGGCGGCACCGGCGGCGGTGGCCGCGGCGGCGGACGCATTTGCCGCCGCGGCGGCGTTGTTGGCCGCGGAGGCCGCGGCGGAACCGGCCGAACTGGCCGCCTGCGAGGCGACCACCGCCTGCTGCGCGGCCTGTGCCGCCGTACGCGCCTTGGCCGCGGCGTTGCGCGCGCCTTCGGCCGCCGAGCGGGCCGCGGCGGCCTTGGAAGCGTCGGCGGATGCGGCGATGGCCGCGTTGTAGGCGGCTGCCGCCGCCCGGCCGGCCGCCGCCGCTGCCGCCGCCGCTGCCTGGGCGGCCTGCGCCGCGTGCTGCGAGGCGGACTGCGCGGCCCGGGAGGCGCTGATCGCGGTCTGCGCAGCGCGGGCGGCGCCCCGTGCGGCATCGGCGGCCTTGTCCGCGGCCTGCGCCGCCCTGGCGACGTCGTTCTGTGCGGCCTGGGCCTCGGCGGCTGCCTCCAGGGCCGCCTCCTTGGCCTTGAGCGCGGCCTCCTCGGCCTGCTCGGACGAGGCGACGGCCTTGTCCGTGTTGAGCTTGGCCTCCTTGCCCTCGCGTTCGACGATCGCCACCAGTTGGTCGATGGTGGCGGTTTCCTCGTCGCGGGCACGGGCGATGTGCTGGCCGGTGGTGAGGAACCAGTTGAGGGCCTTCGCGGAGCCGTCGGCGAGCGCCCGTTTGGCGTAGGTCTTCACCTCGGGCGAGGCGGTCGCGAGGACCTTGAACACCTCGGCGTGCTCGTCCTCGTCCAGCGCCGCGTAGCGCGTCTCGGCGAGGAAGGTCTCCAGCGCCTCCCGGGTGTCGGTGGCCAGCGCCGCGGCGGCCTCCCGCCGGATGCTCTTGCCACCGCTGTCCCGGATGCGGAAGACCTCGGCCCGCAGGTCGGTCAGGAGCGGCTGCTGGAAGCCGTCCTTGAGGTATGCGGCTACAGCCGTGTCTCCGGCGGTCAGGGCCTGCGAGGCGGCCGTCTGGACGGACCGGCCTCCCCGGGCGATACCGCGGAACAGCGCCACGCGGTTGTCTTCGGCGGTGGCCGTGGCCAGCTCCGTGGTCAGGAATGCGGTGACCTGTGCGTCGCTGCCGGCCAGGGCCGCGGCGGCGGCTTCGCGGACCGCGCGCCCGCCGAGCTTGTGGGCCCAGACGACGCGTGCGCGCTGGGTGTCGGGCAGATGGGGTGGCAGGTCGTCCACGGGAAGGGTGTTGGCGTGGGCGGCTGTCGAGGTCAGGACGAGGCTGGAAGTGGCCGCGACCGCCGTGGTGGCAGCCAGGGCTCCGATAAAGCGTCGTCTGCTCCAAAAGGTGGTCTCGCTGGTGTCCAAAGAGGCCCCTCGGGATCGGCGTCCGGCGGTCGCCGAATATATGGCTGAATACCGCCGGGCTGAACGTTGTGTCGGCCACGTACGCGCCCCGAAGGCTGTATGCGATATCTCCGGGGCCGGACGCGACAACGTGCACGGTGACCTTAAGCGGGAAAGTGTGCAATAGCCACAGGTGCATGAGGCCAGGAAAAGGAAATAGGCTCACCAGGTAGTTGAAACCGGATCATGTTTGTATGTGTAATTCACCATTCCGATGCCTGGTGTTCATCTTTCGCCGTCGGATTCTGCGGCAACTGCCCGCAAAGTCCCGTTAGTTGAACATGGTGCCGCTAGGGTTCCGTGATTCCCCGAGGGGCGGGTGGACAGAGCCCATGGGGTTGGATCACGCTCTTGACAGTGAATTGCGGGGGCGGTGATCCTTGGCGGAGGGGTGCCCGGGAGAAGCTTGTGCGGGGGCTGTGCGCTTCGAATTCGCCCCCTGCTTCGGGCCGGGGCAGAGTTTCTTTCTTCGGTACTCGGTATTTCCGCTCCGCGGGCTGTCGCGAGTGGACCACGGCCTTCACCCCTGAATTTGCCACGTTCCGGATATTCGATCGGAACCGACGACTAGGACAGTGATGAAGGAACACAGCGGCAGTACATCGAAGCCGAAGCCGAAGCCGAAGATCAAGCTGAAGGGGAAGGCGCATCGGAAGCGCCTGGTGCGGGGTGCACTGACCACCGCCGTCGCGGGCGCCCTGGCCTGGCTCGCGGTGTCCGGCGGCCCCACTGCGGCGGCGGACGGCGCCAACGCCCCCACCCGGACCGTCGCCGACGCGGCCCCGGGCTACGCGGTCGAGGACTTCGCCTATCCGCAGGCGGACGAGATCCTCGCGGAGCGCGGCATCACCCTCAAGCGAGGCGACGGACACATCGTGCTCGCCGAGTGCGACAGCCAGACCGGCCTGCTCTCGCTCTGGGCCCGCGGCGCCGGCGAGATCTGCTTCCGCGTCACGGGCAACAGCGGATACCTCAGCCTGGAGATCCCCGCGGTCTACGGCGTGCTGGGCAACGACTACGCCACCGAGCTGAGCATGACCGTCGAGGACGAGCAGAAGACCTACGACATCCCCAAGAACGAGTTCACGGCGGTCGGCGAGACCACCGACCCCGAACAGCGTGACCACACGCTCGTGGAGATCAGAGCCACCCAGTAGGGCCTCGTACGGACCTTCTCACCTCACCGAAGCGCCCCCGAGCCCGCCCGCTCCCACTCGTGCAAGGAAACGGTCATGCCACGTCGACGTCACGCCCGTACCACCTGGCTCGCCGCACTCACCGCGCCCCTGGCCGCGGTGTCCCTGCTGCTTCCCGCCCCTTCGGCCCACGCCGTCACCGGCACCCCCGCCGCCGCGGGTGCCTACGCCTTCACCGCGAAGCTGGATATCGGCACGGGTGACAACACCCGCGCCTGCTCCGGAACCCTGATCGAGGCACGCTGGCTGCTCACCGCCGCCAGTTGCTTCGCCGCGGACCCCGCCGTCAGCATCGACGTCCCGGCCGGGGCCCCCGCGCTCCCCACCACCGCGACCGTCGGCCGTACCGACCTCGCCACCAGCGGCGGTCAGGTCCGCGACGTGGTGGAACTGGTGCCGCACCCGGACCGCGATCTGGTCCTCGCCCGGCTGGAGTCGGCGGCGACGGGCATCACCCCGGTCACCCTCAGCGCCACCGCGCCCGTCGCCGGAGAGCAACTGAAGGTCGCCGGATACGGCCGCACCACCGGCGAGTGGTCGCCGCTGAAGCTGCACACCGGCGCCTTCGGCGTCGACGCGGTCGGCGCCACCGAGATCGACATCACCGGCCAGGGCGGCGCCGCCGTCTGCGCCGGTGACGCCGGAGGCCCCGCGCTGCGCGAGAGCGGCGGGAGCATCGAACTCGTCGCCATCAGCAGCCGTTCCTGGCAAGGCGGTTGCTTCGGCATCGACGAGTCCGTCACCAGCACCGGGGCCGTGGACACCCGGGTCGACGACCTCGCGGGCTGGATCGGCCCCCAGGTCGCCCGCTGGGCCCTGAAGGCGCATGTCAACGCCAAGTACGTGACCGCGGAACTGAACGCCACCGGCAACCACACGGGCAAGCTGCGGGCCCGCAGCGACACCGCCACCGGCGGCTGGGAGCAGTTCACGCTGCACACCCGGGACGGCGGGACGACGATCGCCCTGCGCTCCCTGGCCAACGGCCTCTACGTGACCACGGAGAACAGCCAGACCGGCGACCACAACGGGATGCTGCGCGCCCGCACCGCGATCCCCCACGGCTGGGAGTCGTACACCCTCGTCCCGCAGGGCGGCGCGAACTACGCCCTGAGGGCGCAGGTGAACGACAAGTACGTCGCCGTCGAGGCCAACTACACCGGCGACGACGCGCATCTGCTGCGCGCCCGTTCGACGGCCGTCACCGGCGGCTGGGAGCGGTTCACCTTCGAGCACGCGGACAACTTCCGGGTCGCGGGCGCGGCCCCGGCGGCCCCGGCACCGCTGCCGCTCGGCTGACGCCGCAGGCCGGAGATCCAGGGTTCCGCCGTACGGGAGGCCCACGGTCCCCGTGTCTCCCGTGTCTCCCGTGTCCCCCGTACGGCGGATGCCCTCACCTGCCCCCGGTCACACCCCGATCAGGCGGCCCGCAAGAACGCCGACCGCGCCGCCTTCCCCAGGTGGGTGAACCGGCTCTCGCCGGTCAGATGCTTGTCCAGGGCCTCCTTGATGCCGGGCCACCGGGGGTCGCCGTAGTCGTCAAGGACGACGATCCCGCCGGGGGCCGCTATCTCCTCGGCCCACTGGAGGTCGGCCAGCACACCCGCGGCCGAGTGGTCGCCGTCCACGATGATCACGCCGTACCGGCGGTCGGACACCGCCTCGCGGGTCCCCGGGTCCTGCGAGAAGCCGCGCTGGATCCGGGCGTTCACCCCCGCCGGGCCCGCCAGGGCGAGATTGGCGCGCACCGCGTGCTCGTCGACCGGCGTGCCCGTGGGGTCGTCGCTCTGGGTGGTGCCCGGCTGGAGCTGCACCCCGGCGAACGGGTCCACGATCGTCACGCTCGGGCTGCGGCCGTCGCGCTCCAGCATCCTGATCAGCCCGGCCGAGAACATCCCGTACAGCGTGCCGATCTCCAGGACCTCGTCGTTCGGCGGGTCGAGCAGCGGGATCGTGCCGAGCTTGCCGCAGATGTTCATGGTGCCGCCCGCGACCCGGCCCACGCCCAGTGACTCCAGGGCGATCAGCAGCCGGTAGGCGGCGGCGACATTGCGCTCGGCCGTCTCCCGGCCGCCGCACACCTCGGCGACCTCGGAGTACAGCCGGTTGAGATGGGTGTGCACGACGATGCGGCTGATGCCCCGCGCCCGCTTGCCCAGCAGCAGGTCGAGGGTGAGCTGGAACTGCTTCAACTGGTCCAGCTCGCGCCGGAGCTGGGCCACATCCGTGCGGCTGTTCTCGGCGGCGACCGCGGCGACGGCCGAGCGGACCCGCCGCTCGATGCGCTGGTCGATCAGCTCGGCGACGGGGCGCAGCACCCGCCGGGAGGCCGAACTGCGGAGCAGGGAACGGCTTTTCATGGAACCGGGACCTCGATCGCATCGCGGTGGGAGATGACGAGAGCTGATGAGAGCGGGAACGGGAGTGAGGGAGGAAGGGAGGAAGGGAGGAAGGGAGGGAGGGAGCGGATGCCCGTGCCGGGCGCAGGGCGCGGCGCCGTGACCGCACGACAGGCTAGGCCCGCGTCACTCGAACGTAAGCCCTGTAAAAGTGACCGTCCAGAGAACTTCTGCCGAACGCGCACCGGCGGAGAGGGAAGCGCCAGGGGTGCGGAGCGCGATGTTCGCTGGTCATGGCGTCGTCACCGCTGTGGAGGGGATGTAACCCCTTCTGGCAGGCCGATCATACGATTTGCTCACCGGCTTCGCGTAGTTCACCAGGGCGTCGCCTTGGTTTCTTACCGTGCCCCGACCTTCCTCTTCGCGCCGGCACCGGTCCGACATCCCCGGACCGCTGCCGCCGTTCGCCATATCCAGAGCAGGAGCACCATGACGAGGGTTCGCAGCAGATGGGCACGCCCCAGGACCGGGGGCCCGGCGTCCGCGCCCGCCGACGCCGACCCACCGAGCGCCCGGATCACCCCGGCCGAGCTGGACGACTGCCTGCGCGCCTGCGCGGTGCACAGCGGCAAGCTCGTCGGCAGCCTCGACTCCCGTCGTATCGCTCTGGCCGAGAAGCTGCGTGAACTGCTGGCCGCCTGGGCCTCGCAGAGCCAGGCCGCACCCTCCGCGCCCACCGGCGGACTGCTCCGGCGCGGGGTGAAGGCCGCCTCCGGCTCCGGCACCGGCTCGATCTCCAACGACCTGCTCGACGCCATGCTCGGCGTCGGCAACAAGGCCGTGGACGCGGGCTACGACGACGAGCTGAACCTGGCCCTGCTCCTCAGCGACACCATCCTCACCCAGCGCAAGAACTCCCGGGCCGGCTGGCGGCTGCGCGGCCGGCTGCTGGAGGCCATGGGCCGCCCCGCCGCAGCGGCCGACGCCTTCGACCGCTACCTCGGACTGACCCAGGACGACGGCTACGGGGTGAGCGCCCGCGTCACCGGTATCCGCACCGCTCTGGACCGCCGCGCCAAGCTGCTCGCCCTGCTCCAGCGCACCGCGCCGCAGGCCGCCCGCTTCACCGACGGCGCCGCCACCGATGCCTGGGCCGAAGGGCTCGCGGCGCACGCCGCCGGGGACTGGGAAGCCGCACAGCCCCGGCTCGTCGGCGCCTTGCTCGCCATGGACCGCGCCGAGGCCGCCGAGCCGGACTTCCAGGAGGCGCTCGGCCACTACCTGGACCTGTGCACCCGCGGCCCCGCGCGGCCGACCCCCGAACTCACCGAGGCCATCGGCCTGTACGCCGAGGCCCGCCGGGTCCGGATGCGCGGCCCGGTCGTCGACCCGCTCTTCGAGGGCGTGCAGTGGATCAGCCTCGGCGAGTTCCGCAATCTGGTCGCCGGAAAGTCCATCTGCCTGATCGCCAACTCCGCCCGGGTCGGCGAGAGCGCCATGGGCGGCGAGATCGACTCCTACGACCTGGTGATGCGCTTCAACTCGTACCGGATCGACCCGGTGCACACCGGCAAGAGGACCAGCCTCCATGTCTCCATCCACAAGCACGCCTTCAACTGGGACAAGCCGGTCGACATCCGCCTGATCACCGGCGGCTCGTCGTCCGACTGGAAGTACTCGATGCGCAACAAGCTGGTCCCCGGCGCGCAGAAGTACATCGGTGACGAATCACTGCGCTGGCCGGTCCGCAACATCGGCGGCTGGACCTCCGAGCAGCTCTCCGGGATCCCGACCTCCGGCTTCAACCTGCTCTGGCTGCTCGACTTCCTCGACGTCAGCCCCACCCTCGACCTGATCGGCTTCGACTTCTACGAGAGCGGCGCCTACCGCGTCCCGGAGGCGATGAAGCTGCCGATCACCCACGTCCACGAATACAGCAGCGAGAAGGCATGGGTCATGGAACGGGCCCAGAGCGTCTCCGGCATGAGGACCTCCCTGCGATGACCACCGCCCCGATAGCCGCCGCATCCACCCAGCCGACGGCCCGCACCGCCGTGGCCCCGCCCGCCGCGCAGTCCGCCGCCGCCCTCACCGGCAAACGGCGGATCGCCTTCGCGAGCTTCGTGGACGAGAACTACCTGCCCGGCTTCCTCGTCCTGCTGCGCTCGCTCGCCCTGTCCAACCCGGATGTGTGCGAGGACTTCATCGTCCTGCACGACGACCTCAAGCCGTCCTCCGTGGCCGCCATCCGCGCCCTGCACCCCCGGGTGGTCTTCCGCCGCGTCGACGCCGACCACTACGACTCGTACCAGAAGGGCGACCAGGACAACTACCTGGTCCGCAAGGCGTACTTCATCCTCGATGTCTTCCGGATCCGCGACTACGACACCGTGATCACCCTGGACACCGACATGGTGGTCCTGGGCCCGCTCAAGGAACTCCTCGCACTGCGCCGGGGCCTCGCGGCCGTCGCCCAGTTCTTCTACGGCGACAGGTCCCGCATGCTCAACAGCGGACTGCTCGTCATCCAGAAGGAATACCTCACCGACGAGTTCTGCGCCCGCCTCGACGAGACCGGCCGCAGCGGCACCTACGAACTCGACAAGCACGACCAGGGCATCCTCAACGCCGTCCTCGACGGCGACTTCGTCGACCTCGACCCCAAGTACAACTTCGTCAAACGGCGCCTGTCCGGGGATCTGCCGGTCCCCGAGGACACCGCGATCCTGCACTTCACCGGCCGCCACAAGCCCTGGCAGGGCGGCGAGGCCGGCTACGGACAGGCCCAGGAGCGCTGGCGCGAGTTCGACATCAGCGACGCCGCACTGCACGCCGCCTACGTCTCCCGCCCCGGCAGCCACCACCACGACCTGCTGGTGCACTTCGCCACCCCGCACGTCCGGCGCACCGGCGATGTCGACATCGCCCGCCGCCTCGCCCTCGCCCACATCGGCGCCGGCGACTACCAGTCGGCCGTGGACGTCATGGAGCAGGTGCACATCCCCATCGACGAGGCATGGCCGCACGAGGTCTACGGCCACGCCCTGATGAGCGTCTCCCGCTACGACGAGGCCGACGCCCAACTGCTGCTGGCCACCGCCGCGCCCAACCGCGCCGCCACCGCCTTCGCCCGGCTCGCCCAGATCTCCTGGGTGCACGGCGAGGATGCCACCGCCCGCGCCTACGCGCTGGCCGGCCTCACCGTCGACCCCACGCACCGCGCCAGCCGCCTCTGGCACCAGCGCACCACCCAGGTGCCCGTCCAGCAGCAGGGCAGCCCCGACCAGCAGCTCGCGCACGTCGCCTTCTACATGGACCGGCAGGGCAACGCGGGCGACAAACTGCTCCCGGAGAGCGTCCGGCTCGCCTTCGACCCCGACACCACCACCCGCCGCTGGCACTCCGTACACGCCCACCGGCTGTTCGACGAGGCCGCCCTGGAACGGGTCAACGCCCGGCGCGGACTGGTCATCGGCGGCGGCGGCCTGTTCATCCCGGACACCATGCCCAACGGCAACAGCGCCTGGCAGTGGAACGTCCCGGACGACCTCCTGGAGCGCATCGAGGTCCCCATCGCGGTGTACGCGGTCGGCTTCAACGCCTTCGACGGACAGTCCTACCGTGCCCAGCGGTTCCGTGAGTCGCTGCGCAAGCTGGTCGAGCGCTCCGCCTTCTTCGGGCTGCGCAACCACGGCTCCATGGAGAAGGTGCGCGGCATGCTCCCCGCGCACCTGCACGACAAGATCCGCTTCCAGCCCTGCCCCACCACCGTCACCCGGCAGCTCGTCGACGACTGGCAGGACCCCATCGTCCGCGACGACACCATTCTGCTCAACGCCGCCTACGACCGCGCGGGCCTGCGCTTCGGCCACGACTACGGCCACTTCCTCGCCCAGATGGCCCAGGCCGTCAGGGAACTCGGTGAACTCGCCGAGGTGCAGTGCGTCGCGCACTCCCTGGACGACGAGAAGCTCGCCTTCGATCTGCGCCGCGAGCACGGCATCTCCCTGCCCGTCATCCCGATGTACGACTTCGACAACGACGAGATCCGCGATCTCTACGCCCGCACCCGGCTGGTCATCGGCATGCGCGGCCACGCAGGCATGATCCCGTTCGGCTGCGGCACCCCCATCATCAGCCTGATCTCGCACCCGAAGATGGCGTACTTCCTGCGCGACATCGACCGGCCCGAGTGGGGCGTCTCCGTGCACGACCGCGACCTCGCCGCGCTGCTCGTGGAGCGCTCCCGCGAACTGCTCGCCGACCACGCCAAGACCGTCGCCGATGTGCACGGACGGCAGCAGGAACTGTGGAAGGTCACCCAGGCCAACGCCGCCGACCTGCGCGCCCTCCTCGGAAGCTGAACCGGTGACCGTACTCTCCCCGGCCGCCCCCGCCGACACCGTCGAGCGGGGGCGTCCGGGAGGTGCGGCCCGCTCCTGGCTGTGGTGGCCGGTGGTGGCGCTGCCCGCGGCGCTGGCCGCCCTGCGCTCCGGCGAGGCGGCCGGCCACTCCCCGTCGGACCTCTTCGCCCGAAGTTCCGGGCGAAGTCGACCACCCGTACGTGCGCGTCGCTGTCCGCGAGGTCTGTGAGGAGGGCGAGTGAGCCGTCCGAGGAGCCGTCGTTGACTAGAGCAGCTCGTAGTCGAGGTCCGGACGTTCGGCGAGCGCGGCGGTCAGCTCGGTGTGGAAGGCGGTGATGCCCTCCCGCTCGTTGTAGACCGGGAGCACGTACGAGATCAGCGGGCGGCGCCCGGGATCAGCGGATGTGCGGGGGCCGGGGGCGGTGGGCCGGGCCACCGCGCGTATGTCCTGCTGGGTCATCTCGGCCCGCCCGGTGAACAGCTCGCCGGAGGGGCGCAAGGCAAGGGTGACATTGGGGGAAACTAGGGAAATCGTATGAACGGCAGGCGACGGTCTGTCGGCCGGGGGTCGTCCATGCGGTATCGCTTCCCTTTTTCCCGCCGGGGTGGCGGAAATGCGCCCCGGCCCGGCGCGAATACACCTGCTCTTCGGAATCGGAGTCACCCAGACCCAGAAACAGGTCCAGAAACAGGCCCGGAAACTGGCATATACGCAGACACGGACCGGAGCCGCGGACAGAGAGAGCCGGTGTTCAGCCACGCATCCTTTTCTTGAGCTGCCGTGCCTTGCGCACCACCCGGCGTGCGGTCGAGGACTGGGGCAGGAACGACAGCCGTTCCGGAATGCCGCCGGGCAGGCCCAGCGAGGTCAGCCGGCGCCGTCTGAAGTAGACCTGGGTGCGCGGCCCGTAATGCTGCTGGAGGAATCGTTCGGTCGTTGCCCGCAGTTCCGGATAGATCTGCGGCTGCATCGTGAAGCTTATGGCCGTGATCAGCCCTTGCAGCAGCTCGGGCGGCAGGGTGCCGGGGTTCTCCGGGTCCTCCAGCGACGGCACCACCGCATGCGCCAGCGCCACCGGCACCCGGTTGCTGTTCTGGAACGGGGCCAGCCGCTCCAGCAGCAGTTCGGTGCCGATCCGGGCCACCGGCAGGTCGTAGAACGCCGACGCCGTGAACAGCGCCGTCGAGAAGCAGCCGACGACCAGCGCCGGCCGGGCCTTCTCGTACAGCACCTCGGCGAGCACCGGGGTGTCGACCACGGAGAGCTGGACGCCGAGTCTCGCCGCCTCCGTCTCCAGTGCGTGGCCGTAGCTCGCGGGCGCGGTCGGATGGGGCTTGAAGACGATCGAGCGGTGGCCGCGCTCCACCGCCCCGCGCATCATCCGCAGATGGAGCTGCTCCTCCTCGGCGGGGGAGAGGATGTTCAGCGCGGACAGATACTGGCCGAGCAGCAGCGCCGAGTTGTCGGGGATGTCGGGCAGCTCACCGGCGGTCAGCTCGCCGAGCACCTTGAGGAACGCCGCGGTCGGCACGGTCTCGGCGGGGACACCGAACTCGGTGAGCAGCGTCGGCTTCAGGCCCGGCACCAGATCCAGATGCAGCAGCCGCCGCACCCGCGTGCCGACCAGCGGGTCGATCTTGTTGCGGGTGGGGCCGTAGCTCATCAGCCCGTCGGCGTAGGCGTGCACCGGGCAGCCGGTGAAGATCTGGGCCAGCGACAGCGCGGGGTTGACCTGGAGGGACTCCATGACCAGCGAGACGCGGTCGTTCTCCATGCCCCACAGCAGCCGGAAGTACCGCTCCAGCAGCGGCATGTCGTCCGGCCGGGGCGTCCACGCGCCGGGGTGGAAGGGCCGGATCGCCTCGTTGAAGGACAGCACCTCGTCGAAGTGCGGGCGCAGCGACTCGAAGCCCGGCATCTCGTCCACGCTCGGCGTGGTCTCCGGGGTCGCCGAGTTGTTGAAGACCAGCAGCACCCGGCGGTCCGGCTCGGTGAAGCAGTCCGACTCGACGGCGGCGGCGAGGGTGGCGGCTCCGTACAGCGTGGAGACACAGAAGATCTGCGTGGTTCGGGACATCAGGCTGCCGCCTTCGCTGAGGTGGCCCGGCGCCGCAGTCGGCGCAGTTTGGTCGAGCGGTTCAGGTCCATGGTGTCGAGGACGTCCCCGAGCATCTCCTGCGGCATCCGCTTTATGGCCGCCGCGCTCATCACCCGCAGTTGCTTGGCCACCGGCGGTTCGAACTTCTCGATCTCGGAGAGATGGTGGGCGATGATCGCCAGATAGGTGCGCACCGCCTTGGGCAGCAGCTTGTCCGCGTCGCGGTCGGCGGCGGTCTCCTCGATCACCTCGTCGAAGGCCCGGATGAAGTCGAGCTGGCGGACATCACCGATCTGGGTGAGCGAGCTGGCCACCCCGCGGCGGTAGAAGACGCCCAGCAGATTGACCACGGCGAAGGACTCCGCCTCCCGGTGCAACTGCCAGATCCACGGCCGGTCCTCGGCGGTGCGCAGCCCGTGCGTGAAGTGCAGCAGGCCCTTGTCCAGCAGCCGACGACGGTAGGCACCGGCCCAGGCGTAGGCGTAGTCGACGGAGGTGGTGCGGTCGGCCGGGAGGATCGCCTCGCGCGGGCTGAGCACCTCGCCCCGCAGGCCCACCGGCACCCGGTGCACCGACCGCGCACGTGCCTTGGCCTGCACGTGATCGGTCCGGATGAAGTCGCAGCCCAGCTCCTCCAGGGCGCCGACCAGCTCGCCCAGATAGCCGGGGGCCAGCCAGTCGTCACCGTCCAGGAAGGTCAGATACTCGCCGGTCGCGGCGTCGAGGCCGGTGTTGCGGGCGGTGGCGAGCCCTCCGTTCTCCTGGTGGCGGAGGAATCTCACCTGGGCGACGGCCGAGAGGTCTTCGGCCGCGCGTTCGAGAATCGCCGCAGTCTCGTCCGTCGAACAGTCGTCGACAAGGATGAATTCGAAGTCGCTCCTGGCGTTCATATGAAGACTTCGGAGGGTGTCCGGGGCGTATTGCTGCACGTTGTAGAACGGCACGATCACGGAAAGCTTTGGCACCCGCGAAATCCTAGAAGGCGGCACCGCTGGTGAACTTTCCGGTTGGGGTACAGAAGGTGAACTCAATGTGTCGGAACGGTGCATCCCGTGTACTTTCTCGGCTGCGACGAGCCAGTTCGGCTTCCGGTGGGCTGCTGTTAACTTTTTGTTGAGTCGCGGTTCGGCTACAACTAGGAATTCCTTCCTAGCGTCTTGGCTGTGCCACCACGTACGCCACTCAGTACAACGAAGCCCCCACGGATCGCAGTACTCGCCGATTCGGACACCCGCTGGAAATGGGGTGCCCTGACCGCGCGCCGTATCGCGCCGGGCGCCTCCATGGAAACCGCGGGGGATGACGGGCCGCAAGTCCCGCCGACCCTGGACGGCTATCTGCTGCGGGGCCGCGCGACCCCCACCGCGCGCCAGCTCGCCGAGGTCGGAGTGCCCGCGGACTCCCTCCGCGAGGTCACGGCTGTGGAGTTCCTGAGAATCATGGCGCGGGAGTCGTACGACATCCTGGTGCTCTCCCTGGTCGGCGGGGGTGTCCAGGCGATGCTGCACGGCCTGGGCCGGGTCTGGGCGGACCGCCGCGACCGGCCCGTCGTCGTCACCGGCTATGTCGGCGTCGTCTACGAGAAGCTCGCCGACGGACTGCTGCTGCGGCACGGCGCGGACCTGGTCCTCGCCAACTCCCGCCAGGACGCCGACCGCTTCCGCGCGGTGTACGAGGGGGTCGGCGCCGACCCCTCCGCGGTGACCGAGGTGGCCCTCCCCTTCCTCGGCGGCGCCCCCCACCCCGGCGACCACGACCCCTACACCGTGGTCTTCGCCGCCCAGCCCTCCGTCCCGGACTCCCGCCGCGACCGCACCTATCTGCTGGAGCGGCTGATCCGGCACGCGCGGACGCACCCGGACCGCCGGGTGCTGCTGAAGCTCCGCTCCAGGCCCGGCGAGCACACCACCCACATCGAGGAACTGCCCTACCAGAAGCTGGCCCAGCGCTTCGGCGAACTGCCCGCCAACTTCGAACTCGTCTACGGCAACATGGGCGAGGTCCTCGACCGCACCGATCTGCTGGTCACCATCAGCTCGACGGCCGCCCTGGAGTCGCTGCACCGCCGGATCCCCACCGTCGTCCTCACCGACCTCGGCGTCCGCGAGACCCTCGGCAACCACCACTTCGTCGGCTCCGGCTGCCTCGCCTCCTGGGACCAGCTCGACGCACGGCACCGGCCCACCGCCAACGAGGACTGGGTCTCCCGGCAGGGCGTCTGCGCCGACGGCAGCTACCCCCGCGCCTTCGACGCGGCCCGCGAGCGGATCACCAAACTCCTCGGCCACCCCGGCGGACTCGCCCCCCTCGCCCCGTACTACACCCCCGCGACCGCCCCCGGCTATCTGCCCGGGATCCTCGCCCGCCACCACCTCGGGCCCGACGGCACCCCGCTGCCCGGCGCCCCGGCGCACGACAAGGACCCGGGCCCCGTCCGGCAGATCGTGCGCCGCGCCGCACGCGGCGCCTACCGGCACGGCGTCCAGCGGGTCGCTCCGGTCATCCGGCGGATGGGGGAGCTGTGAGCCGCACCGATCAAGGAGTAACACCCATGTCCCAGGCACAGACGGGCAACGGCGCGACGACGCGCCGGGTGCTCGCGGTGATCCCCGCCCGCGGTGGTTCCAAGGGGGTGCCCGCCAAGAACCTCGCCTCCGTCGGCGGGGTCCCGCTGGTGGCCCGCGCGGTCCGCGAGTGCGCGGGCGCCCGGCTGGTGACCGATGTCGTGGTCTCCACCGACGACCAGGCCATCGCCGCCGCCGCCCGCCAGGCAGGCGCCGAGGTGGTGCTCCGCCCGGCCGCCATCGCCGGGGACACCGCCACCTCCGAGGCCGCCGTCCTGCACGCCCTGAACGCCCACGAGGCCCTGCACGGCACCCCGGTGGACGTCGTCCTCCTCGTCCAGTGCACCAGCCCCTTCCTCCTGCGCGAGGACATCGACGGCGTCGTCGGCGCGATCCTGCACCACGGCGCCGACACCGCCGTCACCGTCGCCCCCTTCCACGGCTTCCTCTGGCGCAACGCCGACGACGAGGCGGCCGACCTGGGCGCCGAACCCACCGGCGGCTACGGCGTCAACCACGACAAGGCGTTCCGCCCGCGCCGCCAGGACCGTCCCCAGGACTTCCTGGAGACCGGCGCCGCCTACGCCATGGCCGCCCCCGGCTTCCGCGAGCACCAGCACCGCTTCTTCGGCCGCACCGAACTGGTCCGCACCGACCCCGCCCGGGTGCTGGAGATCGACGACCCGCACGAGCTGGCCCGCGCCCGCGCCCTCGCCACGCTCTTCGACGCCGACCGCCCCGGCGCCCTGCCCACCGCCGACGACATCGACGCCGTCGTCCTCGACTTCGACGGCACCCAGACCGACGACCGGGTGCTGATCGACTCCGACGGCCGGGAGTTCGTCGCCGTGCACCGCGGTGACGGCCTCGGCATCGCCGCCCTGCGCAAGAGCGGCCTCAAGCTCCTCATCCTCTCCACCGAACAGAACCCCGTCGTGGCCGCCCGCGCCCGAAAACTGAAGATCCCCGTGCTGCACGGCATCGACCGCAAGGACCTCGCCCTCAAGCAGTGGTGCGAGGAACAGGGCATCACGCCCGAACGCGTCCTCTACGTCGGCAACGACGTCAACGACCTCCCCTGCTTCGCCCTCGTCGGCTGGCCGGTGGCGGTCGCGAGCGCCCACGACGTCGTACGCGGCGCCGCCCGCGCGGTCACCTCCCTGCCCGGCGGTGACGGCGCCATCCGGGAGATCGCCGGCTGGATCCTCGGTCCCTCTCTCGACACCCTCGACACCTAAGGAAACCCCCACTCTCATGAGCAGCATCCCCGCCCCCTCCTCCCACTCCCGCGTCCGCTCCTTCGGCGCCCGCCAGGTCGGCCCCGGCCGCCCCGTCTACGTCTGCGGCGAGATCGGCATCAACCACAACGGCGAGCTGGACAACGCCTTCAAGCTGATCGACGCCGCCGCCGAGGCCGGCTGTGACGCCGTCAAGTTCCAGAAGCGCACCCCCGAGATCTGCACCCCCCGCGACCAGTGGGACATCGAGCGGGACACGCCCTGGGGCCGGATGACCTACATCGACTACCGCCACCGCGTGGAGTTCGGCGAGGCCGAGTACCGGCAGATCGACGCGTACTGCAAGGAGAAGGGGATCGACTGGTTCGCCTCCCCGTGGGACACCGAGGCCGTCGCCTTCCTGGAGAAGTTCGACGTCCCCGCCCACAAGGTGGCCTCCGCCTCCCTCACCGACGACGAGCTGCTGCGCGCCCTGCGCGCCACCGGCCGCGCCGTCATCCTCTCCACCGGTATGTCCACCCCCCGTCAGATCCGCCACGCGGTGGAGGTCCTCGGCAGCGACAACATCCTCCTCTGCCACGCCACCTCCACCTACCCCGCGAAGGCGGAGGAGCTGAACCTCCGGGTCATCAACACCCTGGAGAAGGAGTACCCGAACGTCCCGATCGGCTACTCCGGCCACGAGACCGGCCTCCAGACCACCCTTGCCGCCGTCGCCCTCGGCGCCACCTTCGTCGAGCGCCACATCACCCTCGACCGCGCGATGTGGGGCTCCGACCAGGCCGCCTCCGTCGAACCCCAGGGCCTCCAGCGCCTGGTCCGCGACATCCGCACCATCGAGGCGTCCCTGGGCAACGGCATCAAGCAGGTCTACGACTCCGAGCTGGGCCCGATGAAGAAGCTGCGCCGCGTGCAGGGCGTCGTGGCCGAGGCGGAGATCGCGGCGGCGGCGGGCGAGCCCGTCCAGGTCTGACCCCTCCCCTCCCCTCCCCTGCGCCCCATCCCTCCCCATCCCTCCTCCCTTGGACGGTCGTACGAGGATGAGCCCCCGTGCCACAGTGCCCGGCCCCCGCTCCGCCGAGCAGCACCGCACACTCGCGTTCGTCGAGAGCCCGGTACAGCTCCTCAACGTGCTGGAGTGGGCGCACCGGCACACCCCCGGCGCGGGCCTCACCCTCGTCGTCCTGTCCCCGGTCGATCCCATGACCCGGGGTCAGCTCCGCCGGATGGCCGAGCTGGCCCGGGACGAGGGCTACGAGGTCCGCTGGGAGGAGGCGAGGGGCGGCAGCACGGCCCCCTTCCAGACGGTCGGGGGCCTCATGGGCCCCCTCCGCCGGGCCGACCGCATCGTCATGGGCGACCCCTTCTCCCGCTACGTCCAGCTCCTGCTGACCATCACGCGGGCCCGCGACCTCGTCGTGGTCGACGACGGCACGGCCACGATGGAGTTCGTCACCCAGCTCGCCCGCGGTGAACGCCTGGTGCGCTGGCACCGCAAGGGCAGCCGCCAGGGCCCGAGGGATCTGATGTTCGCCCCGGTGTCGTCGGCGGCCCGCCGCCGGCTCACCCCCGAACCCGACCGCCGCGTCGAGATCTTCTCCTCCATGCCGATCGAGGAGATCCCGGACGGAGTGACGGTCACCGCCAACGACTTCGCCTGGACCCGGGCCCGCTTCGGCCCGCCCCGCATCATCAAGGGCGCCGACATGGTCGGCACCTCCCTGGTGGAGACCGGGGTGGTGGACGGCGAGCGCTATGTGGACGCCGTCCGCACCCTCGCCAAGACCCACCAGGCCGCCCGCTACTTCGCCCACCGCCGCGAGAGCGCCGAGAAACTCCACCGCCTCCACGGCGAGACCGGCCTGGAGATCGTCCGCCCGGAACTCCCCCTGGAACTCATCGCCCGCCGGGGCCCGGTGGGCCGGACGATCCTCAGCTTCCCGTCCACGGTCGTCCACACCCTCCCCCTCGCCCTCGCCGGTACGGAGGTCAAGGTCGCCGTCTGCGACATCGACCCGGCCTGGCTGACCGAGAACGCCTCACCGCGCGCCCAGGGTTTCCTCTCCGGGGTGACGGGGACGGCCAGGGACGTCCACCGCCTGTCGACAGAGGCGAGCCCGGCGTGAGGGGCCCCTTTCGGCGGTGCTGAGCCGGGTGCAAGGGGCGGCGGCCTCGGAGTGACCGTCGTCAGCCGGGCGGCCACCCCTCCTGCTCCTCCCGCTCCTCATGCGCCCGGATCTCCGCCTCCGCCGCCTCGAACGTCCCGGCGTACCAGGCTCCCCGGTGCGCCGCCGACCAGGAATGGGACGCCAGCCGGGCCGCGCACCGCCCGGTGAAGACCGGCATCACCTCGTCCATGAACAGCACCAGTGACCGCCGCCCCGCCGCGTCGTCGGCGAACCGGGTGATCTGGTGCAGGATCGCGCCGAAGCCGCCCGAGGCGTCCCAGTACCGCTCCAGCGCGTCGAGCGCGTCCGCCGGGGTGCCCACGGTCACCCCTGGACTGGCCAGGAACGCGTCGAAGTCCCCGTAGCCGACCGTCGCCGCGCCCCCCTCGATCACCTCGTCCGCGTACGCCGCCCACCGCCGGAAACCGGCCTCGACCTCCCCGATGGCCTGGTCCCGGGTGGCCGCGAGATGAAAGGGGGCGACCAGGCGCAGCGCGGAGCGGTCCATGACCTGCCCGTGCTCCGCGGCGGCGGTGAGGGCGTTGGCCCAGTTCACGGACAGCACGTCGTACCCGGGCCCGGTCGCCGCGGCGAGACAGAGCATGCCGATGCCGTACCGCCCGGCGAGCCGTCCGCCGGACGGGGTGATGGCGCTGGCCACGGCCAGTTCGGGCCGGGGCCGGGTGTAGGGCCCGAGCTGGAGCCGGGCGTCCCGCAGCACGTACGGCCCCACCTGCCCGCTCACCACATCCCCCTCCAGCAGCCGTACGACGACGTCCAGCGCCTCGGCGAGCCGGGCGCGCTGCTCCCCGGCGGGGACGCCGAACATATGGGCGTCGCCGGG
The DNA here is from genome assembly GCF_040683675.1 of Streptomyces sp. NPDC093252. Taxonomy (NCBI): domain Bacteria; kingdom Bacillati; phylum Actinomycetota; class Actinomycetes; order Kitasatosporales; family Streptomycetaceae; genus Streptomyces; species Streptomyces sp. NPDC093252. The sequence continues at coordinate 65,182 of NZ_JBFBEM010000005.1, read as the reverse complement.
CAGCAGTCCGGGCCCGAACCCGAACATCGCGCGCCCCCGGGTCTGATGGTCGAGCTGGACGATCCGGTCGGCGACGGCGAGGGGATGGTGGAACGGCAGCGAGATGACCCCGGTACCGAGCCGGATCCGCCGGCTGCGTTCGGCGGCGGCGGCGACAATCAATTCCGGTGATCCGATAATCTCCATTCCACCGGAATGGTGTTCGCCGATCCATGCCTCGTCATATCCGAGGCGGTCCAGGAAGGTGAGGAGATCGATCTCCCGCCGGATCGCGAGAGCCGGATCCCCGGTCAGCGGCAGCGACCAGGGGGGCGTGAAAACCCCGCACCGCACATCCAATTTTCGTAAATTACGCACGACGGTCGAGCGTATCGACCCCGATCCGGCGGAACAAGAGGGCCTGATCTCCGGTGAAGGTTCCCGAGGGAAAAGGTGAAGCATTCCGGTGCCGAGGGATGATCACCACCCTTTTGGCGGCAGACAAGACCAGGGAGATCGCCGCCGGGCGAATAACCCACTGAAATCCCTTCATCAATTCATATGACATTCCCTCCGACTCGGGCTCTCACCCCCCCTTGACCTGCGGCCTTTCCCCCTCTCTCCCTCCCCCAAGGAGCACTCTGCCATGACGCCCCCCTTTACCGGAGGTCGTGCGCCCGGCGCACTTCCGATCGCCGGGCACGCCCTGCCCCTGGTGCGGAACGCCGTTGAATTCCTGGCCTCGCTGTCGGAGTACGGGGATCTCGTGGAGGTACGGCTCGGTCCGACCCGGGCGCATGTGCCCTGCCACCCGGAGTTGGTGCGGCGCATTCTGGCCGACGACCGGACCTTCGACAAGGGCGGCCCCTTCTACAAGAAGGCGAGGGAATTATTCGGCGACAGCATCGGCACCTGCCCGCAGTCCGAGCACCGCGCCCAGCGCCGTATGCTCCAACCCGCCTTCCACCGCGGCCGGATCGCCCAGTACGCCGCCGTCATGCAGGAGGAGATCGAGGACCTCACCCGCTCCTGGTCCGGCGGCCAGCGCATCGACTGCTACGCCACCATGAACCGCCTCACCCTGCGCACGATCATCCGGACGCAGTTCTCGGCGCACGCCGACGACGAGACGGTGGAGGCGCTGCGGGACGCGTTCGAGACGCTGAGCGCGGGCTTCTTCCAGTGGATGTTCTTCCCGGAGACCCTGTACCGGCTGCCGCTCCCCGCCCATCAGCGCCACCGCCGCGCCCTGGCCGCCCTGCGCGGCACGGTCCGCCGGATCGTCGCCGACTACCGGCGCGACGACGAGGACCACGGCGATCTGCTCTCCCTCCTGATCGCCGCCGGGCTCGGCGACACCCAGATCGAGGAGCAGATCATGACGATGCTGGCGGGCGGTTCCGAGACCGTGGCCACCACTCTCACCTGGGCGCTGTATCTGCTGGACCGCCACCCCGAGGTGGCCGACGCGCTGCGCGCCGAGACGGACGGGGCGCTGAACGGCCGGGCGGCGGGCTGGGACGACCTCCCCTCCCTCCCGCTCACCGAGCGGGTCGTCCGGGAGACCCTGCGGGTGCAGACCCCGGCGTGGCTGTTCACCCGGGCGACGACGGTGCCGGTGGACTTCGGCGGGGTGGGGCTCCCGGCGGGCGCCCCGATCCTGATCAGCCCTCCCGCCATCCACCTCAACCCCCAGATCTTCCCGGACCCGTACCGCTTCGACCCGGACCGCTGGCTGCCGGAGGCGCGCGCGGCGATGCCGAGAGGGGCTTTCCAGGCGTTCAGTTCGGGCGCCCGCAAGTGCATCGGCGATGTCTACGGCCTGACGGAGGCGATCATCGCCCTGGCGACCATCGTGACCCGCTGGGACACGGCGCCCGTGGCCGGGGCGGATCTCCGCCCGACCCCCCTCATGGCCCTGAACGTCCCCCGCCGCCTCCACTTCGACCTGACACCCCGCGTCCCCCTGCCCACCACCCAACCGGCCGCCTGAAGGGAGGCCAGCGGTGGTCGCCGTCGACGATGACCGGGGTGTCCACTCCACCCTCCACACCCTGCGGGACGCCGTGGCGGACGAGATCGGCTGGCGCTGGCCCGCCGAACCGGACGGCATGGCGACCCTCCACCACTACGCCATGATCCCCCCGGGCAAGCTCCTGCGCCCCGTTCTCCTCCTCTGCTCCGCCCTGGCCAGCGGCGGCACCCTGCACCCGGTCGTCCCGGCGGCGGTCGGCTTCGAGGCGGCCCATGTCGGCAGCCTGCTCCACGACGACATCATCGACCAGGACGGGGAACGCCGGAACCGCCCCGCCGCGCACACGGTCTTCGGCCCGGCGCGGACGATCATCGCGGGCAACGCCCTGTACTTCGAGTGGTTCGCGGCGCTCACCGAGTGCGCCCGGCGGGGCATCCCGGCGGACCGGATCGCCCACGCGATGCGCGTCCAGTCGGCGGCGGGCACCCGCGTCTGCCGGGGCGCCTACGACGAGATCACCCTGGCCGGAGCGATCGACAGCCCGCTGGAGGACTATCTCCGGATGGCCGAGGGCAAGACGGCGGTCCTCTTCGAGGCGGCGTGCCGCGTCGGGGCGGTCCTCGCGGGCGCGGACCGCCGGACGGTCGAGGCACTGGGCCGCTTCGGCCACCACCTAGGCATGGCCTTCCAGATGCGCGACGACCTCCTCCCCTACGACGCCCACCCCTCCACCCCCTCCGGCAAGCCCCAGATCAGCGACCTGCGCAACCGCCGCCCCACCCTCCCGATCCTCCTGGCCCACCGCACCGCGGGCCCCACCGACCGCGAGACCCTCCGCCGCACCCTCCTCGACACCGACGACCCGTCGGCCGCCCTCACCACGATGCGGGCCCTGGTGACCCGCCTGGGCGCACTGGACATGGCGAGGGACATGGTCAGCCGGGAGGCGTCCCGGGCATGCGGGGCACTGACGCGCGCGGCACCGGGGCAGCCTGCGTACACGGAGGTGCTGCTGCACACGGCACGCGGGCTGACGGATGCCACCCACCGGGCGGATGCCACCCATCAGGCGGAGGAGGGCCGGCGCGCATGACTCCCGCCCCGAACCCCCCACCCTCCCCGAACCCCCCGCACCCGGTCCTCTCCCACATCACCTGCCCCATCCCCCCCACCCCTCCCCTCCGCGCCCCGGAGATCGAGGAACACACCCTGGCCTGGTTCGCCCGCTTCGGCTTCGGCGGCACCGAAGCGGAACGCCGGATGCTGAGGGCCTGCGCCCCCGCGCACTGCGCCTGCATGCTGACCCCGGACGCCCCCGAATCCCTCCTCCGCTTCTCCTCCGCCTACATCGTCTGGGGCCTCCTCTTCGACACCTTCCTCGACCACGGCGACCTCGCCGACCGCAAGCGCAACTACGCCCTCCTGGCCCCCCAACTCGTCCGCACCCTCAACGACCCCTGGCGCACGCCCGAGGGCCTCCACCCGGTGATCCTCCTGATCCGCGACATGCGCCTCTACCTGGAAGACCGCGTCGCCCCCGCCCAGCTCCGCCGCTGGGTCGACTCCCACTCCCGCTACATGACCGGCGTGGCCCGCGAACTCCTCGACGCGGAACACGGAACCCTCCCCACCCTGGACGACTTCCTCTACCTCCGCATGTACACGGCCGCCGGCGCGGCGGGCGCGGCCCTGGTCGACCTGTGCGGCGGCCCGGACCCCGACCCCGCGGAACTGGAGACCCCGGCCGTCCACGCCCTCACCGACGCGGCCTCCATCGTGATGTCCCTCTTCGGCGACCTGGGCTCCGCCCCGAAGGAGGGCCCGCTGGAGTACAACGTGGTGAACGTCATCGCCCGTGAGCTGGACTGCTCCCGCGCCGAGGCGATGACGGAGGCGGTCCACCTCTGCAACGCCATCGTGGCGTACTTCTGCACGGCGAGAGAGTCCCTGTGGCCGACCCTGACCCCGGCGACCCGGACGTACCTGACGGGCCTGGGGGGCCTGATCCGGGGCGTCCTGGACTGGTCCGACCTGGTACCCCGCTACCGCGAGCACCCGGCGTCGGACCACCCGGACATGGGGCGCCCGGCCCGGGTGGATCCCTGGGGGCTGGCGTCGATCGGGTGGTGGCCGATGCCGGTTCGATGACGTTGGTGCTTCGCACCATGAGGCAGGGGGAGCAGCATGCCACCGCTGGGCAGTCGCCGCGGGCCTGGCTAAGCGTTGTCCCGTAGTTGATCTTTGGCGGGCGGGATGACCTGACTGTTTCCCTCGCCCCGCGTGGGTGAGGTTGTGCAGGCGGGCGATGCCGAGCATGGCGTGGTGGACGCCGTCGCCCTTGAGGCGGCAGTCGCGGAGGATCTTCCAGCTCTTCATCCGGGCGAAGGCGTGCTCGAGGCGGGCGCGGGCCTTGCGGTGGGAGGCGCTGTGTCCCTCTCTCCAGACCGGGAGTTCGGCCCAGCCTTTCTTGCAGCGGTGCGGGATGACCAGCCCGGTGCCCCGGTAGCCGCCGTCGGCGATGACGGTGGTGTTGCCAACCGCGGCTTTCGCACCGGACAGCTCCCATGCCTTGCAGTCGTTTCGGTTGCCGGGCAGCGGTCGGCCGATGGCGACGACCAGGCGGGTGTCGGCATCGATGACGACCTGGTGGTTGGTGGAGTACCGATAACTCTTCGACTGCTCGGCGACGGTGTGGTCGCGGGCGGGCACCAGGGTGCGGTCAACGATCAGCACGGTGTTCTTCCGGAACCGCCTGCGCTGCTGGAGGGCAAGGGCGGGGCCGAGGTGGTCGACAACGCGGTCGGCGGCCGACTTCGGCACCCCGAACAGCGGCGCAAGCTGTCGCAGCGTGAGGTTGGTCCGCCAGTACGCGGCAACGAGCAGGACCCGGTCCTCCAGCGGCAGGCTCCAGGGCCGGCCTTTGCGGATCGGGTCCGCGCTCTCACGCCGCAACGCGGTGATCAGCTTGCAGAACTGACGTCGGCTCAGCCCAGTAAACGGGGCTATCCAGGACGGCTCCAACACCGTGATCACACCGGACACAGCAAGATCATCTCAACTGTGACCAGCAGTTACGGGACCGCCCTTAGCGGCGGCCCTTCGCCTGGATCGCCAGCCGTGTAGACCACTCGCGAAAACACCAACCATGATCGACGACGCGGTGTCCAACAACAGGAATTAGAAAATGCTATCGATTGGATCTTTCGGGACTCTCGCTCCAAGCCCCGAGAGTGTCCTGTTTGCAAGGTAGCGAGACGCTCCTGCGCCATGCTTAAATACCCAGCGCAGCAGCCTTATGGAGATTTCGATGATTGCAGCAATGGTAACGGCCTGCGCTAGCTTGCTGATTGCCGTCGTGGCTTACTGGCTGAACCATCGTGGAGAGATTCGCAGATCCCTGAGACAAGCGCGAATCGACCGAGTGAGTAGTCAATTAAGGGAACTCTACGGCCCGCTTCTCGTTCTCACGGAAACCAATGAGAAGGCATGGATCGAGTACCGTAGTCGCTACATCCAAAATATTGGGGCAGACTCAGCAGAAAATCCGTTGCCGGAGCAGGAGGAAGCACGGTGGCGTATCTGGGTAGAAGCCGTTTTCGCCCCCACAGCCCAGAGCATAAGAGAGCTTATTACTGCACGAGGTGATTTGATCATCGGCGAAGAAATGCCTCCTGTTGTCCTGGAATTTTGCGCGCATGCAGCGACCTATGACGCTCTTTTAGCGAACTGGAGTGAAGCTGGTCCGAGTAAGTCGCCCCTGATCCGTCATCCAGGAAGTAGGTTTCTGGCCTACGTGCGAGCGTCATACGGATCACTCAAGGAAGAACAGACACTCCTCCTCAAGGCTGCACGTGGGGCCAGTTGGGTCGATTAATCAGCTAGGATGAATTCAGATAGAAGGAGACCGACATCAGAGTATTTTTGAGCTGGTCCGGAGAGCGTTCAAAGAAGACCGCCGAGGCATTGTGGTCCTGGCTGCCTGACGTTCTCCAATACATCGATCCCTGGCTCTCCAGTCTGGATATCTCCGCAGGGCGGAGGGGTGTTCGCGAGATTACTGACGAGCTCTCTGAAACGAATTTCGGAATTATCTGCGTATCCCCGGAGAATCAGCATTCCAACTGGATCAACTATGAAGCCGGGGCTCTCTCCAAGCAGGTCGAAGAAGGCTTCGTGGTCCCGTTCATGATTGGCATGAAGACCACCGACCTAGTCAGTCCACTGAGTCAGTTCCAGGCTGTCGTCGGTGACGATAAAGCTGACGTGCAGAAGCTTCTTTTCGATATCAATGACGCCTCGGGTAGCCTGGCGATTACGCGCGAGAGATTAGAGCGCGCATTTCAGAGAAGTTGGCCGGAATTCGAAAATATTATGCGGAGCGTGAGTGCAACGCCGTCGAGTAACCTCTCAGACGCAGTGCATCGATCTGGAGCCGATATGACGGAGGAGATCCTCCTCATTAGTCGGCAGCTCGAACACCGCATGGTGGAGGTCGAGCGGTACATGCTTCGGGCGGACGGGGCACTACGGCGACCGGCTCGGGAAATTCCGCGGATCAGCGAAGAGAAATTCATCGCGTCCTCATTCACCAAGATCGGCTGGGAGGTCAACCGTTCTTCTTGGGAGGGTGAGAGCGTCGTTGTCGTTGCTCAGAGTTCGACGGGGTCGGCGCAGTCGATTTCGTATGATTTCGTGGCGCGGCTGGCCAAGTCTCTAGGTAGGGAGGTCATTATCCTTGGAGAGACAGGGAAGATGATTGTTCAAAGTAAGCTACGATGACTCCCCTGTGAATTTCTTGTGCGGGAATCTCGCCTTGATTGGAACTGGCATCTTTTCCCCTTTCCTCAAACGCCGAAGACGCAACTTGCCGACTGTCTCTGGCTCGCCCCAGGCATTCCAAGCGTTGATGTAGATTGCGACCTGGTCTCGCATTCCCATCCTTCGCTTGGAACCTCGCTTCTGCGTGTCCATCGGAATTTCTCGCAGAGCGAGTCTCGCATCACTGGGGTCCAGATTCGCACCCGACTTAAGGCCCGACACCCATTCATCGACATTCAGGGCAGGCGCAACTTCAGTTGTCAGAAAGTATCCGGCTGCTACTGCCGTCGGACTCGCGAAGAGATGTTTGGAGAGTTCACGGCCGATGGTTACCGCTTCCTCGTACCTGCTCTTATCATCGTTGTATGCCGCCAGGATAAGGTCATTTGATACGTGAGCTCTAGAGCCGCTCCAGCGTTCGTTCGGCATATCCTTGAAGAGAATCACGTGCCGAATAGTAGAGGAAAGTAGATGCCGGTACTTTGCCTCAGTCGATAGCAGCGCATCTGCTGCACTTCGGCGCTTTCCGGTGTCGAGAACCGGGAAAACGCTTCTTGGTAGTCCGTTGACAACGAACATTTTTACCGGAGTGTCAGCCTCGATGATGGCTCGAAGGCGATGCTGGCCGTCGAGAAGTAAACCGTCCTCATCGAAGGCGATTCCCTGGTGAGTCAAGCGCCACTCTTTACGGCGAATGGCGCTTGCTAGCGATCTCACTTGGCCCATGTCCAAATTTCTATTGACGGAGCCTTGAGATAGGAGATTATCGGCAATTTTAGGGGTTACCGTTATGATTTTCCAGGAGAGGTTTTCTTCTGGGTCGCCTGGCCCAGGAGTGGTGATAGTCATTCACGTATCTTATGGTGAACGACATCGAAACTCCCCATCTCTGATCATTAGTGATCAATTTTGATCAAGAGGGGATTGTTTGGGTACCTCAAATGCCATATCTCGGCGAGGCGGCGCATTGCCGGGGACTTGTAGTGGTGCCAGGGCGCGCTCGGATGACCAGGGTGCACGAGCCGACCTGGGCGAAGTCGGCCATGGCCGCGCCAAGCGACTGCGACACGAGCTGGGTATTTCCACGAGGGTGAGGTCCACGTCCGGCGGGTCTTGGGTGGCGTGAAGGCCGGCGGCCAGGTAGGCGGCGGTGGTACCTCCACCGGGACCGATCTCGACCAAGCGAGGCCGTGCGGTCCCGCCAGGGTCAGGGGCCCGGTACATCATGAGCCCCTACTCGTCGCCGTGGGCATTCACGGCGATGTCGAGATAGGCGGGCTTCTGCGCGACGGCGAACACGGGCGGCGCTCCTTGCTCGTGTGTGGTCGGCGGGGGCGCTGATGATGACGATTGGGAGGGGTGCGGGCGGCGCAGCTCAAGCGGATTGCGGGCGGTTGGGTGAGACACCCAGCCGCGTGGCTAACTCAGCCCTCGTGCAGCAGAGTTGATCAATTCACGGGCACGTTCACCGTAGACGGCCATCCGGGCGAGCTGCGAGAACGCCCTGCGGTAGTCGGCGACCTCAGAGGGCTGCACCACATTGATCTCCGCAGTCAGTGTCTCCACGACGGCGTGCCGTCCGTCGCACAGGGTGAACGCCTCCAGGGGCCACACCGCGCGCGGGGCGTCGCCGGGGATGATGCCCAGCGAAACCGTGGCCAGCGGCATCACGGTGAGCAGCCGGTGCAGTTGTGCGGCCATCGTCGCGGCGTCACCGAGGCGGTAGCGCAGTACGCACTCCTCAATGAGGACATGGAACCGGTGCCCGCCCTCGTAGAGGAAGCGGCTGCGGGCGATTCGGGTGGCGACGGCTTCCGGGACGTCGTCCGGGGTTCCCTGGAAGGTGGTGATGGTGTTCAGCAGGGCCGTCGCGTAGGCGGGGGTCTGGAGGAAGCCGGGGATCACGTTGGAGACGTAGGCACGGCACACCCGGGTGCGCCGGTGCAGGGCGTTGAAGTCTTCCTGGGCCTTGCGCAGGCCGTTCCTGTGTCTGCGCCGCCATTCGACGTACAGGGAGTCCACGGCACGGGCCACGGCGATCAGATCCGCCGCCTGGTCCTCGGCGCCGCACGCTCCGCACCAGGCCCGGATGTCGTCGTCGGACGGCACAGAGGCACCATGCTGGATCCGGGAGGTCTTCGCTGGGTGCCAGCCACAGCGCGCGGACAGCTCCCGGCCGTTGAGACCGGCGTCCCTCCGCAACTGGGCCAGTCGCACGCCCAGGGCTTCGCGGGCGGCCTGGGCGCTGGAGGAGGGCGAGGTGGGGGACATGGCGGCGGGGGAGCGGCTCAGACGCTGTATTTCTCGTGTGGGACGGCCCGCTCCCACGTCTGAGTGAAGGCGAAGAAGCACGTGGCCACGGCCTGCCGTTCCTCGCTCACTTCCGGCTCGACGGCCGTGCCATCGCCGGAGAAGTGATTGAACCGCACCACCCGGTCGTCAATGAGCCAGAAATCGGTGTGCGGCAGCCAGATGCCGTCGGCCCGGCGCCGGGGCAGCCACCGCACCTCCTCCCCGGCCTCCAGATTCAGCGGGGTGAGGGCGTGCTCGTAGCGGATGTAGTCGGTGACCGGCTCCGACACGATCCGGGCCCGCCGGACGCTGACGCCCCGCGCGACCGTCGCCGCGACGAGACTCATCCACTCGGCGAGGGCCCTGCGCCCGTCGTCCAACGACCACCGCCCGGACCGCCACAGCCGCAGTTCCTCCTCTTCCTCGGCGACCGCGTAGGTGTCCCGCATCTCCAAATGGACGGCGGAGCTGGTGGCGGACGACAGCAACGCCTCGAAGCTAGGCACCTGCGGCGGCTTCATCGAGCGCCTTCCTGAGCGTGTCGGCCATGCGGTACGGCAGCCGGACGACCGCTTCCCGGTCCGGCAGCGGGCTGTCCCGCCGGGTCCGGGTGAGCGTCTCGTCGTCGGCCTTCCAGCCTTGCAGCACGAACTCCGCGCGGTCGCGGTCGACCCAGACGGCCGGGCAGTTGCCGCTCCCGGTCTCCGGGTCGATGCCGATGAACTCTAAATCCACGGTGGCCTCCTCGGCGCGCGGTCGCTTGTGGCGCCCTGCGAACGACGTTCCGCGGTGTGCCGGGGCACGGTCAAGGAAGTTGCGCCGGATTGCGTCGCTTTCAGCTACAGAAGAGGGGGGATGAAGGCGGTGCCGGCTCACAGGTCCTCAGTCGGCGTCGACTCCGCCGCTGTCCGTGTCGCCGTCCCAGTCCAGTACGTCGCTGTCCCTGTCGGCTTGTCTCCCCGTGCTTGTTGCTGACGCCGATCTCGGTGGTGTCGGCGGTCCGAATCGATGGAGCCTCAGGGCCGCGAGATCCCGGGCGGTGGCCCGAGCCGATTCGGCGTCGGAGATTGCTTGACAGTGCCGGTTGAAGTCGGGCCAGCGCGGGGTGAACGACTCCGGCCAGGTGAGCACCGACCACAGCGCCAGCGCGGGCCAGCCGATGACCGGCACCGTGGCCCAGAACTCCGCCTCCTCGACCCCGCCCGGCGCCGGGGCACCGGACAGCCCACCATGGAGCCCTGCTCCGAGGGATACGAGGAAGCCGAGCCAGATCAGTCCGGTGCGCTGGGACCCGTGGTACTGCGTCAGGGGCAGGGCGCCCGCCGTCACGCGTGCCCGGAACGCCTCGAACTCCGGCTCACCCGCCACCTCGTACAGCCGCGCGCCCGACTCCCCCCGGGCCCGGAGCCCTGCGACGAGGGCGAGGAGAGCCGGGTCAGTCGGCGGAGGCGCCGACGCCCGTGCGGTGACCGTCCCGTCGTCCGACACCTCTACGACCCCGTCCGCGAGGAGCCCGGCGAGGGCCACCTGAGCGGCGTCCGGCATCCAGCGCGCCCGCTGGTAGGCCGCCTGTACGGGGGAGACGCCCTCGGTCATGACCCGGCGGATGACCTCGCGATCGTGCCGGGCGCTCCGCGATCGGAGGACGCGCAGGGTGAGGTCGGTGAGGAGGAAGGAGAGGAGCCAGGCGGTGAGGATCAGTTCGGACTCAAGGGACCAGAACATGGGAGGAGTCGGCCGCCTTGAGGGCCTGGAGGAAGGGGACGAAGGAGGCGCGGGGGAAACTCAGGGCCCCCCGGGTGGGGGCCTTGGAGTCGCGGATGGCTATGTGGGAGGCGCGGTCCGCGATCTCGACGCAGTTGTTGCCGTCGCCCCCGCCAGAGTAGGAAGACCTTCGCCAATTGTGGAGGGTGGCCATGGTGACCTCACAGTTCCTTGGACAGGGCGTGGATGATGTCGCGGGAGCCTGATGCGTCGACCGACGCAACCTCCACTCTACGAAAGAGTGTTCGTAGAACATCGAGTTGAGCCTCTGAGTCGATGAGGCCCGTGCCGTCAGGGGCGTCGCGCGTGCCGGTGTCCAGTTTGGGGATGGCCCCACCGGCCAGCATCATCGGACTCCAGGTTCCGCCGAAGCCGTCCAGGTCGAAGGGGATGACCTGGACCGTGATGTGATCCGCCTCCGACAGCTCCAGCACCTGCCTGAGCTGGGTTCGTGCGGTCGCACGATCGCCCACCCGAATGCGCAGGGCCGCTTCGTGGATGAGTGCCCGGTACGGGGTGGGAGTGCTGCGATTCAGGATGGTCTTGCGCTGCATCCGATGCCTGACGCGCAGTTCCAGCTCCGCCTCTGGGATGCTCGGCACCCTGGACGCGAACGCGGCGCGGGCGTACTCCTCGGTTTGGAGCAATCCGGGGATGAACATGAACTCGAAGTCACTGCGGTACGTCGCGTGATGCTCCAGTTCGGCGAGGTCGAGGAAGGACGTGGGCAACTGCCCTCGGTACTCCTCCCACCACCCCCGAGTGCGGTCCGTCGCCATGGCCACCAGAGCATCGATCAGCTCTGTGTCCACACAGGCGTAGTTCGCTGCCATGCGCCGCAATCGCTGTTCGCTCACGCCCGCTATGCCTGACTCGGTCTGGCTCATCTGGACCGAGGTCGTTCCGAGCAGGGCCGCCGCCTCCGTGGCCTTGAGACCGGCGGCTTCCCTCAGGCGTCGCAGCTCCGTGCCCAGACGGGCCTGGCGAGCTGTCGCTTGCTGTCTGCGTGGCATTGCTTCCTTCAGCAGCTCAATTGGGCTGGGGCAGAGCCCCGTTCGGGCGTCAGAGTACGCCAACAGCTTGCGTGGGGCGAAATTTAGGCCCTACTGTCTGTGCTGTAGCGCTCGCGCAGCGAAGTCACGGCGTGGGCGTCCAATTCCCCCACGCCTCAACGGAGTTGATCCCCCATGCCCGAAACCGAACCCACTGTCGCCCCCGACACCTGGGAATACCTCCTCCACATCCCCAGCGACCTCCGTGCCGTCACCCTCTGCCGTCGTACCGTCCGTCTGATCCTCACCCTGCACGGGCTGATCCGGCTGGTCGACACCGCGGAGCTGCTGGCCGCCGAGCTGGTCGCCAATGCCGTGCTGCACACCAAGGGCCCCGCCGCGCTCGGGGTGCGCCGCACTCCTCGGGGGACCGTCTGGATCGGGGCGTGGGACACCGACCCCCTCCCGCCCAGTACCCCCCGCGCGCTGGGCCCGGTCGAGGAGATGGAGGCCGGCCGGGGCCTGGGCCTCGTCCGCGCCTACGCCGACCGCTGGGGCTGGCACCCGACCGGCCGATTCGGGGCCGACGGAAAGTACGTCTGGTGCGAGCTGGCGGCGGCCTGACGCGTCCGCCGCATCTCATCGAACATCTGTGCCAAAGAAACACCCGGCATGTGGATGATCGAGAACGCCCGAAGACCCCGCCCGGCGTCCCGTCCGCCGGTCCCGCCAGATGAACGGTTCGGCAAGACCCGAGGCGGACGTGGTATGCGTGGAGAATGGGACTGTTTCCGGTGCCTACGGCAGTACAAAGCGCTAGAGCGTACCCACCCAAGTCCATAGCTATGCCCCGGACGGCCAGATTTTCTTGCCCTAACCGGCTGAAGTTTTGTTGATCGTGGGTCAGTTGGCCATCCGGGCGGCCTACCCTTCAGAGGGTGAAGCAATTGATGTCCCGAGAGTCCGAAGAGTTCGAGGTCGACCTCCCCGGGGAAGCCCTGCCCGGCACCCTGCCGGAGGCACTCCGCGAGGAGCTGATCGGCTTCCGTCGCGACCTCCACGCGCACCCCGAGCTGGGCAACCAGGAGTTCCGCACCACCGCCGCCATCAAGGCGCGGCTGGAGAAGGCGGGCCTCGCCCCCCGCGTCCTCGCCATGGGCACCGGACTCGTCTGTGACATCGGCGTACCGGACGACGGCCCCGCCCCCTCCGGGATGCTCGCGCTGCGCGCCGACATCGACGCACTCCCCATTCCCGACGCCAAGACCGAGTGCGCCTACCGCTCCACCGTGCCCGACCGCGCCCACGCCTGCGGCCACGACGTGCATACGACGGTCGTGCTCGGCGCCGGGCTGGTCCTCGCCGAGCTGCACCGGCAGGGGCGGCTGCCGCGCCCCGTCCGGCTGCTGTTCCAGCCCGCCGAGGAGGTGCTCCCGGGCGGCGCCGCCGACGCCATCGACTGCGGGGTGCTGGACGGCGTCGGCCGGATCATCGCCGTGCACTGCGACCCCCGCGTCGACGCCGGCCGGATCGGACTCCGTACCGGTGCCATCACCTCCGCCTGCGACCGGCTGGAGATCTCGCTCGACGGCCCCGGCGGCCACACCGCCCGCCCCCACCTCACCACCGACCTGGTCACCGCCGTCGCCCGGGTCGTCACCGATGTCCCCGCGCTGGTCGCCCGCCGGGTCGACACCCGCGCCGGGCTCGCGGTCACCTGGGGACGGATCGAATCCGGCCACGCCCCCAACGTCATCCCGCAGCACGCCGAGCTGTCCGGAACCGTGCGCTGCCTCGACATCCACGCCTGGCGCCAGGCCCCCGACATCGTCCACGCCGCCATCGACGAGGTGGCGAACATGCACCGGGCCAAGTCCGAGATCACCTACGTCCGGGGCGTCCCCCCGGTCGTCAACGACCCCGCCGTGACCGAGCTGCTGCGCGACGCGATGACCGTCCGCCGCGGTGCCGACTCCGTCGAGAGCACCGAGCAGAGCCTCGGCGGCGAGGACTTCTCCTGGTACCTGGAGCACGTCCCCGGCGCCATGGCCCGCCTGGGCGTCCGCACCCCGGGCGAGCGCACCGTCCGCGACCTCCACCAGGGCGACTTCGACGTCGACGAGCACGCCATCACCGTAGGCGTGGAGCTGTTCACCGCCGCCGCACTGATCAGCAACTGAGTCACCACCCCCTCAGGGGCGCGGGGAACTGCGCGACCAGCCACCCCCACACCCGCACCCGCCCGCGCCCCCAAAAACCACCCCCCACCCCCCGCGCGAATTAACCCCCCGTGCCCTATTCGCGCCGGTGAGTCACAGGCCCGTAACCAGTCACCGGCACGAATGGATAACGGCCAAGCGATACCCCGTTCCCAGGATGGTCTACGCGCGTTAATGTGCGCCGAACTCAGCACCCACTGCGGGGCTTTGGAGAATGGGGAACTTCAGATGCGTCGGATTTCCAAACTGACCCGCGTCGCGGTGGGGGTCGCGTCGCTCGCCCTCGCCGCCACCGCCTGCGGTGGCACCAGCAGCGAGAACAACGCCTCGGACGGCGAGTCGGCCGCGGAGGACCTCGGTCTGGCCATCGCCTACGACATCGGCGGCAAGGGCGACCAGTCCTTCAACGATGCCGCGTTCGCCGGACTGGACCAGGCGCAGAAGGAGTACGGCTACAAGACGGCCGATGTCGAGCCCACCGAGGGCGAGACCGACGCCGACAAGGAGCAGCGCCTCGCCTCCCTGGCCCGGCAGGGCTACAACCCGGTGATCGGCGTCGGCTTCGCCTACGGTCCCGCCATGGAGGCCGTCGCCAAGGACTACCCCGACACCACCTTCGGCATCGTGGACTCCGTGGTCGAGGGCGGGAACGTCGCTTCGCTGGTCTTCGCGGAGGAGCAGGCGTCCTACCTCGCCGGGGTCGCCGCGGCCAAGGCCACCAAGACCGACACCGTCGGGTTCGTCGGCGGCGTCGACATTCCCCTGATCCACAAGTTCGAGGCCGGTTACAAGCAGGGCGTCGAGGACACCAAGCCCGAGGTCACCGTCGTCTCGCAGTATCTGACGCAGACCGCCGAGGAGGGCGGCTTCTCCAGCCCGGACAAGGGCAAGGCCGCCGCCGAGGGGCAGATCGAGAAGGACGCCGATGTGGTCTACCAGGCCGCCGGTCTCTCCGGGCAGGGGGTGATCGAGGCCGCCGCCACCGCCAAGGTGTGGGCGATCGGCGTCGACTCCGACCAGTACGCGCAGGAGGCGCTGGCCTCGTACAAGGACTACATCCTGACCTCCGCGCTCAAGGATGTCGGCGGGGCGGTGTACGCGCTGGCCAAGTCCGTCGAGGATGGCAAGCCGCTGACCGGTACCCAGACCTTCGACCTCAAGGTGGACGGTGTCGGCCTGGCCGACACCAACCCGAAGATGGCCGAGGTCGCGGGCCTGACGGACGCGGTCGCCGCCGCCAAGGCCGGGATCATCGACGGCTCGATCAAGGTCGCCACCGAGTAGCTCCGCAGGGCGTCGGTTCCTCTGTTCTAGGTAAAAATCTGGCAAAAGGGGAGACGGGGTAGGAAGTCGTATCAAGCGGATGGCGGGCCCCGGGCCTGCCATCCGCTTGCCGTATTCCCGATGGCAACGCCCCTCATGAGTGCCGAGGCGTGCCCGGACGGGCTTGGGCACGGCCGGATAACAAGGTGGACAGAAGGGGTTTTCAGGCTGGTCTACGCGCGTTAATCTGCGGCGAAACCAGCGCCGAAGCTGACCCTGGCTGAACCGTCCGGCGCTTGTACGACAGGAGCACCACTCATGCGCCGCTTTTCCCGGATCACGGTCGCAGGCGCGGCGACCGCTTCGCTGGCCCTCGCCCTCGCCGCCTGCGGCGGCACCTCGACCTCGTCCTCCAGCTCCTCCTCGGAGTCGGGCGGCGAGGACAAGGGCCTCGCCATCGCCTACGACGTCGGCGGCAAGGGCGACCAGTCCTTCAACGACGCCGCGTACGCCGGGCTGGAGCAGGCGCAGCAGGAATTCGGCTACCAGACCGAGGACGTCGAGCCCACCGAGGGCGAGACCGACGCGGACAAGCAGCAGCGTCTTGAGTCCCTGGCCAAGCAGGGCTACAACCCGGTCGTCGGTGTCGGCTACGCCTACGCGGCGGCCATCAAGGGCGCGTCGGAGAAGTTCCCGGACACCACCTTCGGCATCGTCGACGACTCCACCGTCGAGGCGGACAACGTCGCCGACCTGGTCTTCTCCGAGGAGCAGGCGTCCTACCTGGCCGGGGTCGCGGCGGCCAAGACCACCAAGAGCAATGTCGTCGGGTTCGTCGGCGGTGTCGACATCCCGCTGATCCACAAGTTCCAGGCCGGCTTCGAGCAGGGCGTCAAGGACACCAACCCGGACGCCACCGTCCTGTCGCAGTACCTGACGCAGACGGCCGAGGAGGGCGGCTTCTCCAGCCCCGACAAGGGCAAGACCGCCGCCGAGGGCCAGATCGAGAAGAAGGCCGACGTGGTGTACGCCGCGGCCGGTCTGTCCGGTCAGGGTGTCATCGAGGCCGCCGCCGCCAACGAGGTGTGGGCGATCGGTGTCGACTCCGACCAGTACAAGCAGGAAGCGCTCGCTAAGTACAAGGACTCCATCCTCACCTCCGCCATGAAGGACGTCGCGAAGGCGGTCTTCAACCTCGCGAAGTCCGTCGAGGACGGCAAGCCGGAGACCGGTATCGTCAAGGGCGATCTGAAGACCGGCGAGGTCGGACTCTCCGAGTCCAACCCGGTGTTCGCCGACAACGCCGAGCTCCAGACCGCCATCGACACGGCCAAGGAGAAGATCATCAGCGGCGAGATCCAGGTCAAGAGCAGCTAGGCAGGCACAGTCGGCGGCACCGGACTGTGGCCAGTTGTCCGAGCTGTCCGGACTGTCTGGACTGTCTGAGCTGTCCGAGCAACGTGTAACCAAAGGGTTACGTCCGCTCAACGGGGTACGGGGAGGCTTTCTCCCTGTACCCCGTTGTCTCGGTGCGTCGCCCTCCGTACCTTCGTATGCCGTAGGGGCGCTACGCGTGTAGATGACCCCCGACCCTCCGTCCACATGGGAGAGTGCGCCATCAACGCGTCCAGCAGCCCTCCGGCCGACGGCCCCGCCACAGCCGCGGCGGGCGGTCCGGCGACCGCCGTCGAACTCACCGGGATCACCAAGCGGTTCCCCGGCGTCGTCGCCAACCACGACATCCATCTCACCGTCCGCAAGGGCACCGTCCACGCCCTCGTCGGTGAGAACGGCGCCGGCAAGTCGACGCTGATGAAGATCCTCTACGGCATGCAGAAGCCGGACGAGGGCGTCATCGCCGTGGACGGCGAGAAGGTCACCTTCTCCTCGCCCGCCGACGCCATCGCCCGCGGCATCGGCATGGTCCACCAGCACTTCATGCTGGCCGACAACCTCACCGTCCTGGAGAACGTGGTCCTCGGCAGCGAGAAGCCGTACGGCATCGGCGCCCGCGCCCGCCGCCGGATCACCGAGCTGTCCGAGCGCTACGGCCTCGGCGTCACCCCCGATGTGCTGGTCGAGGAGCTGGGGGTCGCCGCCCGGCAGCGCGTCGAGATCCTCAAGGTCCTCTACCGCGGCGCCACCACGCTGATCCTGGACGAGCCGACCGCCGTGCTGGTCCCGCAGGAGGTCGACGCGCTCTTCGACAATCTGCGCGAGCTGAAGTCCGAGGGCCTCTCGGTCATCTTCATCTCCCACAAGCTGGGCGAGGTCCTCTCCGTCGCCGACGAGATCACCGTCATACGGCGCGGTACGACCGTCGGCACCGCCGTCCCCGCCGAGACCACCACCAAGCAGCTCGCCGAGATGATGGTGGGCAGCGAGCTGCCCACCCCGGAGACCGCCGAGTCCACGGTCACCGACCGCCCGGTCATCACCGTCGACAAGCTGCGCCTGGCGGCCCCCGGCGGCAAGGCCCTGCTGGACGACATCACCTTCACCATCCACGCGGGCGAGATCCTCGGCATCGCCGGTGTCGAGGGCAACGGCCAGACCGAGCTGGTGGACGCGCTCATCGGCCTCAAGCCCGCAGACTCCGGCACGATCACCCTGGCCACCCGGGAGACCACCGGCGACACGGCCGACGAGATCACCGGCTGGCCCACCCGCAAGCGCCGTGAGCAGGGCATCGGCTACATCCCCGAGGACCGCCACCGCCACGGCCTGCTCCTCGAAGCGCCGCTGTGGGAGAACCGTATCCTCGGCCATGTCACCGAGCGGCCCAACGCCAAGGGCGTCTGGCTGGACCCCAAGGGCGCCCAGGCCGACACCCGCCGGATCGTCGAGGAGTACGACGTCCGCACCCCCGGCATCGACGTCACCGCCGCCTCGCTGTCCGGCGGCAACCAGCAGAAGCTGATCGTCGGCCGCGAGATGAGCCACCAGCCGCGCTTCCTGATCGCCGCCCACCCCACCCGGGGTGTGGACGTCGGCGCCCAGGCCGCGATCTGGGACCACATCCGCGAGGCCCGCCGCGAGGGCCTGGCCGTGCTGCTGATCTCCGCCGACCTGGACGAGCTGATCGGCCTCTCCGACACCCTGCGGGTGATCTACAACGGCCGCTTCGTCGCCGACGCCGACCCCGGCACCATCACCCCCGAACAGCTCGGCTCCGCCATGACCGGCGCGTCCACCGGCCACCTGGACGAGGACAGCCCGGAGACGGTGGGCGACCCCGAGAACCTGGGAACCCTGGGCGTCCCGCACACCCCGGGAACCCCGGAAGCCCCGGAAGCCCCGGGGGCCACCCCCGGGCCCGGCAAGACCGGACCGTCGCCCGAGTCCGAGTCCCCCGAGTCTCCGGAAGACGAGGCCCGCTGACATGAAGAAGTTCGACAAGGAGCGGGTGCTCCTCACGCTGGCCGGGCCGGTCATCGCGCTCGCCGTGGCCTTCGTGCTCATCGCGATCGTGCTGCTCGCCTCCGGCAAGAACCCGGTCGAGCCGTTCGTGCTGATGATCGAGCAGGCCGGTTTCTCCGACATCCAGGTGCTGATCATCAACCAGGCGTCGATGTACTACATCGCCGCCCTCGCGGTCGCCATCGGCTTCCGGATGAACCTCTTCAACATCGGCGTCGACGGCCAGTACCAGCTCGCCGCCATGACCGCCGCCGTCGTTGGCGCCCACGCCGATCTCCCGGCCGTCATCCAGATCCCGCTGCTGCTGCTCACCGCCATGTGCACCGGCGCCTTCTGGGCCGGGATCGCCGGTGTCCTCAAGGTCACCCGGGGCGTCAGCGAGGTCGTCGCGACGATCATGCTGAACGCCATCGCCACCGCCGTCATCGCCTACATGTGGCTGCCGGACATCTTCGGCGTCAAGGTCGGCAACAACAACACCACCGGCGAGATGTACGAGTCCGGCTGGATCCCCGGCATCGACATGGGCGCCGCGGGTGAGATCTACGGCCTGGTCGTCCTCGCCGTCCTCCTCGGCATCGGCTACTGGATCACCCTCAACCGCACCCGCTTCGGCTTCGATCTGCGGGCCTCCGGCGCCTCCGAGACCGCCGCCGCGGCCAGCGGCGTCAACCCCAAGCGGATGACGCTCACCGCGATGCTGCTCTCCGGCGCCATCGCCGGACTCGCCGGGCTGCCGATCCTGCTCGGCGACACCCACACCTACAGCCTGAACTTCCCGACCGGCATCGGCTTCCTCGGGATCGGCATCGCCCTCCTCGGCCGCAACAACCCGGTCGGCATCGCCTTCGCCGCCCTGCTGTGGGCCTGGCTCGACAAGGCATCGCCCGAGCTGGACTTCCACGGCTACGACAAGGAGATCGCGGTCATCATGCAGGGCCTGATCGTCCTCTCCGTGGTCGTCTCCTACGAGGCCGTCCGGGAGTGGGGCCTGCGCCGCCAGCAGCGCCGGGTCGGCGCCGAACTCGCCGCCGGTCATGTGCTCGGCGCCACCGACAACTCCCCGAAGGAGGTGGCTGGCCGATGACCACCGTGACCGACCTCAACCAGCCCACGCTGCGCCCCGCGGCGCCCACCGGCCGCCGTCTCTCCCTGCCCGTGCTGATGCTGGTCATCGCCGGAGCCCTGGCCCTGACCTCCCTGGTCCGGATCATCACCGGCGCCGACGGCATCACCAACGTCAGCCAGATGTCCACCGCCCTCCAGCTCGCCGTGCCCATCGGGCTGGCCGGACTCGGCGGCCTGTGGGCCGAGCGCGCGGGCGTGGTCAACATCGGCCTCGAAGGCATGCTGATCCTCGGCACCTGGTTCGGCGCCTGGGCCGGATTCCAGTGGGGCCCCTGGACCGGTGTCCTGGTCGGCATCATCGGCGGCTGCCTCGGCGGACTGCTGCACGCCATCGTGACCGTCACCTTCAACGTCAACCACATCGTCTCCGGTGTGGCCATCAACATCCTCGCCCTCGGCGCCACCCGCTATCTCGCGCCGCTCGCCTTCGAGGGCCACCAGGGCGGCTCCGCCAAGCAGTCCCCGGCGGTGGAATCACTCGGCCAGTTCACCGTGCCGGGGCTGTCCGACTGGCTCAGAGACCTCAATGACCAGGGCTGGTTCCTGATCTCCGACCTCGCCGGACTCCTCGGCGGCCTGGTCACCAATGTCTCCTGGCTCACCCTGATCGCCATCGCCCTGATCCCCGCCACCTGGTGGATCCTGTGGCGCACCGCCTTCGGACTGCGGCTGCGCTCCTGCGGCGAGAACCCGGTGGCCGCCGAGTCCCTCGGCGTCAATGTCTACAAGTACAAGTACCTGGCCGTGATCATCTCCGGCGGCCTCGCCGGGCTCGGCGGGGTCTTCCTCTCCATCGTCGCCAACCCCTTCTATCTGGAGGGCCAGGTCAGCGGGCGCGGCTATATCGGCCTCGCCGCGATGATCTTCGGCAACTGGATGCCGGGCGGCCTCGCCATCGGCGCCGGTCTCTTCGGCTACACCGACAGCCTCAATCTGCGCGGCGGCTCCGAGAACGTCCACGCCCTCCTCCTGCTCGCCGCGCTCCTTCTGATCATCGGCGCGATCTGGCTGGCCGTCCGCAAGAAGTACGTCAAGGCGGGCATCACCCTGGTGATCGGCGCCCTGGTCTTCGCCTGGTACGCGGGCACCAACGAGGTCCCCAACCAGGTCGTCTCCGCCACGCCGTACGTCATCACGCTGGTCGTCCTCGCGCTCTCCGCGCAACGCCTGCGGATGCCGAAGGCGGACGGCATGCCGTACCGGAAGGGGCAGGGCAAGTGACCGCCGCCGCTGCCGCCGACTGGGAGGGGCTGCGGGCCCGCGCCCGCGAGGCCATGACCCGCGCCTACGCCCCCTACTCGGGCTACCCGGTCGGGGTCGCGGCCCTGGTCGACGACGGCCGCACGGTCTCCGGCTGCAATGTGGAGAACGCCAGCTACGGTCTGAGCCTGTGCGCCGAGTGCGGTCTCGTCTCCGAGCTCCAGCGCACCGGAGGTGGCCGGCTCACCCACTTCACCTGCGTCGACGGCAACGGTGACCTCCTCGTCCCCTGCGGTCGCTGCCGTCAGCTCCTCTACGAGTTCGGCGGCCCCGGCCTCCTGCTGGACACCCCGGAGGGCGTCCTGCCACTCTCCGCGATGCTCCCGCAGGCGTTCGGCCCCGGTCACCTGACCCACTGACCACCACCCCCCTGGCCCCTCCGCCCCACCCCCGCAGAGGGGCCACCGCGGAGGGGCCGGCCCCGCGGAGGGGCCGCCCCTCTCCCGCCCCACCGGCCTCTCCTCCACCGGAAGGAACCCCACCGATGCCACCCACGTCGTCCATGGACGTCATCACCGTCATCCGCACCAAGCGGGACCGCGGCGAGCTGACCGACGCGCAGATCGACTGGGTCATCGACGCGTACACCCGCGGCGAGGTCGCCGACGAGCAGATGTCCGCGCTCGCCATGGCCATCCTCCTCAACGGCATGAACCGCCGCGAGATCGCCCGCTGGACGGCCGCCATGATCGCCTCCGGCGAGCGCATGGACTTCTCCGCGCTGTCCCGCCCCACCGCCGACAAGCACTCCACCGGCGGCGTCGGCGACAAGATCACCCTCCCCCTCGCCCCCCTGGTCGCCGCGTGCGGCGCGGCCGTCCCCCAGCTCTCCGGCCGCGGCCTCGGCCACACCGGCGGCACCCTGGACAAGCTGGAGTCCATCCCCGGCTGGCGGGCCCTGCTCTCCAACGAGGAGATGCTCTCCGTCCTGGACACCACCGGCGCCGTGATCTGCGCCGCGGGCGACGGTCTCGCCCCCGCCGACAAGAAGCTCTACGCCCTGCGCGATGTCACCGGCACGGTCGAGGCCATTCCCCTGATCGCCTCCTCGATCATGTCCAAGAAGATCGCCGAGGGCACGGGCTCCCTGGTCCTGGACGTGAAGGTCGGCTCCGGCGCCTTCATGAAGACCCTGGACGACGCCCGCGAACTCGCCTCCACCATGGTGGGCCTCGGCACCGACCACGGCGTCCGCACGGTCGCCCTCCTCACCGACATGGCCACCCCCCTCGGCCTCACCGCCGGAAACGCCCTGGAGGTCCGCGAGTCCATCGAGGTCCTCGCAGGCGGCGGCCCCTCCGACGTCATCGAACTCACCCTCGCCCTGGCCCGCGAGATGCTCACCGCGGCGGGCCTCCCCGACGCCGACCCGGCGAAGGCCCTGGCCGACGGCTCCGCCATGGACGTCTGGCGCCGCATGATCACCGCCCAGGGCGGCGACCCCGACGCCCCCCTCCCCACGGCCCGCGAAACCCACACCCTCACGGCCCCCTCCTCCGGTGTCCTCACCCGCCTCGACGCCTACGCCATCGGCGTCGCCGCCTGGCGCCTCGGCGCGGGCCGCGCCCGCAAGGAGGACCCGGTCCAGGCGGGCGCCGGCATCGAACTCCACGCCAAGCCCGGCGACCACATCACCGAGGGCACCCCCCTCCTGACCCTCCACACCGACACCCCCGACCGCTTCCCCTACGCCCTGGAGCCCCTCTCCACCGCCTACGACATAGCGACCCCGGGCACACCGTTCGAGCCAACCCCGGTCATCCTGGAACGCATCGCCTGACCTGCGCTTTCCCCATACGGGTGAACGGGACCGGTGGACCTCCGCCGGTCCCGTTCGGCATGCTGGGATCGGTGACGTACTGATTGGAGACCGCCATGAGCGCACTCACCGTCGACCACTCGACGGCCAACGGCCACGAGTGGGACGGCCTCGTCCGGATCTGGAAGGAGACGGACGCGCCCGAGGGCTGCAAGGTGGAGATCATCGAGGGGATCGTCACCGTGGCACCGCCGCCGTCCAACACACACAACGACATTGCCGACCTGGTTCAGCGGAGTCTCTACGCCGTCATCCCCAGGAGTCTGGGCATCTATCAGACGCTCGGCACGGCGGTCCCTTCACGGGACGGTCTCTATATCCCGGACATCGCCGTGGCACCCAGGTCCGTTGTGCGCTCCAATCCGGGCAACTACATTCCGGCAGCGGCTGCCGAACTGGTTGTTGAGATCACTTCCAAGTCCAACGCAATCAACGATCGGCTGAAGAAAGCGGCCGGATACGCGCAGGCAGCGGTTCCGCTGTACTTGTTGATCGACGGCTGGGCGCCCGCAGGCCCCACCATCACGCTCTACGGCGAGCCTCACGGCGATGTCTACCGAGTCCTGCGTGCCGGAAAATTTGGCGAGCCGATGCATCTACCGGAACCCTTTGACCTCGAACTTGAAACCGACGAGTTCCTCACAGACTGAGCGGCCTCACCCCAACAACGCCGCCACCACCACCAACACCGGCACCGACAACCCCGTAGAGAGCAATATCGACTCCCGTGCCAGTACCTCCCCCACCCGGTACCGGCTCGCGTAGGTGAAGAGGTTCTGGGCCGCCGGGAGGGCGGCGACCACCACTACGTCCAGGAGGGCCGCGCCCCGCAGGCCGAAGACGCCCGCCGCCAGTGCCCAGGCCAGGGTGGGCTGGGCGAAGGACTTCAGGGCGACGGCGAGCAGCACCGGGGTGCGTTCCGCGCCCCGCAGGGGCAGGGTGCTGCCGCGCAGGGAGATCCCGAAGGCCAGCAGCACCGCCGGGACGGACATGTTGCCGATCAGGATCAGCGGGTCCAGGATCGGCCCCGGCACCCGCACCCCCGTCGCCGAGACCGCCACCCCGGCCAGCGAACCGACCGCTATCGGATTGCGCAGCGGCGTCAGCACCAGTTGCCACCAGGGCCGTTCGGCGCCCCCGCCACTCGTCAGATCCAGGATCGTCAGCGCGATCGGCGTGACCCCGATGAGCTGGAACAGCAGCACCGGCGCCACCAGCGAGGCATCCCCCAGCACATACACCGCGATCGGGATGCCCAGATTCCCGGCGTTCACATAACTCGCGCACAGCGCCCCGACCGTGGCCCGCCCCACCCCCCAGCGCCCCACCACGGCCACCGCCACGAACACCCCCGCCACCGCCACCGTGGACAGCGCCGTCACCAGCAGCCGGCTGGAGAACACCACCGACAGGTCCGCCGCCGCGAGCGTGGTGAACAGCAGCGCCGGAGACGCCACATGGAACGCCAGCCTGGTGAGCACCTCGCGGCCCTGCTCGCCCAGATGCCCCCGGGCATCGATCAGATACCCCACGACGATCACCACCGCGATCACCGCGAACCCGCTCAACACCCCCTGCACGGCACCCCCTGGGCGAGGGCGGCAAGGGCAGCGGATATCGCGGGCGGGGATGATCCATGGGGCATACAGCCACCCTCCGGGCCAGCGGCACCCCAGGTCAAGGTGGCAGGGAGAGGTCCTTGACCGACCCCTTGACCGGCCCTGTCCGACCGAACTCGCCGCCCGCTTCCGCGCAGGCCGGGGACACGCTCCGTACCACCCCGCACGACACACCGCGAGCAGACGCGATGAGTTACGCCCGCCGCGCCGGTCTACCGCACGTGGAAGCCAAGCCCCTTGCCGAGATCGTGCTCGCCGGCCCTGTCACCCGGGACGAGGTGACCGGGCTGTGCGCCGAAGTGCGCACGATGCTGGAAGCCACGGGCGCCCCGGTGGTGGTGTGCGATGTCGCCGGGCTCGGGCCGCCGGGCCTGACGGCCGTCGATCTGCTGGCCCGGATGGAACTCACCGCCCGCCGGTCCGGCGGACGCATCCGGCTGCGCGACCCCGCCCCCGCGCTATGCGCCCTCCTCGACCTGGTCGGCCTCCGCTTCGAGATGGAGGGGCAGCCCGAACAGCGGGAACCAGCGCGCCACGTCGAGGAAGCAGTGGAAGCCGGTGATCCGCCCGTCTGAGATCTCCAGTACCTGCACCGCCCACGGCGAGAAGCCGCCCTTCTCCGGGTCCGGCTTGTAGTGCGCGAACCCGGGCAGCCCATTGACCTGCACCGGACGCAGCCGCGACCCCGCGCAGGCCGCGCCCAGCGTGGTCATGAAACCGGTGATGTCGGCCGTGCCGCGCAGCCACAGGTCGAACGGCGGCATCGTCATGATCGCGTCTTCGTGCAGCAGCGCGGTCAGCGCCGTCATGTCGTAGCCCTCGAAGGCGGCGACATAGCGCTCCAGCAGCTTCTGCTGCTCCTCGTCCAGCGGATCCGACACGGACGCGTCGGCGCCCGACTGCTCCCGCTCGGCGAGCGTGGCACGGGCCCGCTGGAGAGCGCTGTTCACGCTCGCCACCGACGTGCCCAGCAGCTCGGCGACCTCGCTGGCCCGCCACGCCAGCACCTCGCGCAGGATCAGCACCGCCCGCTGCTTGGGCGGCAACTGCTGGAGCGCCGCCATGAACGCCAGCCGCACCGACTCCTTGGCGACCGCCGCCTCCGCCGGATCGGCCGTCGAGGGCAGCACCCGGGAGTCCGGCATCGGCTCCAGCCAGGTGTGGTCCGGGCGCGGGGACAGCGCCGCCTGGGCGAGCGGGGTGGCCTCGGTCAGATCCATCGGGCGCGCCCGCTTGTTCCCCGCGTTCAGCATGTCCAGACACACATTCGTCGCGATGCGGTAGAGCCAGGAGCGGACACTGGAACGGCCCTCGAACTTGTCGAAGCTGCGCCAGGCGCGGACCAGGGTGTCCTGCACCGCGTCCTCCGCCTCGAAGGACGAACCGAGCATGCGGTAGCAGTACCCGGTCAGCTCGACCCGGTGTTTCTC
Source organism: Streptomyces sp. NPDC093252 (assembly GCF_040683675.1). Taxonomy (NCBI): domain Bacteria; kingdom Bacillati; phylum Actinomycetota; class Actinomycetes; order Kitasatosporales; family Streptomycetaceae; genus Streptomyces; species Streptomyces sp. NPDC093252. Next base: position 39,204 of record NZ_JBFBEM010000005.1, on the reverse strand, counting down.
CAGCGTCGTGTCGAGGTCTGTCGTCGTCGCCGTGCCGTTGGTCATCGTCCACCCACCCCTGTGGCCGTTCGTCCGCCGTACGCCGCATTGCGCCCAGCACCTCGCAAGCTACCGCAGCCCACTGACAATGGCCGCTGGAGCGAACAAAACCGCAGGTCAAAAACGGTCCGCGGTGAGGACGCCGGATCACGTACCCCCGTTCTCAGGGGCGCCGGGGGCACCCCGTCCGGGGGAGAACTGCGCGATCAGCCCCCACCAACCCCCACCCGACCGACGACGGACCGCCCCCGACCCCCCTCCACGCCCCCCGCGGAGCGCGCCGCGGCCCGCGACCCCACCACAGTGATCCCCACAACCCCCACCACAGCCAGCAACCCCACCCCCACGGTCCCGCCCCACCCCCCGGCATGGAACGCCACCGCCCCCACCGTGCTCCCCACACTCGACCCCACGTAGTACGCGGACTGGTACAGCGCCGACGCCTGCGCCCGCCCCGTCACCGCCGTCTTGCTGACCGCCGACGACGCCACCGCGTGCCCCGCGAAGAACCCGGCGGTGATCAGCACCAGCCCCAGCAGCACCAGCCCCAGCGACCCCGCCAGGGAGAGCAGCAGCCCGGCCGCCGTCGTCCCCCCGGCCAGATACAGCGCCCCGCGCCGCCCGAGCCGTCCCACCAGCCGCCCGGCGGTGGACGCGGACACCGTCCCCACCAGATACACCAGGAAGATCGACCCCACCACACCCTGCGGCAGCGAGAACGGCGCCTCGGTCAGCCGGTACCCGATCACCGTGTAGACCCCGCCGAAAACGGTCATGAACAGCGCGCCGATCGCGTACAGCCGCCGCAGCAGCGGGTCGGCCAGATGCCCGCGCACGGTCGCCACCAGCACCCCCGGCCGCAGCGAGCCCGGCGTGAAGTGCCGCGGCGCGGGCAGCAGCAGCCGGAACGCCACCGCACACCCCACCGCCATCAGCCCCAGCGCACCCAGCGCGATCCGCCAGCCCCACTCCTGCGCCACCCAGCCGGTCAGCACCCGGCCGCTCATGCCGCCCACACTGTTGCCCGCGACGAACAGCCCGATCGCCGTGACCAGCGCCCGCGGCCGGACCTCCTCCGCCAGATACGCGGTCGCCGACGCCGGTACGCCCGCCAGCGCGGCGCCCTGCACGGCCCGCAGCACCACCAGCGCCTCCAGCGAGGGCGCGAACGGCACCGCCACCGCCACGGCCACGGCCACCGCCAGCGAGCCGGTCATGACCGTCCGCCTGCCGAACCGTTCCGACAGCGCGCTCATCGGGAGCACGAACAGCGCCAGCGCGCCGGTCGACGCGGCCACCGTCCAGCTCGCCGCGCTCGCCGACACCCCGAAGTCCCCGGAGATCAGCGGCAGCAGCGCCTGGGTCGAGTACAGCAGCGCGAAGGTGGCGACTCCGGCCAGGAAGAGCGCGAAGCTCATCCGGCGGTAACCGGGCCCGCCGGGGTTCAGACGGGAGTCGGGGCGGACGACGGAAGGGGTGATGGAGGAAGAGGCGGCGGCATCCAGGGTGCCGACCGCCCCGGTACTGGCGGGAGTCATGCCATGAACCCTGCTCCTCTCCCGCTCATCCGTCCAATGCATGAAACGGCCATAATCGTTCCCATGACGCATCAGCACAGCTCACAGCGGAGACTGTCACCGAGCAGTGACACAGAAGACATCGTCGCGCTACTCGCCCCGCGCCTCGTCCACTTCGCCGCGGTCGCCCGCACCGAGCACGTCACCCGGGCCGCCCTGGAGCTGGACGTCCCCCAGTCCACCCTGTCCCGCTCCCTGGTCCGCCTCGAACAGGACCTCGGCGTAGAACTCTTCGCCCGCCGCGGCCGTACGGTGGCCCTGACCACCGCCGGGCACACCTTCCTGACCTCCGTCGAACGCGCCCTCGCGGAGATCGGGCGCGCCGCCGACGAGGTCCGCGCCGACGCCGACCCGGCCACCGGCAAGGTCGCCTTCGGCTTTCTGCACACCATGGGCGCCGAGACCGTCCCTGGCCTGCTGCACGCCTTCCGCGCCGACCACCCCCGGGTCCGCTTCGCCCTGGTCCAGAACTACGGCGAGGCCATGCTCGAACGCCTGCGCGCCGGAGAACTCGACCTCTGCCTGACCTCACCCATCCCCGACGCCCCCGACCTCGTCGCCCGCCGCCTGGACGAGCAGAAGCTGCGCCTGGTCGTCCCCGCCGACCACCGCCTCGCCACCCGCAAGCGCATCCGCCTCGCCGAGGCCGCCGAGGAAACCTTCGTCACCCTGGAACCCGGCTACGGCATGCGCCGCATCACCGACGACCTCTGCCGCGAGGCCGGTTTCCGCCCGCGCATCGCCTTCGAGGGCGAGGAGACCGAAACCCTGCGCGGCCTGGTCGCCGCGGGCCTGGGCGTGGCCCTCCTCCCCCCACCGACGGTCCCCCGCCCCGGCGTGGTGGAACTGACGGTCACCGCCCCCAGAGCGATCCGCGAAATCGGCGTCGCCTGGCTGGAGGGCCACCCCGACACCCCACCGGTAGCAGCCTTCAAACGCTTCCTCCTGTCGAGAAGGGGCAACTTGCTCCCGACCTGAGCAGGGACGCCGTGCAGGGGCGCGGGGAACTGCGCGATCAACCACAACGAACCCGCACCCCGACAACAACCCACACCCGAACGGCGCTACCGATAGGCCTTCCCAAAGCCGGAGGCAAGCGGCATCCGCAACCCCAACGGCGGCGGCGCGGCCAGCGCATCCCGCACGGGCCGAGCGAACGCCTTCCCGAACAGCGTCCCCATCACGAAGTCCGCCGACAGCGCCAGCACTTCGTCCCGGTACTGATGCAACCCGTGCCGGTCCCCGTGCACTTCGAACCGGCACACCTCCCGGTTGGACTTCTTCGCCCGCGCCGCCAGCCGGAACGACAGCTCCGGATCGGCCCGCTCGTCGTTCGTGCCGTGCGCGATCAGCACCCGCCGCCCCACGAGCTGCTTCACCGGTTCGGGTGACTCGGCGTCCGCCTCGTCCGGCAACCAGGGGGCCAGGGCGAGCACGGAGTTGACGGCCTCGTGCCCGGCCGCGCGCAGCGCCGCGCGTCCGCCCATGTCGAACCCGGCGAGGCAGACCGGGACATCGCCGTAGCGCCGTACCACCTCCTCGGCGGCCCAGTGGGCGTCGTGGGCGAGGTCGGCGTCGGAGCCGTTCCAGCCGCGGTAGCGGTAGTGGACGACATGCGCGGCCAGCCCCTCGTCCCGTCCGGCGCGCAGCAGTCGGCGTCCCAGGGCGCGGACGGACGCCGTCGCCAACATGGGGGAGGGCTTGCGGTGTGAGGTCTCGTCACCGCCGGGGAGGAGCAGGACCACCGCGCTGACCGCTGTCGGCTCCGGGCCGGGCGCCCGCCCCAGACGCGCGCTGCGGACCGGCGTCGCTTGCTGTGCCATGACAGAACAGTGTCAGAAGACCCGGTGGACCTGACCCGTCCGCGGGGTCACTGTTACGTATCGACGGACCAGGGGAACGGGCGATCTACGCGCGTAGGAGTTAGAGTGCGAAAATGACGAGCCAGACTGACCGGAATCAGACCGACCGGAAGAGGACCGTCCCGAGCCCGGACCAGATCCGCCGGGCGCCCAAGGTGCTGCTGCACGACCATCTCGACGGCGGTCTCCGCCCCGGCACGGTCGTCGAACTCGCCCGCGCCACCGGATACCCCGCCCTCCCCGAGACCGACGCCGACAAGCTCGGCATCTGGTTCCGCGAGGCCGCCGACTCCGGCTCGCTGGAGCGGTATCTGGAGACCTTCTCGCACACCGTCGGGGTGATGCAGACCCGGGAGGCGCTGGTCCGGGTCGCCGCCGAGTGCGCCGAGGACCTCGCCGGGGACGGAGTCGTCTACGCCGAGGTGCGCTACGCCCCCGAACAGCATCTGGAGGGCGGGCTCACTCTCGAAGAGGTCGTGGAGGCGGTCAACGAGGGCTTTCGCGAGGGCGAGCGCCGGGCCCGCGCCGACGGATACCGGATCCGGGTCGGCGCCCTGCTCACCGCGATGCGGCACGCGGCCCGCGCGCTGGAGATCGCCGAACTCGCCAACCGTTACCGCGACCAGGGCGTCGTCGGCTTCGACATCGCCGGAGCCGAGGCCGGTTACCCGCCCACCCGCCATCTCGACGCCTTCGAGTACCTCAAGCGCGAGAACAACCACTTCACCATCCACGCCGGAGAGGCGTTCGGGCTGCCCTCCATCTGGCAGGCCCTCCAGTGGTGCGGCGCCGACCGGCTCGGCCACGGCGTCCGGATCATCGACGACATCGAGGTCGCCGACGACGGAAGCGTCACCCTCGGGCGGCTCGCCGCCTATGTCCGGGACAAGCGGATCCCGCTGGAGCTGTGCCCCAGCTCCAACCTCCAGACCGGCGCCGCCGCGTCCTACGCCGAGCACCCCATCGGTCTGCTGCGCAGGCTCCACTTCCGGGCCACCGTGAACACTGACAATCGCCTCATGTCGGGCACCAGTATGAGCCGGGAATTCGAGCAGCTCGTCGAGGCGTTCGGATACACGCTCGATGACATGCAATGGTTCTCCGTCAATGCTATGAAGTCAGCATTCATTCCTTTCGATGAACGACTTGCCATGATCAATGACGTGATCAAGCCCGGCTATGCCGAGCTGAAATCCGAATGGCTGTTCCGGCAGACCGCCTCCACCAGCGGTTCTACCGGGGGATAGGGCTGAACGGGGGACAGTTCGGACCCGGGGATGCGGGCGGGTGTTCACCACTCGTCCGCATTTCGATGTTTGCGGCGGACGGCCCCGCGTGTTTACGTTCGTGGACCGCTCTCCATCCCCCGCCTCCCCGCCCGACCCCCTTTTCCTTTTTCCTCTCTTCCATTCATTTCGTTCATCCCAAGGACGCATTCACCATGAAGCAGTCTGCTGCCAAGACCCTCGGTGTCGCCGCCCTCGGTGCCGCCTTCGCCGCCACCGGCGCGGGTGCCGCCAACGCCGCCCCGGCGGCCGTGCCGGACGCCGGTCAGGCGCTGAACGCCGTCGGCGCCGTCGCCCGCACCCTCCCCGCCGAGAACCTCGCCCAGGCGCTGCCGGGTGCCGTCGAGGCCGTCACCCAGGGGCAGAACGCGCTGGGCACCGGTCTGGCCGCCGCGCAGCCGGCCGCCGAGCGGGCGCTCGCCCAGGGCCCGACCCAGCCCGCCGCCGGTCTGCTCGGCGGGCTCCCCGTCAAGGGCCTGCCCACCCACGGTCTGCCGATCAACGGCATCCCGCTGGGCTGATCCGGAACCGGCCCGCGAAGAACGCGCCGGGGCGCACCCCACACCACGGGGGTGCGCCCCGGCGTCGTCGTATCCCCGTGTCCGTCGGCACACCCCCGCGCCCGCCCGGTGTCGTTCGTCACCAGGCCGTGCGGGCGCCCTTGCCCTCCGCCGGGACGAATATCCACAGGCCGATGTAGAGCAGGAACTGCGGGCCCGGCAGCAGACAGGACGCCAGGAAGATCACCCGCATCGTGGTCGCGGAGGTACCGAAGCGCCGGGCCAGCGCGGCGCACACACCGCCGATGACGCGGCCGTTGGTGGGGCGGGCGAGGCGGGACATGGCTGCTCCTTCGTGAGCGTCGGTGCGGGCCTCCCATCCGGTGGCCCGATCTGTCACCACCGTACGAAGACGAACCCTCCCCAAGCGTCGCTCTACGGGGCGATCCCGACCCTGGGAATCGTCGGGGTACGACCCTGAGCCGCCTCGTCCTGGGGGAGGGGCGCCTCCTCCACCCGGGGTCGCGCCGCCCGGTGCGCGACCCGGCGGCGCAGCCGGGCACGGGCCGCCGGGACGACCGTCACATGCGCCACCAGCACCCCCGTGGTGTTCAGCAGCAGCGAATCGACATCCGTCACCTGGCCGGGCACCCCGGTCTGGAGCAGTTCGATCGTGAGCGAGATCAGCGTCCCGGCGGCGACGGTCCGCAGCGCGGACGCCAGCGGCGAGACATCCAGCCGGCCGCCCACCGCGGGCAGCAGCACCCCGAGCGGCGCGAGCAGGGCGACGCTCTCCCCGAGCCGGATCGCCGCGTCCGGCCAGCCCAGTGCGAGATCGGCGCGGATACCGGCCAGCGGGCGGAGATTGGCGGGGGCGACCCAGGGGACATCGAGCGAGCGCAGCGTCAGCCAGCCGACGAACGCCAGATGCACGACGAGGAGGACGGCTCCCGTCGCCCGGATGCGGAGGGCGGGGCCGCTGCCGCCGCCCATCGAGCCTTGACGCTGCACGACCCCCTAGACGCGGGGGGCGGCGGGATCGGTTCCGGGTACGGGACCCCGGTGGGGTGAGGCGTGGGCCACATGGCGGGGCCCCAGCCGGGGAGGGGAGGCGCCCGCCGGGGCGAGGGGCGGCGGGGCACTGTCAGGCCCCCGCCCCGATCAACCCGCCCCCACCTCCTCCGACGGCGGCCACTCCGCCCCCGGGGCGGCGCGGACCTCGTCGGTGCAGTCGTAGCGGCGCAGCGGGGTGTCCCGGGGGCCGCCCAGGATGACCGAGCCGTCGCCCTCGGCCGCCTCCGAGTCGGCGAAGGTGCAGACGATCTGGGCGAGGGCGGAACGGCTGAGGTCGGCGGGGGAGACCCCGAGGCGGAGGGTGTCGTCGGGCTCGTCCCCGTAGGGGCCGGTGACGGCGAGGCCGCGGTGGACGTCCGTGGTGTAGCCGGCCGACCGCTCGGCTGCGGTCGGCTCCTCGGCGAGCTGGTCCAGCAGCCCCTGGGCGACCTGCACGCGGCGCGGCGCCTCCACCGACTCCGGCGGGATCTCCACCAGCCGGTCCAGCGCGACCAGCGACGACCCGCACAGCAGGAAGAGCTGCGCCGGGAAGCCGAGGGCGGTCCGGGAGGCGGCCTCGTCGCCGGTGGCCGAGCAGTGCGCCCGGGAGGGGGCCGCGCCGAAGTCGGTGGGCACCTCGGTCGCCCGGATCCCGCAACCGGACAGCAGCAGCCCGCCGAGCAGGGGGAGGAGGCAGAGCCGGGCCCGTCGTACGTTCATCCCGCTGTCCCTGTCCCCTTGTCGGTCCCGTCCCCGGTGTCCCCGTCCCCGTCCCCGTCGTCCGGGCCGGAGACGGTCGAGCCGTCGCGCGGCAGCCGCAGGGTGAACACCGCGCCGCCCTCGGGCGAGTTCGCGGCGGTGATCTCACCGCCGTGGATGTGCGCGTTCTCCAGCGCGATGGACAGGCCCAGGCCGCTGCCCTCGGAGCGCGGGCGCGACGCGCTCGCCTTGTAGAAGCGGTCGAAGACGTGGGGGAGGACGTCCTCGGGGATGCCGGGACCGTGATCGCGGACCCGGATCACCACCGCGTCCACCGCGTCGCCGCCCTCTCCGGTGTGCTCCTCGCGGACCGAGACCCGTACCGGGGAGCCGCCGTGCTTGAGGGCGTTGCCGATGAGATTGGCGAGGATCACGTCCAGGCGGCGCGGGTCGAGCTGGGCGTGGATGCCGCGCTCGGCGTCCAGCTCCACCGCGTCCAGCCAGGCGCGGGCGTCGATGCAGGCGGTGATCTGGTCGGCGACGTCGACATCGTCCAGGACCAGCCGGGCGGTGCCCGCGTCGAAGCGGGTGACCTCCATCAGATTCTCGACCAGGCTGTTGAGCCGCCGGGTCTCGCTCACCACCAGCCGCACCGCGGGCTCGATCATCGGATCGATGGTGCCGCCGTCCGCGTCCAGCTCCTCCTCCAGGACCTCGGTGACGGCGGTGATCGCGGTCAGCGGGGTACGCAGCTCATGGCTCATGTCGGCGACGAACCGGCGGGACGCCTCGTCCCGGGCGGCCATGTCGTCCACGCGCTTCTCCAGCGCCGCCGCCGCCTTGTTGAAGGTGCGTGACAGATCGGCCAGTTCATCGGTGCCGGACACCCTGAGCCGGGTGTCGAGCCGTCCCTCGCCGAGCCGCCGCGCGGCGACCCCCAGCCGCTGCACCGGCTTGAGCACGGTCGTGGCGGCGGCCTGCGCGAGCAGCGCCGAGCCGATCAGCGCGAGCCCGGTGGCGATCCCCAGCGACCAGGCCAGCGAGTTGAGGTCCTTGGCCTCCGGCTCCAGCGACTTCAGCATGTACCCGGTCGCCCCACCGCCGACCACCCGCGTCCCCGCCACCAGATACGGCGTCCCGTCGTCCACGATTCGCTGCCAGTAGAGGTGGTACGGGGAGCTGTTGCCGTCGGTGGTGGGCTGGCGCTTGTCGACGGCGGTGCGCAGCGAGCGGGGAACGTCCTGGAGGCTGAAGCCGCTCAGTCCGCCCGAGCTGCCGGAGACCGTCTTGCCCTCGGCGTTCTCGGCGATCAGCAGCACGGTGAAGCGCTGACTGCTGTTGGTGGCCATCTGACCGGCGGTGATCTGCAACTCGTTCTGATCCGGCCGCTCGGGCAGTGAACCCGCCCGGTTCTGCATCTCCTGCTGGAAGTCGCGCAGCACCGCGTCCTGGGTGCGGGTGAGGACCGCCTCCCGGTTCAGCCAGTACGCGATGGCCGACGCCGACACCGCCGCGGTCAGCGCGACCAGGCCGAACACCACCACCAGGCGCAGCCGCAGACTGGTGAAGCGCAGTCCGGACAGCACCGCCCTGCGGGCCGCGGCCCAGCCGCGGTCCCCCCGTGCCCGCTCTGTCACTGAGGCGGATCCAGCCGGTAGCCGACACCCCGCACGGTACGGATCAGCGACGGCGACGACGGCACGTCCTCGACCTTGGCGCGCAGCCGCTGCACACAGGCGTCCACCAGCCGGGAGTCACCCAGGTAGTCGTGCTCCCACACCAGCCGCAGCAACTGCTGGCGGGACAGCGCCTGACCGGGCCGCCGGCTCAGCTCAAGCAGCAGCCGCAGCTCGGTCGGGGTGAGCTGGAGGTCCTCGCCGTTCTTGGTGACCGTCATCGCCGCGCGGTCGATGACCAGGCTGCCGAAGGTCGCCGCGTCGTTCGCCTCCCGCTCGCCGCGGCGCAGCACCGCGCGGATCCGGGCGTCCAGCACCCGGCCCTGCACGGGCTTGACGACATAGTCGTCGGCACCGGACTCCAGACCGACCACCACGTCGATGTCGTCGCTGCGCGCGGTCAGCAGGATGATCGGCAACTGGTCGGTGCGCCGGATACGGCGGCACACCTCGAAGCCGTCGATGCCGGGCAGCATCACATCCAGCACGATCAGGTCCGGCCGCTGCTCACGGAGCAGTTTCAGACCGTCCTCACCGCTGGCAGCGGTCGCCACCCGGTGTCCCTGGCGCGTCAGCGAGAGCTCCAGGGCCGTCCGGATGGCGTCGTCGTCCTCGATCAGCAACAGGGAAGGCACGGGCTCATTCTGGCCCATGAGGGGTTCGGTGTTCGACCTGTGGGTGCGGATCAGGTGCGGATCGGGTGCGGATCGTCGGCAGTGCCCGGCCCGGACGCATATCTGAACCCTGTGCGCGATCTTGGAACAGCAGGGTCACAGACCCCTGTGACAGGTCTGTGACAGACGGCGGACACGCCGATGAAGGTGGCCCGGCAATCTCTTTGGCACGAGCACGGGACGACGGCCGAATCCAGGCCGGAAGCCACAGCCACACAGACCGAACACCGACCGGAAGTCCACGACGGGGGGCGCGAGATGAACACGCTGCACGGCACCAGCTCCAGCGCAGTGATCACGCGGCTGCACGACGTGAACGGGGGCGGCCGGGGTTCCGAGAAGTCCGGTGTCGATGGGGGTCCCTCCCGCGCGAGCGGATTCGAGCGTGGGGGAGGGCGGGGGTGCGCTCGCGGCACCGGACGTCAGCACACCGCGTACATGACGGTGGTTGACGGTCACACGGGGGAGACGCACGGGGGGGCCGCGTACAGGGAGGAACCGGGGGAGCGGCGCTCGCTGTCGGAGGTGGAGTTCACCGCCTACGTCCAGGAGCGCCGTGCCTCCCTGTACGCCACCGCGTATCACCTGACCGGTGACCGGTTCGAGGCCGAGGATCTGCTCCAGAGCGCGCTGTTCTCGACGTACCGGGCCTGGGACCGGATCAGTGACAAGGCGGCGGTCGGCGGGTATCTGCGCCGCACCATGACCAATCTGCACATCAGCGCCTGGCGGCGCCGCAAGCTCAACGAGTACCCGACCGAGGAACTGCCGGAGACGCCCGGCGACACGGACGCCATGCGCGGCACCGAACTGCGCGCGGTCCTGTGGCAGGCGCTCGCCCGGCTCCCCGAACTCCAGCGCACCATGCTGGTCCTGCGCTACTACGAGGGCCGCACGGACCCGGAGATCGCGGAGATCCTCGACATCAGTGTGGGCACGGTCAAGTCCAGCATCTGGCGCTCCCTGCGCCGGCTGCGCGACGACGAGGTCCTGAGCTTCGGCCGTGACCAGGAGGACGCCTTCGGCGAACTGGTCGCCTGAAGGCAGGGGGGAAGAAAAAAAGACCCTCGGGGGGTGTATCAGGGGGACGGTACGGGGGTCTTGTCTACAGGGTCCGGGGAAGCAGCACCTGGCACACGAAGGGCCCTGGGGGGAAGCACGGGGGTACGGGGGAGCACGGGGGGATACGGGGGAAGCACCAGGGGAAGCGGGACTGGAGGGCCGGGGGGTCCGTCCAGTCCCGCTTCTCTGTGTTTCGGAGGAGTCCGGAGGTCTTACGAGGCTGTCCTGGCCTGCGTGCACCGGCCCGCCGCCGCTGCCGCCAGGCGGCCCATCGCCTCGTCCCGGTCGCAGGGGTGCGCGCCCAGACCGGCCTGGCGCGCGATGATCGCCCGCTCGGCGCGCATCAGCCGCCAGCCCCGGCGCACCAGGAACGCCACCGACTTGCGGCCCTCCCGCAGATCACGCAGGAAGCGGCGCCGGAACGTCCGGACCGGACCCCGGCTCAGACAGAGCGCGTCGGCGAGGACCCCGAGGTCACGGCACCTGCCCACTATCTCGGCGGCGAAGATGCCCTCCGCCACGAACAGCGGGGTCCGGCCGATGTCCACACTGTCCTCGCCCGTGCGGGCGCTCAGCGAGATGTCGTAGACCGGGACGGTGGTCCGGCCCGAGCGGCAGAGGTCGGTGATCGCGGCGACGGCCGCGTCCGCGTCCCAGGAGGCGGGGTCGTCCCAGTCGATGTCGGAGCTTCCCAGCACCTGCGGCAGCGTCGGGTCGTGGCCCTCCTTGTAGAAGTCGTCCAGCCGCAGCACCGGCAGTCCGGAGTGCTGGGCGAGCAGGGACTTTCCGGAGCCGGAGGGGCCGCACAGCAGCACGACCCGCGTGGGTATGGGCGGATGGGAACAACTCACGGGTCACCAGTCTGCGGCATGCGGGGGCCCCGAACGAGACCGCGGGTCGGCTTTGAAGCGCGCGTCACATCTCAACTACCCTTTGTGTGGAATTGTTTACTCTGGGTGAGCGAAAGAATGAGGGTGGTTGTGGTGTCTCTTCGTCAGAGGTCGCTGGCCGTGCTGGCGCTGGCGGGTGCGGCGGTCGGTACGGGGTCCGCGAGTGCCGTGGCCGACAGCGAGCCGGTGATCGACGTGATGCGGACGCGTCCGACCTCGCTGGGGAACCTGGACCCCCAGGCGGGGCTCGCGGCGGTCACCGGGTCGGTCCAGTACGTGACGGGGCCGGTGGCGGGCCTGAAGCCGAATCCCCTGGCGGGGACGGGGGTCGATCCTCTCGACAACGGGGTGGGGACGCAGTTGGCCGACTTCCAGCCGGTGACGTCGAAGATGCTGACGGGGCCGATCGCGCAGGCGCCGAGCGTGGGGAGCCTGCCGGTGGTGGGGCAGGTGGCGGGGCTGCTGGGCGGCTGACCGCCGTCCGGCGAGGGGAGCCGGGCTCCTTCTTGAGAGGGGCGCGGCTCTCCTCCTGCTACAGGGTGCCGTTCTTGACGCCGTTGATGAAGGGCTGCCAGGCGGTTTTGTTGAGGATCAGGATGGGGCTGGTTGTGATTTTGCTGTCTCGGACGGGGATCGAGCCGGGGAAGTCGTCGCAGACCTCGACGCAGGCGTCCCCTTGCTGGTTTCCGCTGTACGAGGACTTGCGCCAGCGGGCGGTGCTCACGTCCTGGGTGACTCGCATGACTCGTACGTCTCCATCGTCGCCTCGATCAGCGCTGCGGATTCTCCTGGTGGGAGGGCGCTGGCCTTCATCAGATCGTACTCTCGCACGCGTCGGGTGACGGTCTTCCGGTCGTCGAAGGTTTCGCCGTTCCTGGGGCCTTCCTGGTACACCGTCGTCGAGTTGTCCTGGAGCGTCAGCAGGATGAGAGTTCCGCTCATGAGGGTGCACGCGCCCGCCTCGAATGGCACGACCTGGACCGTCGTGTGGTCCGTGTCCACCCAGGGCAGCAGTGCCGCGAGTTGTTCACGCATCACCGCAGAGCCGCCGACGGCTTGCCGTAGGGCTGCTTCGCCGAGAATCCACCACACGTCGGGCGGACTGTCGGCGCGCAGGACCTCCTGACGGCCCAAACGAGTCGCGACCAAGCCTTCGATCTTTTCGGGGCACAGCCCTGGATGGCCTTTGAGGAACAGGGCCCGCATGTACGCCGGAGTTTGCAGCAGCCCCGGGATGACGCTTGTGCTGAACTCCTGAATCCGGGCTGCCCTGGCCTCCAACTCCAGGCAAAGGTCGAACCGCCGGGGCGTGTACTCCCGTTTCACCACCCCCCACAACCCCTGGAACAACTCCCCCGTCCCAAAAGCCGCGTCCAGCTTCTCTGAGAGGGGTGGTAGCGGCAGCCGCTCCCCTGACTCCACTCCGTGCAGATGCGTCTTGCTGTAGTTGACGATGTCCGACAGCCGGTCCAGCGACAGCCCGGCTGCCCGGCGCTGGCGGCGTAGTTCCACGCCGTACAGGTCGTGCGCGGAAGCGGAAGGGTTCAGGTCCTGGGAGGGCGGGGTCATCGTCTCGGCTCCCTTGCCGTGTGCTGTGGGGGTGTTCCGTGCCGGTGAGGGAACGGCTCGCGTCCACCGTAGTGGCGGTGGGTGACAGTTTGGGCGCGAATGGTGAGGAAGGGCAGGTGGGGGCCGTTCCATGAACCGGTTCGGAACACCGTCACCCTGGTTCGTCCGCCCCGCCGGAGTGACGCTGAGTGCATGGAGAATGGCAAGCAGCGACAGAGTGTGAGCGTGGGTTCGGGCCGGGCCAAGCCGGAGGGCACCCGGCTTCCCGTGGGGCAACTCGTCCACGACACCCGGCAGGACAAGCGCGCGATCGTCATGGACCACGAGGGCGGCCTCGTATGGCTGCGTCCCGAGCGCGGTGGGACGGAGTGGACCGCGCGGGCGGGCGATCTACGGCCGGTCGAGGGGGGCGCGGGGGCGCGGGCGCTGCTGTCGGCGCGGGTGGCCGACGCGAACGCCCGGAGCAGAGGGGAGGCGCTGTAGCTGGTGAGGAGGGGCGAGGGCTCTGGTGGGTGGGGGGAGCCCTCGCCCCGGGGCCGATCAGTAGGCGGAGCCGGACGCTCCCAGTGCTCCCGTCGGGTGCCACACCGTCTTGGTTTCCAGGAACGGGGTCATGCGGTCGATTCCCGGGGTTTCCGTCCAGTCCGTGGTGTGGGGGCGGACGACCCGCTTGAGGTTGTCGGCCGCGGCGATCTCCAGGGTCTTGGCGAGGGACTCGTCCGCGCCGGCCAGGTCGATGGCGTTGACGTCCTGGTGGGAGGCGAGCGGTGGCGCGATCTCCGCGGTGCGGCCGGAGAGGATGTTGACGACTCCGCCGGGGACGTCGGAGGTGGCCAGGACCTCGGCGAGGGACAGGGCCGGGAGGGGGCGGTTCTCGGACGCGATCACGATCGCCGTGTTGCCGGTCGCGATGACCGGGGTCAGGACCGAGATCAGGCCCAGGAGGGAGGAGTTCTGGGGGGCCACAACCGCTACCACGCCCGTTGGTTCGGGGGAGGAGAGGTTGAAGTAGGGGCCCGCGACCGGGTTGGCGCCGCCGACCACCTGGGCGATCTTGTCGGTCCAGCCCGCGTACCAGACCCAGCGGTCCACCGCCGCGTCCACGACCGCCGTCGCCTTGGACCTGGACAGGCCCTCGGCGTCCGCGACCTCGCGGACGAACTGGTCGCGGCGGCCCTCCAGCATCTCGGCGACGCGGTAGAGGACCTGGCCCCGGTTGTAGGCGGTCGCGCCGGACCAGCCGCCGAACGCCTTGCGCGCGGCCACCACCGCGTCCCGGGCGTCCTTGCGGGAGGAGAGGGGCGCGTTCGCCAGCCACTTGCCCTTGGAGTCCGACACCTCGTACACCCGGCCGCTCTCGGAACGCGGGAACTTCCCGCCGACGTACAGCTTGTAGGTCTTGAAGACGGACAGACGATCAGACATCGAGGTAGGCCTCCAGACCGTGACGGCCGCCCTCGCGGCCGAAGCCCGACTCCTTGTAGCCGCCGAAGGGCGAGGTCGGGTCGAACTTGTTGAAGGTGTTGGACCAGATCACGCCCGCGCGGAGCTTGTTCGCGACCGCGAGGATGCGGGAGCCCTTCTCGGTCCAGATACCGGCGGAGAGGCCGTACTGGGTGTTGTTCGCCTTGGCGACCGCCTCGTCCGGCGTGCGGAAGGACAGGACCGACAGGACCGGGCCGAAGATCTCGTCGCGGGCGACGGTGTGGGCCTGGGTGACGTTGGTGAAGAGCGTCGGGGCGAACCAGTAGCCGGAGGCGGGGAGGTCGCAGGGGGCCGTCCAGCGCTCGGCGCCCTCCGACTCGCCGGTGTCGGCGAGGGCCGTGATGCGGGCGAGCTGCTCGGCGGAGTTGATCGCGCCGATGTCGGTGTTCTTGTCCAGGGGGTCGCCGAGGCGGAGGGTGGCGAGGCGGCGCTTGAGGGAGTCCAGCAGCTCGTCCTGGATGGACTCCTGGACCAGGAGGCGGCTGCCCGCGCAGCAGACCTGGCCCTGGTTGAAGAAGATGCCGGTCACGATGCCCTCGACGGCCTGGTCGATGGGGGCGTCGTCGAAGACGATGTTCGCGCCCTTGCCGCCGAGTTCCAGGGTGAGCTTCTTGGCCGTGCCCGCGACCGTGCGGGCGATCTCCTTGCCGACGGCCGTCGAGCCGGTGAACGCCACCTTGTTCACATCCGGGTGGGCCACCAGGGCGGCGCCCGCGTCGCCGTAGCCGGGGAGGATGTTGACGACGCCCTTGGGCAGGCCCGCCTGACGGCAGATGTCGGCGAAGAAGAGCGCGGAGAGGGGGGTCGTCTCGGCGGGCTTGAGGACCACCGTGTTGCCGGTGGCGAGCGCCGGGGCGATCTTCCAGGCCAGCATCAGGAGGGGGAAGTTCCAGGGGATGACCTGGGCGGCCACGCCGAGGGGGCGGGGGGCCGGGCCGAAGCCCGCGTGACCGAGCTTGTCCGCCCAGCCCGCGTAGTAGAAGAAGTGCGCGGCGACCAGGGGGAGGTCCGCGTCCCGGGTCTCCCTGATGGGCTTGCCGTTGTCCAGGGTCTCCAGAACCGCCAGTTCACGGCTGCGCTCCTGGATGATCCGGGCGATCCGGAAAAGGTACTTGGCGCGCTCGGCACCCGGCAGCGCCGACCACTTCTCGAACGCCTTGCGGGCCGCCCGCACCGCCCGGTCCACGTCCTCGGCACCGGCCTGCGCGATCTCCGACAGCACCTCCTCGGTCGAGGGGGAGATGGTCTTGAAGACCCTGCCGTCCGCCGCCTCGGTGAACTCGCCGTCGATGAAGAGGCCGTAGGAGGGGGCGATGTCGACGATCGAGCGGGACTCGGGGGCCGGGGCGTACTCGAATACGGAAGCCATGATGATCAGTCCACCGTCACGTAGTCGGGGCCGGAGTAGCGGCCGGTGGCCAGCTTCTGGCGCTGCATCAGCAGATCGTTGAGGAGGGACGAGGCGCCGAAGCGGAACCAGTGGTTGTCCAGCCAGTCCGGGCCCGCCGTCTCGTTGACCAGGACGAGGAACTTGATCGCGTCCTTGGTCGTCCGGATGCCTCCGGCGGGCTTCACCCCGACCTGGACGCCGGTCTGCGCGCGGAAGTCGCGGACCGCCTCCAGCATGAGGAGGGTGTTGGCGGGGGTGGCGTTGACGGCGACCTTGCCCGTGGAGGTCTTGATGAAGTCGGCCCCGGCCAGCATCCCGAGCCAGCTCGCGCGGCGGATGTTGTCGTACGTCGACAGCTCGCCGGTCTCGAAGATGACCTTCAGACGGGCCGAGCCGCACGCCTCCTTCACGGCCGTGATCTCCTCGTACACCTTCAGGAAGTGCCCGGCGAGGAAGGCGCCGCGGTCGATGACCATGTCGATCTCGTCGGCGCCCGCGGCCACCGCCTCGCGCACGTCCGCGAGCTTCACGGAGAGCGGGGCGCGGCCCGCCGGGAACGCGGTCGCGACCGAGGCGACCAGGACGCCGGAACCGGCCACCGCCTCCTTCGCGACGGTCACCATGTCGGGATAGACGCAGACCGCGGCCGTCGTCGGGGCCGTGCGGTCGGTCGGGTCCGGGTGGGCCGCCTTGGCGCCCAGCGCCCGGACCTTGCCGGGGGTGTCGGCGCCTTCCAGGGTCGTCAGGTCGACCATCGAGATGGCGAGGTCGATGGCGTACGCCTTGGCGGTGGTCTTGATGGAACGGGTGCCGAGCGAGGCGGCGCGCGCCTCCAGACCGACGGCGTCGACGCCGGGCAGCCCGTGCAGGAACCGCCGCAGCGAGCCGTCGGAGGCCGCCACGTCCGTGAGGGTGTGTGCAGTGGTGGGCATGGTCACCAGACGAGCATATCTACGCGCGTAGCGGCTGTACAGGGCGGGGAGGGAGGCTTCTGCTGATGGACGCGGGGGGCTGTAGCGCCCCTTCAGGGGCGCGGGGAACTGCGCGACCAGCCCCCACTCACCCGCACCCGCCCACGCAACCACCCCCACCCCACCGCCCAGGCGCCCCCACCCCACCGTGAGGCACAATCGCCCCCATGACCTCCACCAACGACCGCATCTACCGTTCCCCGATGGCGCTGGTCGGCGGCGTGCTGCTGCTCGCCCTCGCCCTCTGGCTCGGCATCGACGCGATCGTGAACGGCGAGGGCCGCACCCCCTGGCTGACGCTCGCCGTGCTGCTGATCTTCGTCCCGGTCGTCACCGCCTTCACCCTGCGTCCGGCGGTCTACGCCGACGACGACCGGCTGCGGGTGCGCAACCCGCTGCGGGTGATCGTGCTGCCCTGGGGCGAGGTCGCCTCGCTGCGGTCCGGCTACACCAACGAGGTCATCGCGAACTCCGGCAGCAAGTTCCAGCTCTGGGCCATCCCGGTGTCGCTGCGCGGGCGCAAGCGGGCCGCGCGGCGCGAGGACCGGCGGCAGGCCGAGCGGGCGGCGGCGGCCAGCGGCAAGAAGGTGCGCGGCGGTCTCTTCGGCAGCGGCAGTGGGCTCGGCGGGCACGGCGGGGTCGACCCGGCGGCGCTGGACGACGGGTCCGGGCTCGCCGAGGGCGACCGGATCATGGCCGAGCTGCGGCAGATGAGGGAGGCCCGGGACAAGGCGGCCTCCTCGCAGGGGGAGGTCTCGGTGCGGTGGGCGTACGAGATCGTCGGGCCGGTGGCGGTGGGTGCGGTGCTGCTCGTGGTGCTGCTGGCGATCGGCTGACGCCGGGCGGGGGCGCGTACGGCGCCGGGTCCCCGGATCTGAGCGGGGGCCGGCGCCGTAGTCATCGCGCGCGACGGGGGTCAGCGCACGTCGATGTGGTCGCCCTCGGAGACCGCGGCGGCCGTGGTGTCCGTACCGGCGTACGACCAGCGGTAGGTACCGTCCAGGACGGCGCGGACGGTGGTGTCCAGGGTGCCGTCGGCGGCGGTGTGGACGGTCTTCACCGTCGTGAACTCCTTGCAGCCCGCCGGGCGGAACTGGAGCTTCACCGGCTGCCCGGCCGCGGCGCCGGTCTGGGTGCCGGTGGCCCAGTCGGCGTGCTGCACGGCGCCGGTGACGGTGAGGAGGCGGCCCCGGCGGACCGGCTCGGGGCCCGCGTCCACGGTGACCTCGGTCGCCCGCCGGACGGCGAAGGCGGCGGCGCTGTCCTTGAAGACCGCGTCGCTGTCGGGGGCGATGGCGAAGGCGCTGACCTGCCAGGTGCCCGCCTGCGCGGTGTCGGCGGGGGCGGTGCCCGGGGTGAGGGTGAAGGTCAGGGTGCAGGTGGTGGTCGTGGCGGTGGTCGGACCGCAGGGGGCGGCGGACGCCACCGTGACCTCGGGGGCGTCGATCGGGCCGCGGTAGAGGGTGGCGTTGATCTGCTCCAGGCCGGAGGGGTCGGTGGCGGTGATGTCGACGGTCACCGTTCTCGCGGCCGTGCCGACGACGACGGGCTGTCCGCCGTTGACGGTGACGCCGGTGATCTCGGTGTCGCCGAACTGCTCGTCCGCGTGTGCGGCCGGAACGGTGAGGGCGGACAGGGCGACGACGCCACACGCGGCGGCGACGGCGTAGCTCATGCGCATGCGAATTCCCCAATGTGAATGTTGAACGCTTGGAACGCTTTGAACGCGCTGAACGCTGAATGCGCCACGGCCCGGTGTTTATCCCCCGGCGGGCCGAATCGACGTGGGCAGCGTACTCATTCCGTGGAGATTTCGGAATCTTTTCGTGAGGTATTCGGGGGCGGCGGTCGGAGCTGGTCGGGGCGGGTTTGAATTTCTTGGCTGAGGAATGCGCGCGGGATATCCGGTGGGCTGATTCGGTGGAAAACCTAAGGGGAAATTCGGTCCGAATTTCAGCGGACCTGGCGCCCACCTGGGCGTACCGGACCGGTTCGGCCAGCGGCAACGCGTCGCGCCGGGGCGGGACATGAACAAGGGGCAACATTCGCATGAAGCATGACGATTGCGGTTACCGAGGGCGATCGAATACCACTCCCGTCTCACTAACCTGCCTGTGCCGCACGGAACAGTCGGAAATCAGGGGAAAACAGGGGTGGGGATGGATGGCGGGAAGAAAGGGCGGCGCTGCCGTGCCCGGCACGCGCTGTCATATAGACATCGGGGCAGACGGGACGTACTCCTGGCGCCTCACGGCCACGAACGGACGGGTGATCGCCGTCGCGGCCCGGACCTACCGGGACTATGCCGAGTGCCGGACCGCGTTCGAGCGGCTCTGCGCGGATGTCGCCGACTTACCCGGGGCGGTGCACCACACCACGGAGGGCAGCGGCTGGGTCTGGCGGCTGCGGGATCCGGTAGGCGGAGCACTCGCCGTCTCCTCGCGGGCGTACGAACGCCACTCGACCTGCCAGGCCGCCTACGAGCGGTTCCGGGCGCTGCTGGGTGAGCTGGGGGCCGGCGGGGTGATCTGCTGGGACGACGTCGGGTAGGGGGGGATGAGCGGGGGGTGGTCCCCGGGACCTGGGGACCACCCTCCGCTCCGGGTTCCGGGGTCCGGGGTCCGGCGGGATGTGCACGGCGTGTGTGGGCGTCGCGTTCACGTCAACAGCGGAAGTTGCCCCTCGGGGTGCCCGCGTTCACCTTTAGGGGCGCAGGTGTCCATCGGGCCTCAGGAGCGTCGGCACATGTGACGACGCGAATGGATGAGCGAGCGGTGGTGCCGGGGGACGAGGGGCCGAGACGGCTGCACGTCGACCCCGGTCTGCCCGACCGGGTGTTCCGGGGTGTGCTGCGCGGCGGGGGCACCCTGGTGCTCGCGATCATGCTGCTGGTCGGCGGGTTTCTCACCTACCGGGCCTGGCAGGCGCTGGAGGTGGCCCGGTGGGGCTTCGTCACCACCGAGGCGTGGGAGCCCGAGGGCCGCAGCTTCGGTATCGCCGCCGTGCTGGTCGGCACCATCCTGATCGCGCTCGTCGCCATCGCCTTCGCCGTACCGCTCGCGCTCGGCACCGCGCTCTACATCTCCGAGTACGCGCCGCCGCGGATCAGGCAGACCCTGATCAGCGTGGTGGACCTGATGGCCGCCGTGCCGTCGGTGGTCTACGGGCTGTGGGGGCTGTTCTTCTTCCAGGGGCAGGTGGTCACCGTCTCGCGCTGGATCTCCACCTACCTCGGCTGGATCCCCCTCTTCACGGTCGACGGCACCGATCCCAACGACCCGCTGGCCACCGCGACCGTCTTCACCTCGTCCACCTTCATCGCGGGGATGGTCGTCTCGCTGATGGTCGCGCCGATCATCTGCTCGGTGATGCGGGAGGTGTTCTCGCAGGCCCCGGTCGGTGAGCGGGAGGGTGCCTACGCGCTCGGCGCCACCCGCTGGGGCATGATCCGCAGCGTCGTGCTGCCGTTCGGCAAGGGCGGCATGATCGGCGGCACCATGCTGGGCCTGGGCCGGGCGCTCGGCGAGACCATCGCCGTCTACCTGATCATCTCGCCGGTCTTCGAGATCCAGCCGCACATCCTCCAGAACGGCACCAACTCGGTCTCCGCGCTGATCGCCCTGCGCTACGGCGAGGCCACCGCCTTCGGTATGTCCGCGCTGATGGCCGCCGGCCTCGCGCTCTTCCTGATGACCCTCGTCGTCAACTTCGCCGCGTCGTCGATCGTCGCCCGCAGCCGCTCCGGCGCGGCGAGCGACTCCTGAGGAGACCGAGCCAGATGACCACCGTCACCACCTCCCAGAGCCCACCCGGCGGCGCGGGCGCCCGGCCCCCCGAACCCCCCGCCCCCACCGTGCTGCCCGTCCGCGTCCCCCGCTCCGAGGCCCGCCGCAATCTGTCGACCCTGCGCGCCACCGATGTCTACGCGCTGCTCGGCGCCGGGGCCGCCGCGCTCTGCCTGACCTGGCTGCTCTTCGACCGGCTGCTGCCCTTCAACGGCGCCCTCGGCTTCGTCGTCACCGCGTTCACGCTGTTCATCGCTCTCTACGCGCTGCTGGTGTCGTTCGACGAGGACGGTCCGGCGGTGCGCGACCGGGTGGCCGCCGCCGTCGTCCAGAGCCTCGGGGTGCTGATGCTGGCCGCGCTCGCCTTCGTGGTCGTCTACACCCTCTACGAGGGCCGCGAGGCGCTGCCGCATCCGAACTTCTACACCGAGTCCATGGCCGCCGCCGGTCCGCTGGAGCCGCTGGACGTGGGCGGGATCCTGCACGCGATCGTCGGGACGCTGTGGCAGATCGGCATCGCGCTGGTGATCTGCATCCCGGCGGGGCTGGTGTGCGCGGTGTTCCTGAACGAGATCCCGGGGCGGTTCAGCCGGTTCGTGCGGACCATCGTCGAGGCGATGACCGCGCTGCCGTCCATCGTGGCCGGGCTGTTCATCTACGCCACCTTCATTCTGGCGCTGGGCTTCGACCGCTCCGGGCTCGCCGCCGCGCTCGCCATCTCGGTGATGATGCTGCCGATCATCATCCGGGCGGCGGACGTGGTGATCCGGCTGGTGCCGGGCACCCTGCGGGAGGCGTCGTACGCGCTGGGCACCTCGCGGTGGCGGACGGTCTGGCATGTGGTGCTGCCCACCTCGCGCTCCGGTCTCACCACCGCCGTCATCCTCGGCACCGCGCGTGGGGTCGGGGAGACCTCGCCGGTGCTGCTCACCGCCGGATACACCGCCGAGCTGAACACCAACCCGCTGAAGGACCCCATGGTCTCGCTGCCGCTGGCCGCGTTCGAGCTGGTCAAGTCGCCGGAGGCCACCTACATCGCCCGGGGGTTCGGTACCGCGGCGGTGCTGTTGGTGCTGGTGCTGGTGCTGTTCGTCCTCGCCCGGTTCTTCGGGGGCCGGGGGCCGGGGCAACTGACCCGCCGTCAGGAGCACCGCCGGGTACGGGCCTCGCGCCGGGACGCCCAGAGGTTCGGCGCCCGCGCCGATGCCGGTGCCCAAGCCGGTGCCGGTGCTCATGCCGGTGCCGGTGCCTCCGGCCGGGCCGCCGCCCATGCCGACGACCGCGCTGACACCCGTACCGGCGCCCGCGGCCCCGCCCGTGCCGCTGCCCCCTCCGTACCTCCGCCGCCGCCCCCGTTCGGCGGCACCGCACCGACGAGGAGCACCCCGTGATGTCCCCGACCGTCCGCCATCCACGCGCGTTGCGCGGGTCCCAGGCGCTGGCGCTGTTCACCGCCCTGGTGTGCGCGCTGCTGGCGCTGAACCCGCCGCACGCCGAGGCCGCCACCTACACCAAGATCAGCGGATCGGGCTCGACCTGGAGCGCCAACGCCATCGAGCAGTGGCGGCGCAATGTCCGCCAGCAGGGCATGACGGTGAACTACTCCTCGGTCGGCTCCACCATCGGCCGCAACCAGTTCCGCGACGGCACCTCCGACTTCGGTGTCTCCGAGATCCCCTACGGCCTCAACGACCTCGGCAACACCGACTCGCCGCCGTCCCGCAAGTACGCCTACATGCCGCTCGTGGCCGGTGGCACGGCGTTCATGTACAACCTCAAGATCGGCGGGAAGATGGTCACCAATCTCCGGCTGTCCGGCGAGGTGCTCGCCAAGATCTTCACCGGCAAGGTCACCATGTGGAACGCCCCGGAGATCAAGGCCGACAACCCCGGGCTGGCACTCCCCGCCCGCAGGGTCGTCCCGGTCGTCCGCTCCGACGGGTCGGGCACGACGGCCCAGTTCACCCTGTGGATGTCGAAGCAGCACGGGTCGCTGTGGAACGACTACTGCCGCCGGGCCGGCAAGCCCACCCCGTGCGGACTGACCTCCTACTTCCCCAACATCCCCGGCTCCGGCTTCGTCTCCCAGTCCACCTCGCTGGGCGTCGCCGGTTACACCCGCCAGCCGCAGGCCGAGGGCGCCATCACCTACGTCGAGTACTCCTACGCGGTGAACGCCGACTTCCCGGTGGCCAAGGTCCTCAACGAGTCCGGGTACTACGTCGAGCCCACCGCCTCCAGTGTGGCCGTGGCGCTCACCGAGGCGAAGATCAACAACGATCCGCGCTCGGCGGGCTATCTCACCCAGAACCTGGACAGCGTCTACTCCTTCGGCGACCGCCGCACCTACCCGCTCTCCTCCTACAGCTACATGATCATCCCGACCAAGGAGGAGATGGGCTTCACCAAGGCCAAGGGCCGCACCCTCAGCGCCTTCAACAACTATTTCCTGTGCGAGGGCCAGCAGCAGGCGGACCGGCTCGGCTACTCGCCGCTGCCGAAGAACCTGGTCGAGGCCGGGATGGAGCAGACCCGGAAGATCCCGGGCGCCGAGACCGCCGCCATCGACATCAACAAGTGCAACAACCCCACCTTCTCCGGCGGCCGGAACACCCTGATCGAGAACGCCCCCTATCCGCCCGCCTGCGACAAGCGGGGCGCGGAGCAGTGCGCGGCCGGAACGGGCGGTGCCAAGCAGCCGACGAACACCTCGTCGGGCGGCTCCACCGGCTCCGGTTCGGGCTCGGGCTCCGGCTCGGGCGGCTCCGCCGCGACCGGGGGGTCCGCTTCGACGGGCGGTTCGTCCACGGCTGGTGGGTCCGGCTCCGGGTCGGGGTCTGGGGGGACGACGGGGGGTTCCTCCTCCGGTGCGGGGGACGGGTCGGGGTCCGGGTCGGGTTCTGGTTCCGGCTCGACCGGCGGTTCGGACGGTGGCGCGGTCGTCGACCCC
Organism: Streptomyces sp. NPDC093252; assembly: GCF_040683675.1. Classification (NCBI taxonomy): domain Bacteria; kingdom Bacillati; phylum Actinomycetota; class Actinomycetes; order Kitasatosporales; family Streptomycetaceae; genus Streptomyces; species Streptomyces sp. NPDC093252. The sequence continues at coordinate 15,736 of NZ_JBFBEM010000005.1, read as the reverse complement.
GACACCGGTGAGGTGCTCAGCGGTGACCAGGGCGCCGGGGACAGCTCGGTGGTGGCGGCGCCGGTGTCCCTGGGCACGGGCGACTCCCCGGGGCTGCGGACGGCGCTGATGGCGCTGTCGGCGGCGCTGCTGGTGGGCGTGGTCGTGGGGCCGCCCGCGGTGGCCCGGGTGCTGTCGGGGCGGGCCCGGCGCAGGGGGCGGCTGTGAGGGCGGGGGGAGTGCGAGGGGTGATGGGCATGGCGGGGAGAGCCCGGCCCGGCGGGGCGGGGGCGGCGGCCCGGCGCGCGGAGTTGCCCGCGCGGCGTCGGGCGCGGCCCGTCGTGGCGGTGGGGCTGCTGGTGTCGGCGGTGGTGGTGGCGCTGCTGCCGCTGCCTCCCGAGGGGTCACCCGCGCAGGCGGCGGAGGCGCCGTCGGAGGCGTCCTCCGCGGTGACCAAGAGCGGCACGAAGGGGAAGTACGACGACTTCTCGGCGCTGAAGGTGACCGTCCATCAGACCCGGGGCCTGCGGTCCCAGGGCGTCCGGGTGAGCTGGGAGGGGGGACGGCAGACCCTGCCCGGCAACGGGGTCTTCAACACCGACTACCTCCAGATCATGCAGTGCTGGGGCGACGACCCGGCGGGACCCTCGCCGGAGCAGTGCGTCTACGGCGGATCCAGCGCGGTGGTGGCCGACGGGATGGGCCGGGTGCTCAGCCCCGGCGCGGACCCGGCGGAGGAGCGCGCGTCCTTCGTGCCTTTCCGGCCCGCCAACGGCGAGCCCGCCACCACCTCCGCCTACGACTACACCTACTTCGGCCCCCTGGACACCAACGAGCAGCCCGCCAGCCTCACCTTCGCGGGCGGCACCGGGGAGGCGGTCTTCGAGGTCCAGGACGGCATCCAGGCGGACTATCTCGGCTGCGGGGTGAACACCGCCCCCGAGGGCAGTACTCCGGTGCCGCGTCCCTGCTGGCTCGTGGTGGTGCCCCGGGGCACGCACCAGGCGGACGGGTCCGAGTCGCCGGGCAGCAGACTGGTCACCTCACCGCTGTCCGCGACCAACTGGGCGCAGCGGATCGTCTTCCCCCTCGACTTCCTCCAGGCCGACCGGTTCTGCCCGGCCGGACAGGAGGAGCGGCCGACGGTCGGGTCCGAGCTGATGACGGACGCCGTGACCTCCTGGCAGCCGAAGCTGTGCACGTCGACCCGGAGCACCTTCGGCTTCACCTCGGCCGCCGAGGAGCAGGCCCGGGACCAGGTGCTGACCACCACCGAGGAACTGCCCACCCTGGGCTTCACCGTCGAGCCGGTGGAGCCGGTGGAGGCAGTCGAGGCGGCCGAGGGCGGTCCTGCGGTGGTGCACGCCCCGGTGGCGGTGTCCGGCCTGGCGTTCGCCTTCTTCGTGGAGGGGGCGGACGGGGTGGTGCGGGACATGAACCTCTCACCCCGGCTGGTGGCGAAGATGCTCACCCATTCCTATGTCTCCGACGTGCCCTGGACGGCCCCGGCGCCGGAGCAGGTCCGGGGCAATCCGATGACCTATCTGAACGACCCGGAATTCCGGCGGCTCAATCCGGACTTCCCCGAGGTGCGGGGCGCGGCATCGAGCCTGATGGTGCCGATCGGCAACTCGGACACGGCCCGACTGGTGTGGAACTGGCTCCAGTCCGACCCGGAGGCCCGCGCATTCCTGGCCGGTGAACCGGACCCCGACGGAATGCGGGTGAATTCCTCTTTCCAGGAACTGGAACTCGACCGGAACGCCGGGCTGAACCAATATCCCAAGGTGGACCCGACCGTCGCCCCTGCCGTCGGGAACTCGGCCGCCGCCCCCCTGAACTACACCCTGCTCGACCTCGCCCCCTACACCAACGACCTGCACGACGGCGCCGTCCGCGCCCGGCGCGGCAACAACAACCGCACCATCAGTTGGGCGCAGGGCGACGCCGGGGTCCCCGCCAAGCTGGTCAACGACGCCCCCTGGCCGGGCCGCCGGACCGTGATGGCGGTCGTCGACGTGGCGTCCGCCGAGCGCTACGGGCTGCCGACGGCGGCGCTGCGCAATGCCGACGGCACCTTCGTGGAGCCGTCCACGGACAGTCTGCTCGCCGGGGTCGACGCCATGGAGCCGTCGGCCGCTGACCCGACGGTGCTGGACGCCGACCCGGCGCGGGCCAAGGGCGGGGCCTACCCGCTCACCGCGGTGACCTACGCCGCCGCCTCCGTCGACCAGGACGAGGCCGCCCGCACGGCCTACGCCGAGTTCATCCGGTACGCGGCCGGACCGGGCCAGACCCCGGGCCTGTCCGCGGGCGAACTGCCCCACGGGTACGCCCCGCTGCCGGAGTCCCTGCGCACCCGGGCGCGGGCCGCGGCGGACGACCTGGAGCGGGGAGCCGTCTCCGGGGACGGTGATCCCTCGGGCACCCCGGACCCGGGCGATCCGGGCGATCCGGGCGACACCGGGTCAGGGCTCGCTGGCGGGGCCTCCGGCTCCTCCTCCGGCGCCACGGGCGGCAGCGGCGCGGGCGGCGCGGCGGGCGGGGCGACCGACGACCCGTCGGCGTCCCCGACGGCGGCGAACGGGTCCGCGTCCCCCTCCTCCGGACCGCAGCAGAATGTCGCCGACGCCCGGGGCGGATTCACCCCGGGAGAGATTCTCGGAATTATCCGCTGGGTTCTTCTCGCCGTTCTCATTCTCGGTGGAGCGGCTGCCCTTTCCGGCCCGGTAATGCTTCGCCTCGCCCATCGTCGGACCCCATAAGCACCGGACCTCATGAGCACCGGACCTCATGAGCACCGGACCCCGTAAATGCCGGACCCCATAGGTACCGGACCCTATAGGAGATACCTAGGAAGCCTGCCCGTAACCTTTCCCTCGCTGGGAATTGGTGGCCTCCGCAAGGGAATCTTGGAAAGGTATGCGGTGGCCGGTCGACGGGTCGGCAGCACAACAATCCGGATTCGCTTGAACGTCCAGTCTTCGAAATCCGAAACAGGGAGATCAGAAGTGAACGTCAAGTCTCGCGCCAAGGTCGGTGCCGCGGTTCTCGGCGCCGCCGCCATCGGTGTTGGCGCCCTGTCCACCCCGGCGTCCGCGGACTACACCACCCCGCCGTTCCGCCCGCTGGCCGGCGTCGGCTCCGACACCACGCAGTACGTGGTGAACGGCCTGGGCGAGGTCGTGGTGGACGCCAGTGGCAACAAGCTCGTCGGTTCGTGGAACGCCACCGGCTCCGCCACCATCACCCCGAAGGACCCGGTCACCGCCCCGCACTGTGCCAACATCCCCCGGCCGAACGGCTCCTCCGCCGGAATCGACAGACTGTACTCCGAGTACACCAACCCGGCGTCCGACTGCGTCGACTTCGCCCGCTCCTCGCGCGGCCCGGCGACCGCCGGTCCCGAGCTGACCTGGATCCCCTTCGGCAAGGACGCGGTCACCTACGCGACCGACCTGGGCAGCACCCTGCCGACCAACCTGAGCATCGCCCAGCTCGCCTCCATCTACAAGACCTGCACCTTCGTGGACGCGGGCGTCACCAAGACGGTCTCCAAGGCGCTGCTGCCGCAGACCGGTTCCGGTACCCGCACCTACTGGCTGTCGTCCATCGGCGTCACCGAGCCCGAGATCGCCACCGCCAAGGCCGCGGGCTGCGTGGACGACACGGTGCAGGAGCACGACGGCATCGCCATCGCCAACGGCACGCAGATCATGCCGTACTCGGTCGCCCAGTGGATCGCCCAGGGCAAGGGCTTCGCCGATGTCCCCAACCGGCGGGGCGAGTCCCGGCTGCGGAACATCGCGGGGGTGGCCCCGACCACCGGTTCCGGCGCCACGCTGGCCCTGAACCCCAACTTCACCTTCGCCCGTGACGTCTACAACGTCGTCCGCAGCGACAGGCTCGCCGACCCGGCGATCGTGCGGGCCTTCGTGGGCGCCACCTCCCAGGTCTGCCTGAACCTGGCCACCATCAAGAACTACGGCTTCGGCGACCTGGCCGCCGACTCCGCCGCGTCCGACTGCGGTGACACCGACATCACCGGCCGCCGGTAGGCACCGATCGCCATCCGACCCCTCGCGTGACGGCCGGGCACCCACCAGGTGCCCGGCCCCACGCGCTGTTCCCGTTTCCCCGCTCGACAACCCGTCCCATGACCATCCGAACCCAACGCTCCCCGGGGGGCTCCGCACATGACCGTGCTCCGACCATTTCGAAGAGCAGCCGCGCTCCTGGCCGCCTGTGCCGTGCTCGCGGCGGGACTGGTGACGCTGGTCGCCGCCCAGTCCCAGCCCGCCCGAGCCGCGTCCATCGGGGAATTCACCCTGGCGTCCGGCGGCGGGCTCGGCGACACCGATCCGCTCGGGGCGACCCTGGGGATCCCGGCCGCCTGCCCCGACATCACCCTCGAAGACCTCAACTGGAACAGCTACCTCAACGTCTACGTCGTCACCGCGGACGGCACCGAGGAAGCCGTCCTCAAGGGCGTCGGCAACGCCGGGCCCTACACCGGGGCCACCCCGGCGATCTCCCTCACCGCCGCGGACAACCCCGGCCTGGTGGCCCGGAGCCTCGCCGGGATCATCTCCAGCGACGGCACCTACGAACTGCGGGTCTACTGCGTCGACAACTGGGACTGGGCTAAGCCCAGCGAGGAGATCGTCCCCGGCAGCCCCTACTGGACCCAGAAGATCACCGTCACCGGCGACACCTGGACGCAGGGCGAGGGCGCCACGGCGACCGCCACTGAGCTGACCGTCGACACCGGCACCGTCGAACCCGGCCAGACCGTACGGCTGACCGCGGCCCTGACCCCCGCCGAGGCCGTCGGCAGCGTGACCTTCCTGGACGGCGGGACCACCCTCGGCCAGGCCCCCGTGACGAACGGCAGGGCCGAACTCACCACGCCCGCCCTGACGGAGGGCACCCACGACTTCACCGCCCGGTTCGTCCCGGCCGACACCGCCGACTGGGGCGCCTCCGAATCCGCACCCCTGCGGCTGATCGTCGAGCCGCCGGGCGCGGAGCTGTACGACGACGAAGGCACGCGGCTGCCGCGCAACCCGGAGCTGGAGCGCGGCCAGCAGGTGAAACTCGTCGTCCGGCGCTGCGAGCCGGGCGCCGATCTCGCCCTGACCCTGGAGCGCGACGACACCGAGTTCCCCGGCGCCACCGCCGACGCGGACGGCATCGCGACCTGGTCGGCCCTGACCGTCCCCGGGGACGCCGTCGCCGGGGACAACGTCTGGTCCTGGAGCCCGGCCTGCGGCTCCGGCAACAGCCAGATCTCCTTCACCCTCGCCGAACCCTCCGGTTCCCCCAGCCCCAGCGACGACCCCTCCGGCGACCCGTCCGGAGACCCCAGCGACGACCCCTCGGGCGACCCGAGCGATGACCCGAGCGATGACCCGAGTGACGACCCCTCGGGCGACCCGTCCGGCACCACATCCGGTTCCACCGGCGGCGGTGACAGCTCCACCGGAGGCACCGCCACCTCCGGCGGCCTCGCCTCCACCGGTTCGCAGCTCGCCCTGTTCTCCGGCGTCGGAGCGATCGTGCTGCTCGCGGCCGGTGTCCTCGCGGTGCGCTTCGGCCGCCGCAACGGGCTGCTGCGCTTCGGCGAGCCCCGCGCCTGACGGCGGCACCCGGTGCACGGGCGGCGGGCCCCCACCCCGCCGCCCGTGCCCCACCCCACCTTCACTCCACCCACCCCACTTCACAGGAGCGCTCCCCGTGACCGTGCTGTCCCCGCCCCCGCCGGCCGTGGCGCCGCCGGCCCCGGCGCCCCCGCCCGAGCCCGCCCCCGACGCCGGGCCGCCCGCCGAACGCGCCGGATACGCGTTCGCCGGGGCCGCCCTGTGCGTGCTCGCCGCGCTGCTCCTCGGCTTCGCCGCGAACCCCACGATCGTCGGGCACCTCCAGCACACCCGCGACCAGCAGACGGCGTACGACGAGCTGCGCCGCCAGCTCGCCCTGGGCATCGCCCCGGTCGGACAGCGGACCTACGAGGGCGAACTCCTCACCCCCGGCGCCCCGGTGGCCCTGCTGCGCATCCCCGCCCTCGGCCTGGAGGAGGTGGTCGCCGAGGGCACCACCTCCGGCATCCTCATGTCCGGCCCCGGACACCGCCGGGACACCCCGCTGCCGGGCCAGGCCGGGACCAGTGTGCTGATGGGCCGTCAGTGGGGGTACGGCAGCCCGTTCAACGATCTGCATCTGCTGCCGCCCGGTACCGAGATCCGGGTGACGACGGGTCAGGGCACCGCCACCTACGAGGTCACCGCGCTGCGCCGGGAGGGCGACCCGCTGCCGCCCGCCCTGAAGGAGGGCGAGGGACGGCTCACCCTGATCACCGCCGAGGGCGGCCCGTACACCCCCTCCGGGACCGTCCGGGTCGACGCCGCACTCACCAGCGAGGTCGCACCCGCGCCGCCGCGCCCCCTCGCGCCCGGCTGGATCGACGGGTCCGAGCAGGCCATGGGTGGGGAGAGCGGCGCCTGGCTGCCCGTCTTCCTCTGGTCGCAGGGACTGCTGATCGCCGCCCTGCTCACCATGGCCGCCCATCGCGTCTGGGGCCGCTGGCAGACCTGGATCGCCTCGGTGCCCGTCCTCGCCGCGTTCGGCCTCGCCGTCTCCGGCGCCGCCACCCGACTGCTGCCCAACCTGCTCTGAGCCACGAGGAGTCCCACCATGTCCGACACCGGCACCACCGATACCTCCCCCGACAGCGTCGCCGACACCGCCCTCGTGGACGAGATCCTCGCCCCGACGCGCCATCTGCCCGCGGTGGGGACCCGCACCCCCGGCCCCGGGGACGGGAGCGACCCCGCGACCCTGGAGGCCGACGCCATCTCGGCGTGGTTCGGCCACCACAAGGTCCTGGAACAGGTGTCCCTGACCATGCCGGCCCGCCAGGTCACCGCCCTCATCGGCCCCTCCGGCTGCGGCAAGTCCACCTTTCTGCGGATCCTCAACCGGATGCACGAACTGGTCGGCTCGGCCGCCCTGTCCGGCCGCGTCCTGCTCGACGGCGACGACATCTACGACCGGGGCCGCCGCATCACCCACGCCCGCCGCAGCATCGGCATGGTCTTCCAGAAGCCCAACCCCTTCCCCGCGATGTCGATCTACGACAACGTCCTGGCCGGGCTCAAGCTCAGCGGCGTCACGGCGGGCCGCGAGGACAAGGACCGGCTGGTCGAGGAGTGTCTGACCAAGGCGGGCCTGTGGAAGGAGGTCCGCGACCGGCTCCGCCAGCCCGGCGGCGCCCTCTCCGGCGGCCAGCAGCAGCGCCTGTGCATCGCCCGCTCCCTCGCCGTCCGGCCCCGGGTGCTGCTGATGGACGAGCCCTGCTCCGCCCTCGACCCCACCTCGACCCGGCGCATCGAGGAGACCATCCACGAACTGAAGTCCGACGTCACCATCGTCATCGTCACCCACAACATGCAGCAGGCCGCCCGCGTCTCCGACCAGTGCGCCTTCTTCCTCGCGGAACAGGGCACCCCCGGCGCGATCGTCGAACACGGCGCCACGGACGCGATGTTCCACACCCCGCAGGACCCCCGGACGACGGACTACGTGAACGGGCGCTTCGGATGAGGGAGCAGCCCTGGTGACCCCCTTCGTGACCTCGGCCCGGTCCCACCGCACCCCGGCCGTGCTCGCCGCCCTCGCCGCAGCGGCCCTCACCGCCTGTGCCGCCCCCGCCCCCACCACGCCGGACGCCCCGCTCGCCCGGCCGCCCGCCACCCCCGCCCCCTCGACCCCGGCGCGGGCGGCGCAGGGCGGGGCGGGGGAGGGGGTTGCGCCGGGCGTTCCGGTCGCGCCCGAGACGCCGGTCGTGCCGGTCGGGCCCGCGACGCCGGTCGAGCCGCCCGAGCCCCCGGCCACGGAGGTCCCGGAGGTCCTGGAAGCCCCGGTGACCCCGTCCCCCTCGCCCACCCCGTCCTCCCCCACCGCCGAAACCCCCTCGCCCACCCCGTCCACCTCCCAGTCCGCCGCCCCCGACGGGCTCACCACCCTGCGTATCGGCTCCTGGTCCGCCCGGGTCGTGCGGGGCGGGCAGGACGCCGTCGACGCCTGCGCGGACGCCGTGCAGTGGACCGGGCCCGACCTGGGCACCGAGGACGGGTACGAGCTGAGCACCGCCGTGATCGTCGGGCACGACTACTGCGGCGGCTTCGACCGGTTCGCCACCCTGCCCCTCGGCACGGTCGTCACCGTGACCACCCCGCGCGGCACCTTCCGCTACCGCGTCTACGCCCACCACCGCACCCCCGGCCGGGGCACCCCCGCCGCCGGTCTCTACTGGGGCGACCTCACCCTCCAGTCCTGCGTGGGCCCGGACACCGGATTCAGCTACCTCACCCGCATCTGAGCCGACCCCACCATCGCAAGGAGTTGCCGCCGCCATGTCCCGTCGTCCGCCGACCCGACCCCTCCGCCGCGGCCTGCGCGGAGCCTGTGCCGCGACGGTCGCCACCGTCGCCGCGGCCCTGCTCACCGCCGGTTCCCAGGCACCGGCAACCGGCGGCGCCGACCCGGCCGCCGCCCGGAACGACCCGGCGAGCGCGCCCGGCACGCCCCAGGACCCCGCCGCCCCGCTGCCCGAGGTGCCCTCCCAGGGCGACGGTTCGTACCACATCGAACTCCCGCCCCTGAAGGACGTGGCGGCGGTCGGGCGGACGGCGGGAGAGCCGGGCGCCGCCGCGCCCGCCGGGGAGCGGGCCGTCGCCGAGGCCGGGCTGCCCGCCACCGTGTTCGCCGCCTACCGGAGCGCCGAGGAATCCACCGGCCGCACCGACCCGCGCTGCGGGCTGCGCTGGGAACTGCTCGCGGCCATCGGCAAGGTCGAGTCCGGGCACGCGGGCGGCGGCGCGGTCGACGCCGACGGCGACACCCTCACCCCGATCACCGGCCCCGCCCTGGACGGCGACGGCTTCGCCCTGATCCCGGACAGCGAGGGCGGCGCCTGGGACGGCGACAGCGTCTACGACCGGGCGGTCGGGCCGATGCAGTTCCTGCCGACCACCTGGAAGACCTGGGGCGCCGACGGCAACGGCGACGGGATCACCGACCCGAACAACATCTTCGACGCCGCCCTCGCCGCCGGGCACTACCTCTGCGCGGGCGGCCGGGACCTGGGCACGGCGGCCGGGCTGGAGCGCGCGATCCTCAGCTACAACCACTCGCGCGAGTACCTCGCTCTGGTGCTGGGCTGGAGGGAGTTCTATCTGCGGGGCGTCCACACCGTCCCCGACGGCACCGCGACGATCCCGGCCAGCCCCGGCGCGGGCGCCGACACCCCGGCGTTGGGGGACGGGGGAGAGGGAGGGGGCGCGAACGCCGAGGGCTCCAGGGGCTCCGAGGGCTCCGGGGGCGACGACCGGCCCACGCCGACGCCCTCCCCGACTCCTCCTCCGACCCCCACCCTCCCGAGTCCGGGAACACCCATCCCCGTAGACCCAGCTCAGCCCACCCCGACCCCGACACCCACGCCTACCCCGACGCCCCCCGACCCCGACCCGGAACCCTCGACGGGGGAACCCACAGCCCCGACCGAGCCCCCCACCGAAACGCCGACCCCGGAAGCCCCCGAAACCCCAGCCCCCGCACCCACCGACACCCCGGCACCTCTCACCGCCTGACGCGCCAGGCACCCGCCCGGCTCAGATCCCGGCCGCCGCCGCCAGATCCCGCTTCAGCGCCGCCAGCCGCCCGGCCGCCCTCGCCCGCGCGTCCACCAGCTCCGCGTGCGAGGCGACCGGCTCCACGACCTCCAGATAGCACTTCAGCTTGGGCTCGGTACCGCTCGGGCGGACGATCACCCGGGCGCCGTCCAACTGGTACCGCAGTCCGTCCGTCGGGGGCAGCGACGCCGTGCCCTTCGCCAGATCCTCCGCCGCGGTGATCGCCAGCCCGGCCAGCTCCGTCGGCGGGTGCTCACGCAGTCGGCGCATCGCGTCCGCGATCACCGACAGGTCCCGCACCCGCACCGAGAGCTGGTCGGTCGCGTGCAGCCCGTGCTCGACCGCGAGGTCGTCCAGCAGATCGAGGAGCGTCCGGCCGTTCTCCTTCAGCTCCGACGCCAGCTCGGTGATCAGCAGCGCGGCCGTGATGCCGTCCTTGTCGCGCACGCCCTCGGGGTCCACGCAGTAGCCGAGGGCCTCCTCGTAGCCGTAGCGCAGGTCCTGGACGCGGGCGATCCACTTGAAGCCGGTGAGGGTCTCCTCGTGGGGGAGCCCGGCCCGCTCGGCGATCCGGCCGAGGAGGGAGGAGGAGACGATCGACTCGGCGAACGTGCCGCGCGCCCCGCGCCGGACCAGATGGGCGGCGAGCAGCGCGCCCACCTCGTCGCCGCGCAGCATCCGCCAGTCGTCCGGTCCGTCCGGTACGGCCACCGCGCAGCGGTCGGCGTCCGGGTCGTTGGCGATGACGAGATCGGGGCGGGTGGCGCGGGCCCGCGCGAAGGCCAGGTCCATCGCGCCCGGCTCCTCCGGGTTGGGGAACGCGACGGTCGGGAACGCCGGGTCGGGGTCGGCCTGCTCGGCGACCAGGTCCGGCGCCGGGAACCCGGCTCGGGCGAACGCGGCCAGCAGCGTGTCCCGGCCCACCCCGTGCATCGCGGTGTAGACGGTCCGGGCGGTCCGCGCCGACCCGGGCGCCAGCACCGCGTCCGTCCGCGCGAGATACGCCTCCAGTACGGAGTCGTCCAGCGTCTCCCACCCGCCCTCGGGGCGCGGGACGTCGGCCAGGGCGGCGACCGCCTCGATCTCGGCGGCGATGTCCGCGTCGGCCGGGGGCACGATCTGCGAGCCGTCGCCCAGGTACACCTTGTAGCCGTTGTCCTGGGGCGGGTTGTGGCTGGCGGTGACCTCCACGCCCGCGACCGCGCCCAGATGCCGGACGGCGAAGGCGAGGACCGGGGTGGGCAGCGGGCGGGGCAGGACGGCGGCCCTGAGGCCCGCGCCGGTCATGACGGCGGCCGTGTCCCGGGCGAAGTCGGCCGACTTGTAGCGGGCGTCGTAGCCGATGACGACGAGGCCGTCCCCGTGCCCCCGGTCGCGCAGATACCCGGCGAGACCGGCGGCGGCGCGGATCACCACCGCCCGGTTCATCCGCATCGGCCCCGCGCCCAGCTCACCGCGGAGCCCGGCGGTGCCGAACTGGAGGGTGCCGGAGAACCGCTCGGCCAGCGCCCCGGTGTCCCCGGCGGCCAGCAGCGCGGCGAGTTCCGCGCGGGTGTCGGGGTCGGGGTCCTCGGCGAGCCACGCCCCGGCCCGTGCCAGCAGATCGTCGTGCACGTTCGCTCAGCCTTTCGTCATCCGGATCACGCTCCGGATCGTGCTCCGGTCGGGTCGAGACCTTGATCGGACCCTTGATCGGACCCTTGATGGGGCCCTGAGGGGATCCCTGATCGGACCCTTGAGGGGATCCCTGATCGGACTCCTGATCGGATCTCTGATGGGATCCCCGGTCAGATCCTGCCCAGGACCCGCGTCAGCAGCGCCCCCATGCGCGCGGCCGAGTCGCGGCCCGCCTGGAGGACCTCCTCGTGGTTCAGCGGCTCGCCGGTCATGCCCGCGGCGAGATTGGTCACCAGGGAGATGCCCAGCACCTCGGCGCCCGCCTCCCGCGCCGCGATGGCCTCCAGGACCGTCGACATGCCGACCAGGTCCGCGCCGATCACCCGGGCCATCCGGATCTCGGCCGGGGTCTCGTAGTGCGGGCCGGGGAACTGCGCGTAGACGCCCTCTTCGAGGGACGGGTCGATCTCCTTGCACAGGGCGCGCAGCCGCGGCGAGTAGAGGTCGGTGAGGTCGACGAAGTTGGCGCCGACGATGGGGGAGGTGGCGGTGAGGTTGATGTGGTCGCTGATCAGCACCGGCTGACCGGGACGCATGCCCTCGCGCAGCCCGCCGCAGCCGTTGGTGAGGACGACGGTCTTGCACCCGGCGGCCACCGCGGTGCGCACCCCGTGCGCGACGGCGGCCACCCCGCGGCCCTCGTAGTAGTGGGTGCGGCCCAGGAAGACCAGGGCGCGCTTGTCCCCGACGGCGTAGGAGCGGACCGTGCCGCCGTGACCGGCGACCGCCGGTGGCGGGAACCCGGGCAGCTCGGTGACCGGGAACTCGGCGTCGGCCGCGCCCAGCGCGTCCACGGCCGGGGCCCAGCCGGAGCCCATCACGAGGGCGACGTCGTGGGACTCGGCGCCGGTCAGTGCGCGCACGCGCGCGGCGGCGGCGTCGGCGGCGCCGTAGGGGTCGCCCTGGAGGCCGTCCGGAAGAAGAGATGCGTTCACGCGCATGAGGGTAGCCGGTCACGGCCTACGCGCGTAGATGATGGACCGCACGGTTCTGGGATCGTTGCCTTGTCGTTTCCCATGAACGGGTGGTGAGGGACGGCCGGGGGCCTCACAGGCTCCGGGGCCGCCGGGATCAGCAGGGGCGCTTGCGCAGCTCCATCACATAGTCGTGCGGGGCGCCCGCCGACTCCGCCGCGTCGGCGATCTCGCCCAGATAGCGGGCCGAGGGCAGACCCCCCTCGTAGGCGTTGAGCACATAGGTCCACGCCTGCTCCTCGCCCTCCAGGGTGTGGACGCGGACCCGGATCCGGCGGTAGAGGTCCAGCCCCAGCCCCTCCCAGCGGTCCAGGGACTCCTCGTCCATCGGCGCCATGTCGTACAGCGCCACGAAGACCTGGGCGAGGGGATCCTCCACGAGGGTCGCGATGGCGCCCTCCCAGCCGAGGTGCTCGCCCCCGAAGGTCAGCCGCCAGCCGTTCAGCCACCCGGTGGCGCGCAGCGGCGAATGGGGGGCGCGGCGGGACATCAGCCGCGCTTCGAGGTTGCTCGCGTAGGCGGCGTAGAGCGACATGCGACGAGGGTACGGCAGCCGCAACGGCGGCCCCTCCCGTCCCACGGGTGCCCCGGGGCGCGGGCACTCTGAGGTGTGCGGGACAATGGGCTACGTGACTCGGATCGTGATCATCGGTGGCGGACCCGGCGGGTATGAAGCGGCGCTGGTGGCCGCGCAGCTCGGCGCGGAGGTGACCGTCGTCGACTGCGACGGTCTGGGCGGGGCGTCGGTGCTCACCGACTGCGTACCGTCGAAGACGCTCATCGCGACGGCCGAGGTGATGACCACCTTCGACTCGTCGTACGAGGAACTGGGGATCATCGTCGCCGACGACACCCCGCATATCGACCAGGCCGCCCGGGTCGTCGGGGTGGACCTCGGCAAGGTGAACCGGCGGGTGAAGCGTCTCGCGCTCGCCCAGTCCCACGACATCACCGCCTCCGTGACCCGCGCGGGCGCCCGGGTGCTGCGCGGGCGCGGCCGGCTGGAGGGCATGCAGGCCCTCGACGGCTCCCGCAAGGTCGTCGTCCGGGCCGCCGACGGCACGGAGGAGACGCTCACCGCGGACGCCGTCCTGATCGCCACCGGCGGTCACCCGCGCGAGCTGCCCGACGCCCAGCCGGACGGCGAGCGGATCCTGAACTGGACCCAGGTCTACGACCTGACCGAACTGCCGAGCGAACTGATCGTCGTCGGCTCCGGTGTCACCGGCGCCGAGTTCGCCGGTGCCTACCAGGCGCTCGGCTCCGAGGTCACCCTGGTCTCCTCCCGCGACCGGGTGCTCCCCGGCGAGGACCCGGACGCCGCCGCCGTCCTGGAGGACGTGTTCCGGCGCCGGGGGATGAACGTGATGGCCCGCTCCCGCGCCGCCTCCGCCAAGCGGGTCGGCGACCGGGTGGAGGTCGCCCTGGCCGACGGCCGGGTCATCGAGGGCTCGCACTGTCTGATGGCGGTCGGCGCGATCCCCAACTCCGCGGGCATGGGCCTGGAGGAGGCCGGGGTCAAGCTCACCGAGTCCGGGCACATCTGGACCGACAAGGTCTCCCGCACCACCGCGCCGGGCGTCTACGCCGCCGGTGATGTCACCGGGATCTTCGCCCTCGCCTCGGTCGCCGCCATGCAGGGCCGCATCGCCATGTACCACTTCCTCGGCGACGCGGTGACGCCGCTCAACCTCAAGGCCGTCTCCTCCAATGTCTTCACCGACCCGGAGATCGCCACCGTCGGCTACACCCAGGCCGATGTGGACGGCGGAAAGATCGAGGCCGTCGCCGTCAAGCTGCCGCTGCTGCGCAACCCGCGCGCCAAGATGCAGGGCATCCGGGACGGCTTCGTCAAGCTGTTCTGCCGCCCCGGTACCGGCATCGTGGTCGGCGGGGTGGTCGTCTCGCCGCGCGCCTCGGAACTGATCCACCCCATCTCGATCGCCGTCGACAACAATCTGACGGTCGAACAGATCGCGAACGCGTTCACCGTCTACCCCTCCCTGTCGGGGTCGATCGCCGAGGTGGCCCGGCAACTGCACACCCGCAAGACGAGCGGCGAGGGCTGATCGCGGGCCCGACTCCCCCTCGGGCACCGGGAGTTGGCCCGCTTTCCGGGCCCCGCGCCCGGTGCCATCACCGGACATCGACCCCTATACCACTTCCAGTGGTCGCGTGCGAACATCTTCTGCTATTCGGCGCAAACTGCTGAAAGCAGATGGACGTTGGGGTTACTGTCAGTTTCGTGTTCGCTGCAGAACGTCGCCAATTGATTCTCGAAATGGTGCGAGCGAATGGAGCGGTTTCGCTCCGTGAGCTGGCCCGCGTCGTCCAGACCTCCGAAGTGACCGTACGGCGGGACGTGCGCGCACTGGAGGCAGAAGGACTCCTCGACCGCCGGCACGGCGGTGCGGTACTCCCGGGCGGATTCACCCGGGAATCCGGCTTTCCGCAGAAATCCCATCTCGCGACCGCGGAGAAGACCGCCATCGCCGATCTCGCCGCGGGCCTCGTCGAGGAGGGCGAGGCGATCGTGGTCGGGGCCGGTACCACCACCCAGGAGCTGGCCCGCCGGCTCGCCCGGGTCCCCGGCCTCACCGTCGTCACCAACTCCCTGCTGGTCGCCCAGGCGCTCGCCCACGCCAACCGGGTCGAGGTCGTCATGACCGGCGGCACCCTCAGGGGCTCCAACTACGCCCTCGTCGGCTCCGGCGCCGAACAGTCGCTCCAGGGCCTGCGGGTATCCCGCGCCTTCCTCTCCGGCAGCGGGCTCACCGCCGAACGCGGGCTGTCCACCTCCAACATGCTCTCCGCCTCCGTCGACCGGGCGCTGGTGCAGGCCGCCGCCGAGGTCGTGGTCCTCGCCGACCACACCAAGCTCGGTACCGACACCATGTTCCAGACCGTCCCCACGGACGTCATCACCCGGCTGGTCACCGACGAGCCCCCGGCCCACGACGACCGGGCGGCCACCGAATTGCAGGCCCTCGCCGACCAGGGCGTCCAGATCGCCGTCACGGGCGCCACGGGCGGCCCCTCGGGAAACGCCGGGGGTGACGCCCCGGCACCGGCCCGCCCGGCCCGCCGGGACATGCGGGACGTCCCCCTCCCGGGCCCCCGCCGGGGCGTCCCCGGCGGCACCTCCCTGCGCGGCCCCGCCGCGGTGCTGGGCGAGCAGCCGCCGGGGTCGGAACGGGCCCGGGTGGCGGATCTGCGCCGCAGGTAGCCGGGGACATCGGAAGCCGCGGGTAGCCCGGGAAGACGGGAGCCCCAGGTAGCCGGGGTATGCGGAAGGGGGGGGGGGGGGGGGGGGCCCCCCCCCCCGGCGCCGCCCCCGGGGGGGGGGGGGGGGGCCGGGCCGGGGGCGGGGGGCCGTTTTGAATCAAAAATCAAAATCACAAAAGCACAAACGAC